>CALKXX010000157.1 GCA_938003725.1 uncultured Sphingomonadaceae bacterium | reverse complement strand
GCCGATGTTCAAAAATCTACCCAGCGCATTGCCATGGGCAAGATGATGAATGCGGGTCAAATCTGTCTTGCGCCCGACTATCTTCTGGTGCCTCAGGACAAGGAAGAAGCCGTGGTGGAAGGGATAAGCTCCAGCGTCGCGGAACAATATCCGTCGTTAATTGCCAATGATGACTACACATCTGTCGTGAATGCGCGCCACAAGGAACGACTGGAAGGTCTGATCGATGATGCGGTCCAAAAGGGAGCGAAGCAAACGGTTGTAAACCCCGGAAACGAAGATTTTTCCAACACCAACAGCAACAAGATGCCGCTAACCGTCCTGCAAAATGTCAACGAAGACATGCGGGTAATGCAGGAAGAGATTTTTGGTCCGATCCTGCCGGTGAAAACCTATCGCAATCTGGATGAAGTCGTTGAATATGTGAACGACCATGACCGTCCATTGGGCCTATATTATTTCGGTGAGACGGAGAGCGACAAGCGCAAGGTTCTCGACCGCACAATCTCTGGCGGGGTGACGGTAAATGACGTGATTTTCCACATCGCCCAACATGATCTGCCCTTTGGCGGCGTGGGGCCTTCAGGGATGGGCGCTTATACCGGACATGCGGGTTTCAAAGAATTCAGCCATGCGAAGGCCGTCTATCGACAGCCAAAAATCAATATTGCAAAAATTGCCGGATTCCTGCCTCCCTATGGAGATACGACGCAGAAAACCATGAAGTCGCAAATGAAGCTGTAGTTTAGAAAGCAAGCTTAGCCATGGTTCGTCATTCCGGACCTGCGTCAGGATCTCTCAAGGCAAATGTTGCCCTAAAAAGATCCTGAAACGGTTTGGGATGATGATTATTTCTGGCTAGTTAAGCGTCGGACTTACGCGCCTGACGCCGTTTGAATGACTTTGTGCTGTTGTTCCAATGTTTCGGACCACCACTGCTCCCGCTTGATCCGGGTCCTCCACGGCCGCTACCGCCGCCGGGCTTCCCGCCGGGACGGCCCTTGCGATTGCCATGCTTGTTCTTGGAAGGACCTCCGCGCGTTGGCTTTGCGCCATAACGCTTTGGTTTCTGGCCATAGATTCGCGGAGCAACCTCTTCGCGCGGCGGTTCATCATAGCCTTCCGGCAATGCAATCACGTCCGGTTTGACGCCGGTAAGTTTGACCACATCTCGCAAGAACTGACGCTCGTCGGCAGCAACCAGCGAATAGGAAATCCCAGAAGCGCCTGCGCGCGCCGTCCGCCCAATACGATGGACATATTGCTCTGGAACATTTGGCATATCAAAGTTGATAACATGAGTGATGCCATCCACATCAATCCCGCGCGCCGCGATATCGGTCGCGACAAGAATGTTGATCTTGCCCTTTTTAAAATCGCCCAGAGCACGCTCACGCTGTGGCTGGCTTTTATTGCCGTGGATCGCGGCTGAATGAATACCGACCGCCATCAAGTTTTTCACAACCTTGTCCGCGCCATGCTTCGTCTGTGTAAAGACCAGCATATGGTCGGGGTTTTCCTTGTTAATGAAATCCTTCAACAGGCGCTGTTTGTCATCCTGATTGATATAAGTGACCTTCTGATCCACGCGCTCCGCCGTTGTCGATTGCGGTGCAACAGAGACCTGTACCGGATTGGTCAGGAACTGATCGGCCAGTTGAGAAATAGTTTTTGGCATGGTTGCCGAGAAAAACAGGCTTTGACGCTTTTTCGGGAGCATCGGAACAATTTTCTTAAGCGGCACGATAAAACCCAGATCAAGCATTTGATCCGCTTCATCGAGGACGAGAATTTCAACTTTTTCAAGTGTCAGGCAGCGTTGATCGATGAGATCGAGCAAACGTCCTGGCGTCGCCACCAATACGTCTACACCGCGCGCCAAAATGCGCTTTTGCCTGTTGATCGGAACACCGCCGAAAGCTGACGTGACATACATGCCCAGACCTTTGGAATAACCGGTCATACTGTCAGCAATCTGCCGCGCCAATTCGCGTGTCGGCGCCAACACCAGCATCCGGCATTCGTTGCGGCCGGGCCTACGTTTATTATTCAACAGATGATGAATGGCGGGCAGAGAAAAGGCCGCGGTTTTACCCGTACCGGTTTGAGCGATGCCCAATATGTCTTTGCCTTCCAACCCAAGCGGAATCGCCTGTTGTTGAATAGGGGATGGAGTGGTGTAACCCGCTTCGGCTACACGTTTTTTAATTGGTTCCGCCAATGCGAAATCAGAAAATTTAGTCAAAAATAATACCTTATAAATAGCAGCCTCGGCGCAGCTTCATCCCGGTGGGATGCTGCGAAAAGGGCAAGTCGTTAAGACGACCCGCGTGATCAGGCTGCCGGAAAAATGAGAGCATGGTGCAATGCTACCGAAATTGAGTTCAACTTCTCACGCTAGCGCATTGCAAGACGAAAACTTCGCCTTTGCTGCATTGCAACATAGAGATCATGCTTGGAAAGTCAAGCTTTGTCGTTAGAGTAGCGATAATTTCCTAACAATGACGGGACATAATAATGCGCAACATCTTCCTCATCAGCCTCGCCGCAACGGCCCTTTCCCTTACCCCTGCCCAAGCGCAAGAAGCGGAACAAGAGGATGCTCCGGCGCTCGAAATTGGTGCGGGTGGACGCCCCATAGGCCAAGGATGGTCGCGAAGCCCCACCATAGCGCAGCATGGGATGGCGGCCACCGCACACCCGCTGGCAAGCCAGATTGCTATCGACATCCTGAAAAAAGGCGGCAGCGCGGTTGATGCCGCGATTGCGGCAAATGCGGCTCTGGGCCTGATGGAGCCCACCGGGAATGGCATTGGCGGTGATTTGTTCGCGATTGTCTGGGATCCAAAAACACAAAAGCTATATGGACTCAATGCTTCCGGCAGAAGCCCAAAAGGGCGAGATCTGGCGAAGCTCAAGGAACAGCTTGGCGAAGCAACCTCCTTGCCTCCTTTTGGTCATTTACCGGTCACTGTACCGGGAACCGTTGATGGGTGGTTCAGCTTGCACGGCAATTTTGGAAAATTGCCCATGACTGATATTTTGCAGCCCACAATCGATTATGCGCGCGGCGGTCATCCGGTCGCCCCGGTGATTGCGGAATATTTGAAACGCAATCTCGCACGTTTTGAAGAATTTGAAGACACGATAACCGAGTTTGACAATGCGCGAGAAACATATTTCCCCAATGGCGCCCCAAAAACCGGAGAAATTTTCAAAAATCCCGATTTGGCCAACACGCTCGAGCAAATCGCAAAGGGTGGCCGGACGGCATTTTATGATGGCCCATTGACCGAGGTCATGGACGCCTATTTTAAGCGGATCGGTGCTGATTTGCGATATGAAGATTTTGAAGACCATGCGAGTGAATGGACAGTCGTTGGATGTGTTGCCTATCGCAAAGGTTATGAAATGTGCCAATTGCCGCCGAATACACAGGGATATGCCGCGCTTCAGATGACGAATATCCTCAAGAATGTCGATTTGACGCAATGGCCACGGGGCAGCGCAGAAGTTCTCCACTATATTACCGAAGCCAAACGATTGGCCTTCGAAGATGTGGCGCGTTTCTATGCCGACCCGGACTATTCCGATCCACCCCTCGATTGGCTGCTTAGCGATGCATATGGCAAAGAGCGGTTTGCGCTGATTGATCCCAATAAAGCTTCTCCGGAATTTGGCCCGGGAGAACCGAAAATCGAAGGCGAAGGTGACACCACCTATCTCACCGTCGCCGACAAAGACGGCATGATGGTCAGCCTGATCCAATCCAACTATCGCGGCATGGGCAGCGGATTGGTTGCAGATGGCTTGGGCTTTATGTTTCAAGATCGCGGAGAGCTATTTTCACTCGATCCCAAACATCCCAATGTCTACGCGCCCGGCAAACGCCCATTTCACACGATCATCCCGGCCTTCATGAAAAAAGATGGCAAACCGTTCATGTCATTTGGCCTGATGGGCGGCGGTATGCAGCCACAAGGTCATGTGCAGGTAATGATCAATATGGTCGACTATGGCATGAATTTGCAGGAAGCCGGCGATGCAGCGCGGCTCAATCATGATGGCGGACGACATCCCACCAATGACTTGGCCGGTACAGGCGCGGACTTGCTTGGCGTGCTCCACGTCGAACCGGGCATATCCGAAAAAACGATCACAAAATTGCGTGACATGGGTCACATCGTGAAGGTGGTCGACAATGGTATCATGTTCGGCGGATATCAGGCCATTACCCGGGATCCCGAAACCGGCGTATATACCGGTGCAACCGAAATGCGGAAAGATGGTCTGGCGATTGGATATTAAAAGCTGATGCGCTAGAACTGCGCTAACAATAAAAACAGGTCGCAACTTTTTGAAACCGAAACCAGGGGACGAGTTGTGTCTGACGCGCCAACAAAATATGCACAAGAAGTCGATGTTTTCGCAAGTTTCGCGCCAGAGGATTTGAACCGACCACCGGATGCGCAGAGTTTCGTGCATCCGAACAGGATCATTGAAGATCTGCAACGCATAGTGTTTGATCGGTCGGATATTCGGCTGAATATTCGTTCGACTGCGGATTATGCGGAGCGCAAATCGTCATTTTCCGACGCACTGTCATCCGTGGGCGACGCCGCAATTTTTCTCGCCTTGATAAGCACCCAATATAGCGAGTCAAAATTCGCCAGTGAAACGTTGCGGATGGCCGTATTCAATCACCGCGCAAACGAACATAAGAGCAGAAAAACACCAAAGATCATCCCGGTGCATCTCGAATATATCGGATCTAACCAACAACCGAATTTGATTGATTTTGAAGATGTCAGAGAATTTTTTGTTGGGCTAAACCGAATTGAAGATAAATCGGGTAAGCAAATATCGCCAACCGCCGAAGAGAAATATAGCGAGGAAATCTCCAAGCTGGCCGATGACGTTATAGTTTTTACACATACCATTGAGGCAGCCAATTCAAACGAAGATAGCTCCACCATAGAACCGCAAACCGATCTACGGAATATCTGGCTTGCCCGATATTCCCCCACGGACATGCCGACATTTGAAGATCATCTGGAACCCGGCCATGTGGAACGATGGTCCATCGGTGATGCTGACCCTGACGAACTAAGAACCGCTCAATCCAATGGCGACACAGTCGCGATATGGCGCGCCGTTGTTGAAGAAGGCAGCAATATTGAAGATATTGAACCGAGCGGTATCGTCGCTTGGGGCCGCATCGACGACACAAAAAATATCAGGGACGGAAAAGTCGATCTGCGCATTACCGACGCGATGCCAGGTCAGCCAATTTTACGCGAGACTATTGTTGAGCAACTGGGCGACGAGGTAGAAGACTGGCCTGGCGATGCATCACTCAGAAAATTGACTGAGGCGGAAACGGAACCGCTCCGCTGGCACGCTCCGGCACATCCGGCGCCCCACACTACGTCCGAAGCAACGACAGCTCCGGCAGAAGAAGAAACGCCAATCGAAGAAACGTCCGAAACCCGTTTTTCCGCCGACCTTCCAGAAACCATGCGCGATATGTTGGGGCGGGCGCCGCTGGCATTTTCCGTGGCGCACCGGATCAACGATATCTGGACAGAGCAGAATAAGGAACGGTCCAAAAAGAAGAAGCACGCGCCCGATCAGCCCGGTTTTATTTTGCATATCGATAGTCCGTGGGGCGGCGGTAAGACGACTTTCGCCAACTATGTCGCACGTATCCTCAATCCAAGCGCGTTCGATATTGATGTAGGTAAGAACAATGAAAAGCAGCTTCAAAATACGATTTTTGCCGACCTGAAACTTCATGATCCCGACTTTTGGGACCCGGACTATGCGGCTCGCGATTGGATCACTGTGCAGTTTAATGCCTGGCAGCATCAGCACGTGTCGCCGCCCTGGTGGGACTTTTACGAAACCGTCCGGAAACAATGTTTCGCTGTATTTCCCATGGGCCAACGGACTGCCAAACAATTTTCCGAATGGGCCTGGAAACTATTCAACCCCAGCTTTCGCTCTATGTTGATCGGCGTGATATTGCTCGCTTTGGTGGTCACTACAGTCCTGAACGTTGATAATGTGCGCGACATGATTGCCGCTGATGCAGGTGACAGATCAACAATCGCGCTGATCATTGCGTCGTTATTTGGAGCATCCGGCATTGCCCTGTTCACGGCGTTCCAAAAAGGCATCAACAAACTTGTCAGCAGCGCGGGAGACTCCACTGATGCAACAGCCCTCGGCACCAGTGATCCGCTACGCAGATTTCGGAAACATTTTAGCGCGATGATTGATGGCCTAGGGCGCCCCGTTTTGGTTATTGTCGACGACCTTGATCGCTGCGAACCGGAATATGTTGTGGAACTAGTCCGCGGAATGATGACCGTTTTCCGTTCGCCCCGGATCGTCTTCATCTTGCTCGGCGATAAACATTGGATCGAGACATCTTTCGCCAAGGTACATAAAGATATGGCCGATGTTCATGATGATATCGGTGTAAGTTTTGGCGGTCGGTTTGTCGAAAAAGCTATTCAAATGTCGCTGGTCTTGCCCGAGGCCGACAAGATTCAGCGGGACAGCTATGTGGACATGCTGCTGCTCGGGGACCGCAGGAATAGTTCGGACCGGCGCATGGATCGGCGGCGACAAATGGAGTTGGAGCAGTTCGCCGATGAATTTGACAAAAGGATAAAGGATGCCAGATCCAGCGAGAGGCGAAATGAAATTGCCGAGACAGCCCGAGAAGCGCTAAGCACCCTATCATCCGATGATGCGAAAATACGCAAGGATATTATAAACCGAAAAAAGGCCATCCGAGCCGCCAGTTCCGAAACAGCGGAACAGGATGTTCGCCATGCGCTAGCGCCGCTAAAGGGTCTGTTGCCCACAAACCCTCGCCGCATCAAACGGATCGTCAATATGATTACGGTTTACCAGTCCAGCGCGCAGGTGGCATTTGGCGTCGATGAGAAATCCGTCGACTGGTATCAACTAATGCTATGGGTCATATTGATGTCGGAGCATCCGCAATGCTGGAGCCTATTAGTGACCGACCCGGATTTGCTTAGCCTGTCGCAAGCACAGAAAAAAAAGCTTGAAGGCGTACGCAAAGAAAATTCGAACAAGTTAGATCACGCGGAAGTACAGATATTGCTGGATGGATACGAATCGCCAAAAGGTCATATCAGTTTAGATGCTGACGCAATCAAATGGCTTGGCCGGCTTACCCCGGTTAGCTAACACCCACTACGCCGCATAGGCGGACCGATATAGGCAGCTTTTGGGAAATCTAGAGCCATTTGATCTTTCCACTGCGGCAGGATGTGCTTCGCAACACATGCCACAATACAGCCGCCGAAACCGCCGCCGGTTAACCGGGCGCCGATAGCACCGGCGCGGCGCGCACCTGTCACCAATGCATCAATTTCGAACGTAGACACCTCGAAATCGTCACGCATGGAATTGTGGCTTTCATTCATCAATTTGCCAAATGCCGCCATATCACCGGATTGTAGTTGCTCCACTGCCTCCTTAACGCGCAAATTTTCTGTCACACAGTGGCGTGCTCGCCGCATCTGATCTTGTGGTAACTGTTCGATGCGCCGCAAATCAGCCGCACCCAGATGGCAAAGATATTCGCTATCCAACGCTTTGGCGGCCGCCTCACACTCTGCGCGGCGCTCTGCATATCGGCCATCGTTCAACTTTCTGGAGATACCCGAATGCAGAATAGCGAATTGATATTCGGTCGGCAGATCAACCAGCGCATAGGACAGATCATCCGTGTGCAATTGCAGCGCCTGTCCCTCCCGCGCAATCGCAACTGCCATTTGATCCATGATGCCGCATGGTATACCGATAAAATCATGTTCGACCTGTTGTGCCCATTGGGCGATTACCAGGTCCTCTATCGATTGATCCGATAGCTTCAAAACAGCTTTTATCACCGCGACGATCAACGCCGCGGAAGAGGATAGACCAGAGCCGTGCGGCACGTCGCTTTCTATCCAAACATTCAAACCAATTTCAAGATATCCAAGCGCACGACATTTTGCCAGGGCACCCGCAACATAGTCCGACCAATGTCCGCTTTTGCGATCATCAATTGGACGCATGCACTTTTCGCCAAATTCTTGCGAAAAGATATGATCTTCTTTGCTGTCATTCGATGAAATTTCTACATCAACTTTGCGGGCGATGACAGTCGGCAAAACGACGCCGCCATTATAGTCAAGATGCTCACCGATCAGGTTCACTCGACCCGGCACCGAAACTGCCACGTCAGGTTCTGCGCTGAATATTTCTCGGAAACTCTTTTGGCTGCTCATAGCGTGCGGAATTTCTGTGCGGTTTCCTCCGGCATCACATCGACCGTAAAGAGCCCGGTCGATTGTTCCACCGAAGCCAGGTATTTCAGCCTGCCCGGCGCGCGCAACAAAGGATAGAATTGCGCGGTAAAATGCCAATTTTCTGAACCTGCATAGGGTGCGGCATGCAAGCTGAGCATATAGGGCGTATCTTCACCAAAAAACGCATCATAGCGACGCGTCACATCGCCGAGCAAATCAGCAAAGCCAGAAATTTCCTCGTCCGTCATGTCCCACGGCCCCTGTCGGCGGTGTCGCGGTGCAATCCATATTTCATAGGGAAAGCGCGAAAATGGCGGCGTGAAAGCCTCTACGTCACCAGAGGCCGAGATGGAATAATCATCGCGCCACGACGCAATATTACCGGCAAGGTCATAGCCGTCCGCAAACGACTTTCTTGCATTTTCCTGCACCGCCGGCACAATCGGAAAAGCATATATCTGGCCATGAGGATGATGCAGAGTCGCACCCACGGCTTCCCCGCGATTTTCAAAAGGCAGCACAAAAGCCGCGCCGCTTTCATATAGTTCGGCATAACGATCAATCCAGGCATGTACCAAGAGTTCCCGCCGCTCTTGCCCTAATGTGGCCAGACTGCCGGTGCTTTCCTTGGTATAGACAACGACTTCACACAGCCCTTCCGCCGGCTCTATTTCTACGCTCTCAATGGCGGGCAATTTGTTACTCGCGCCTTCGCTAAAACTGGGGAAACGATTGTCAAAAATCGCCAATTCGAAATCGGAAAACGGAATCTCGGTTGCTGGACCATCCGGCCGTGTGGGGGCCAACGGATCATCGGCTAAAGACGGTTTGAAAGTCCGGTTCTGACGGCCCGATGCATAGACCGACCATTCCCGCCGCAGCGGATGCCAACGCATATGAGAGGCTTTTGGTTCTCCGTCCAATGTCTCCTGTGCGGGCGTTTCGTCATGCTCCCGAAACCCATATAACCTGACTTTCCTATCATCCGGTTTTACAAAAATACGCTGGTGGATGGGCCTGGACGGCGGGCTCCGTTTCAATATGGATTGATGATCACTCATTCCGTCACAGGACATGGGTTTGATCTTCTTTTCAAGGTGAAACTTGGATTGTACGACGCCCACCTGTGCTGGACGGCTTCCCTTGGCCATGTTAGCCGAACCGGGCATCAATGACCGATGCGTATTCGCCGGAAAGCCAAGCATGTTGCCCTTGACCGTATCTCAATTGCTACAACCGGAACTGACCGAGATAAATCGGCTACCGGCGAGAACGTCTTCTACGCCGTTTCCCGGTTTGCAGTCTGCGCACGCAGATGAGCCCTCGCCCTGGCAAAGATCGCTTGACGGGGAGTGGCAGTTTCAGTTGATCGACCGGCCTGACGCCGCACCGGACGGATGGTACGACACCGCCGCTGCAACAGGCAATTGGCGCGCAATAACTGTACCGGGCGTCTGGACCCGGCAAGATACGGGCGACCTGCCGCAATATACAAATGTCGTCATGCCATTCGATTGCAGCGATGCACCCGGCGTTCCCGGCGAAAACCCGACCGGCCTTTACCGCCGCAGCTTTACGATTGGAGACAATTGGAAGGATCGATCAACCATCGTCCATATTGGCGGCTTTGAGAGTGTAGCGCTGGTGTGGTGCAATGGCGTGTTTGTCGGCATGGGAACCGACAGCCGTTTGCCTTCCGAGTTTGATCTCTCTCCGCATCTACAGCCGGGCGAAAACTCACTGGCGATAATGGTGATCAAATGGTCCGGTGCGACCTGGATTGAGGATCAGGACCATTGGTATCATGGCGGCATACATCGTTCAGTATATCTGGAATCGCAGGCCGCAACGCATATTGCTGATCTTTACATCGATGCAGATTTCGATCCAAATTCAAATAATGGCGATGCCAAAATAGTCGCAAAAGTAGCGGGCCCCTCAAAAGGTTGGATCGTGCGATGTCGCATAGTGGACGAGCGCGACATTCCTGTTGCTGAAAGCGTTGAAGCTCTGGTCGCGCAACCCCCGACCGGCGGCCATATCGAACAAATGGATGCGGGTTATAATTTCCCCGGCAATCAGGTGGAGCTCAACACCCAAATTGCGAACGCAAAACCATGGTCGTCGGAAGCGCCGGCGCTATATGTTCTGCAAACCGAGCTTATTGATCCGGCAGGACAGATCACCGAAGCGCGGATAACGAAAGTCGGTTTTCGCCGTATAGAGGTCAAGGACCGCCGGTTGCTGGTGAATGGCAAGCCGATCATCATCATCGGGGCCAATCGGCATGACCATCATCCGGTCAATGGAAAAACACTTAGCGTCTCGGAAATGCGAGATGAATTGCTGGTGATGAAACAGCACAATATCAATGCCGTCCGCACCTCTCACTATCCCAATGACCACAAGTTTCTCGACCTCTGTGATGAGTTGGGGCTTTACGTTATCGACGAAGCCAATGTCGAATGTCACGCACGCTGGAAAAGCGTCGCACAAGACATGCGGTTTCATAAAGCCATTGTGGAGCGCGTGACGCGGATGATCGCCCGTGATCGTAACCATAGCTGTATCATTGGCTGGTCACTGGGCAATGAAGCTGGTCATGGCCCCGCCCATGATGCCGCAGCAGCAGCGGCACGGCATATCGATCCAGCTCGTTTTGTGCATTATGAAGGCGCACTATCAAAGCGGTTCGATACATTTGGTGCCAAGGCCCCTTATGATGAGGCGAAGGCTTCTCCAAGTGCTTCGGAACGATTGGTCACTGATCTGGTTTGCCCGATGTATCCCTCTATCGACCAAATTGTTGAATGGGCCCGCTGGGCGGAGCAAACGCAACGGGATGATCGTCCGCTCATCATGTGCGAGTTTTCACATGCGATGGGAAATTCCAACGGTTCACTCGCCGAATATGTCGACGCATTTTACGCGGAACCCGCACTGGGCGGCGGCTTTATCTGGGAATGGAAAGATCATGGACTGGCGGAAACGGATGACAAAGGCCGGCCATTCTGGGCCTATGGCGGATATTACGGCGATGAACCGAATGACTTGAATTTCTGTTGCGACGGCATTGTCGCACCGGACGGGGCCCCCCATCCCGCCCTGCGGGAATATCAATGGGCGGCCCGACCGATAATGTGCGAGTTGGTCGATGACAAGACCATTCTCGCGACCAGTCGGCGGGTGTTTACATCCACCAATGATCTGGTCCTATGCTGGTCTTTGCAGCGCGGCGGCATGGATGTTGAATCTGGTCAACTGACCCCGATAGTCGAAGCGGGCGAAGCTCTGAAAATAAAGATTCCCTATCAAAGTGAAATCAGCTCGGCGGCAGATTGGCATTTGCTGCTCGAGTGGAAAACGAGCCTGGAAACGTCTGCACTCCCGAAAGATCATATCGTCGCCTGGGATCAAATTGAGCTAAGATGCCAGAGCCATGAAGTTGTTGTTTCAAAGTGGCCGCCGGAAGCTAAGGTCACGACAATCGAGCAAGAAGTTTCATTTGGCCCGATCTCCATTTCTTTGGACGACGACGGTCAAATCGATCGCCTGTCATTGAACGGCAAGACCGTGATCACAAGCGATGTAAAAGCACATCTCTGGCGAGCACCCACCGATAATGACGGCGGTAAACTCGGGTGGCGCGCCGATGAACCAAGCAAGCGGCTGGACTGGATCAACCTTGGCCTTGATCGATTGACTATCGATTATAGGAAGACTGAACTTACGCAAAACGATCAATCGGCGATGCTCAAGTTTGAACGCACATTGATCGGAGCAGAAGGTGCGGCTGCGAAGCATAAATCCTTATGGACGCTGACCAACGCGGGTGCACAAATCGATGAAATCGTCACGGTTCCGGATAACTGGCCTGATATCCCGCGTGTTGGTATTGTCTTCAACCTGCCCGGTGAATTTGAGCAACTTAAATGGTATGGCCTTGGCCCGGACGAGAGTTATCCCGATCGTTTTCGTGCCCAAACGGCCAGACGATGGTCGTCCACCGTCGACATGCAATATCACCCCTATGTCGTCCCTCAAGAACATGGCGCGCATGAACAAACACGCTGGTTCAGCCTGAAAAATGACAAAGGCGATGGCGTAACTTTCCAGCTACCCCAAGGTGCAAGTTTTTCCGCAAGACATCATCATGATGCAGACCTGACGGTAGGCACGACCCTTGCCGATTTGGTGCGCCGCGATGACATCGAGGTGCATATTGATATCGCAATGCGCGGCATTGGTACCGGTGCTTGTGGTCCCGACGCACTGCCGGAATATCGCGTCGGGCCCGGTGAATATAAGTTTAGCTGGCTTCTGAGCGCCTAGACGGGCGCATCACAGCATATGTGCTTGCGCCTCATCCCTGTGTTTTTTGAGATATTTCATGAACGGCGTTCCGCCCGTTCCGACATCAGAACTATTCCCTGAACCGCCCTTGGATTGTTTGTTGATGTAGCTAGCGGCATATTCCAAATGACGGGTGCGAAAGCGGGTCAGGTTCTGAACACAGTCATTATATGCTGCGGCCAATTGCGCGGAATCCACCTTCTCGACAAATGGCCGCAAAACGCTATTGGCGCGCACATCATCGATAAACTTCCGGTGCTCCGGCGGGCGATAGATATGTAGCTGGTCCAAATAGGCGCGCAGCGGGTCTCCGGCATGATCAATGCCCAAAAAGGCATCCATCGACGGAACAATTGACGATTGAGATCCGGTCTGTCCGCGAAATGCCTGTGGCTTTCCGCCGGCTTGCTCGACACCTTCATAGATCAAACCGCCGTCTAGCGCCGGGTTGTCCTTCCATCCATGGATCCACGGACGCACCCGGTGAAAATAGACATAGGGATCACAGCGCTCCGGCATCCGGTCGAAAATCGCATTCATATCGTCCCAGACTTGGGACATTGCGGAAAGCCCCTGCTCCACCGCCGCGATATCTTCATCACGACAGGCGTCAACAAGTGCCGGGATAGCCGCAAGTATCTCGCCGGCGCGCGCCTCTATCGCAACATGGATCAGCACGAACCACGCCTCGTCCTGACCACCCAGAAACTGCTGGATCATATAGGTATTTGACAGGTCAATCGGACCATCGGCGTCAATCCGGCCCCAATTGTCGAGCACATATCCTGAATAAGGCAGCAAGGGTTGTTGCCCGATCGACTGACCCAGTTGCCAGATGGGTACTGCCAGGTTTTTCGGCAGCACCTTTGGCGGTTCGGGCTCTCCCCACACATAAGCCTGTACCATGAAGGAATAGTGGACCATCGCCACACGCCGTTGGGCAAGGTTTGCGTTGGCGCAAAATTCAGTAAGATCGATATAGGGTATAGCGTGCAAATGACGCCTTAGCTCGCCGGAAACAATGGTCCGGGGCAGTGCCATCGCATCATTGAAGATGGGCAAAAGCTCGGCGGGGAATTCAACCTCGTCCGGATTAAACGATGAAAGAAACCCTCGCTCTGGCGAGATGTGATATTCGGTCAAATTCATAGCAGCCATATTCTGTCACCTTCGAGTCATGGTTCAAACAGAACATTACATCATTTTTAGCGAATTTTTCTTGCTTTCTCGTCATATATTTCCCTAATCATGCAATTTATGACAGATATTGACGATATCGACCGCAATATATTGCGTGTACTGGAATTGGATGGCAGGATTAGTAACCTGAATTTGGCCGGCAAAGTCGGGCTGTCTCCATCGGCATGCCTGCGCCGCGTACAGGAATTGGAACGCACCGGCATCATTAAAGGGTATCGCGCAACACTCGATCCGGCGGTTCGCGGGGCAACGATCACAATATTTGTGATGGTCGGACTTTCAGAACATCTGAAAAAAGATTCCGTAGCATTTGAGGAGGCCGTGGCGAAAGCAAGCGAAGTGCGCGAATGCCATAATATCACTGGGTCGGTGGAGTATCTATTGCGGGTCGAGGTCTCAGATTTAGCAGCTTACAAGGCATTCCATACCGATATATTGGGTACTTTGCCCCAGGTTGGCAGCATCACTTCTCACATATGTCTGGGTTCTCCTACTGACAAACGCGCCTAAGACAATGTCACATGTCATTATGTTGGTGGATTAGCATCCATGCATCAACCGCACGCCGGGCACGTTGCTCCCTTTCTTGCGCAGATAGGCGAATTTTAGCGCCGTAGCGCAGAAACAAATCCATCCGGCCCATCACCAATCCGGCAAACATTTCGGCCGAACCGCGAACATCGGCGGTCACAATCTCGCCTTTGTCGACCGCCAGTTCCAACAGATTGGTCAGGTCACCCAGCAATGTTCGCGGTCCATGGTCCAGAAAAAACTCACCGATTTTGGGGTCTCGATTTACTTCTGCAGCCAGGATACGTTCGAAGCGCACCATCTCCTCCCGCATCAAAAACTCAAGCATACCCTGTGCCGCGATTTGCAAAATATCGCCCAGATTCTTATCCGCCAAATTCTCGACGACGAAGTTTTCCCGCATCTCGGCACATTCTGCCTGCACCACTTCGGCAAACAAATTTTCCTTGTCTTTGAACCACGTATATACCGTTACCTTGGAAACTTCTGCCCGTGCGGCAATCGCCTCTATACTGGTTGCAGAAAATCCATTGGTGAAAAACTCGGCGCGCGCAGCCGCCAATATACCCGCAATTTTGCGGCGACTTGCTGGCCGATCGGCTTGCATATGTAGCTTACTAGTTTCGGCAGCTGCCAACGCTCTTCCCCATATTTTCGATGCTTGTAACAAATTGTACGATACCGTACAATTAAAACGTTGACGTTCAATTTAATCAATGGCATTTCAGGATGGCTTGGTAACGTCCAAGTCGTTTCAAAGGCCTTAGCTTCCGTGGATCATCGCCTCCGACACTCTTCCCTGCCAATATGCCTGTTATCATTAACAATGGCGGGCTGTGTCAGCATGGCATCGGATTCCAAGGCGCCAGAGATCGCCGCTGCCATGCCGCAGCAATTTGATAATCAGGGAATTGAAGGCGCATATAACCCACAGCAATGGTGGAAATCATTCCAGGACCCCGTTCTGGACTCCCTGTTGGATGAAGCCTTGATAAAAAACCTGGATCTAGCCGAGGCGGCAGCAAGGCTCAGGGCAGCCGAAGCCAGAGCACGTGTCTCAAAAAGCGGTCTCTTTCCAAATATCAACGCCGGACTGAGCAGCAATTATTCCGACATCCCCACCGCAGGAACAAATTTTGGTTCCTTTCCCGGCGCGGCGTCACAGCGGCTACAGAATGAAACATATTCTTCGTCGCTATCCATATCTTATGAACTCGACATCTGGGGACGACTCCGCAACGATGCGCGGGCCGGCCGCGCAGATGCGATTGCTTCTGCCGCGGACTTGCAAGCCGTCCGCCTTGCAGTGCTGGCTGAAACGATCACCAGCTATTTCGACATCGTGAATGCTCGCCATCAAATTGCTCTCACCGCAAAGATTATTGATGTGCTGGGTGACCGCCTGGAACAAACTGAAAACCGCTACCGGCGCGGATTGGTTACGTCGTTCGAATTAAATCAAGTGCGACAGGAATTCCGCAATGTGCAGGCTGGGCTTCCCCAACGCGAAGCACAATTGGCCGCTACCGAAGGACAATTGGCGGTCCTCATTGGCCGATATTCTAGCAATATGGGCGAGTTTCTGGATCAAAAACTCAAACCAAAATTGGTATTCCAACAGATACCTTCTGGCCTACCCATCAATCTTTTGGACCAACGCCCTGACATATTGGCCGAGGGGCAGCGATTGGAATCGGCGCGATATAATCTAGGTGCCAGAAAAGCGGAGAGGTTTCCGTCATTGACCTTATCGGCGGGCAGCGGATCACAGTCCGCAGACCCAGCCGGGGTTTTTAACGTTTTCGACAACTGGATACTGAACCTTGGCGCAAGCTTGACCGCGCCGCTGTTTCAGGGAGGCAGGATCAGAGCGAATATTGAGATCGCTGACGCGCAATATGCCCAGCAAACGGCGGTATATGCACGGACGGTCCTAACCGCCTATCAAGAAGTCAGTTCCGCAATCGAAAGATACGAAGAAGAACGCCAGCGATACCGGTTTCTATTTTCGCAACTGGAAGAATCGAGAGCAGCGACGCAGTTACAAACTAGTCGCTTTGCCGGTGGTGTCGGGAACTACGTAGATTATCTTGACGCATTGCGCGCCCAATATCAGGTGCAATCCTCTTTATCGACGGCGGGACGCGATGTTGCATTGGCGCGGCTCGGCGTGCACCGGGCGCTAGGGGGTAGCTGGGATAGCAGCACTCAAAATGCCGATACTAGCCTGATTATCTATAATCAGGCTCTAACAAATCAGGGAGACAAATAGGTGCAACGGCAACGCGTTATTGGCGGTCTAATCCTGTTGGCGGCAATATTGATTGCCGCACTGATGATCCTTTTCCGTTCCGAACCGGAAGAAAAGCCAGCCGAAGAATTGATACCGCTGGTGCAAGCCGCCCCGATAGAAATCCGCTCCGGCAATTTGATCGTCGCCGGTTCCGGTACGGTGCGTGCCCGAGAAGAATTGACTTTGGCCGCAGAAGTCGCTGGTAAATTAGTCTATGTAAACCCCAATCTGCGTGAAGGTCAGCGCATTGCCCGCGGCACCATCCTGTTCCGTATCGATACGGCTGATTACCGAAACGCTGTACAAACTGCACAGGCCGATGTCGTCTCTCAAGATGTTGCAGTTCAACAGGCGCGGGAAGAAGTTTCTTTGGCCAAGGCAGAACTGGCGCGCTTTAAGCGGCGCGGCGCGGCAGCGGACAAAATTTATGCGAGCGTAGACGAAAATGATTATGCCGCACGCATATTGCCGCCGGATCAACTACAGACCGGCACAGAGCAAAATGCATCAACGGCAAATAACAAGAGACAAGCCAACGATTTGGCTACGCGCGAACCACAGTTAAAGTCGGCCAGAGCCAGTCTGCGCCGTGCAGAGGCACGTCTCGCCGACGCGCAAACGGCACTTCAACGTACGGTTGTCCGCGCTCCATTTTCCGGCGTTGTGCGTACAGAACAGATTGCGTTGGGAAGCTTTGTGCAGCCCGGCCAATCTCTCGGATCAATGGTCGGTACCGCAGATTTTGAAGCTGTCATTCCATTGTCCGAAAAAGATGCTGCATTGATACCGGGCCTGTGGAGGGCCAGTGGCAGCGGCTCCATCCAGGCCTCCATATATTCTGACTATGGCGGCGTTCGCTATCGTTGGCAGGCCTATGTCGATCGCGCCAATAGCGTCCTCAATCCTCAGACGCGCACAATTGACGTTTTTTTGCGCGTGCCCGACCCGATGAGAGGAGGGTCTCCAGCCGCTATTAGCGAAAATGACGGCAAATCGGCAACTGCATCCGGTGCTCCGCCGCTCTTTGTCGGAAGCTTTGTCGAAGCTGAAATCAACGGCAGAGCGCTGGATGAATATGCAATATTACCGCTCTCGGCATTAAGAGCGGGGAATAAAATCTGGCTGGTGCGCGATGGAAAACTGCGCATCATAGCGGTAGACATATATCAACGCACAGACACCATGGCCCTGATTAGCACAGCAAATTTGGGCAAGAGTCCGCTGGTGGTTCTGGGCGGGATAAGCGGCGCTACGGAAGGACAGAGCGTTAGGATATCCAAACCGCAATCCAATGCTAAAGCCAAACCCGGAAAATGACGACACCATCCACTCTTGACGAGCCGGGCATGACACCTCCTTCTCCCGAGCAACCTAGCAAGGAAATCATGGAGCAAGGCGGCGTTGTCGCTTTCATGGCGCGCAACGGGGTCGCAGCAAACTTGCTGATGATGTTCTTCTTTATCGCCGGGATCTCTTCCTATGGTACGATTGTGCAAGAGGTTTTTGCCGAAAATAGCCTCGATACGGTTCAGATAAGCGTCTCCTATCCCGGTGCGACCCCTGACGAGGTCGAGGAATCGATAGTCCAGAAGATCGAGGAAGCGGTTGAAGCCGTTGAAAATATCAAAGAAATCAAATCAACCGCAGCGGAGAATACAGGATCGGTCCTCGTTGAACTTGAATTGGGTACGGATATCGACCGGGCGCTGGATGACATCAAATCTGAAATCGACCAAATTCAAACTTTCCCCGACGAAGCCGAAGAGCCGGACGTACGTGAATTGACTACGCGCCAAAGCGTGGTCCGGGTTGCGATATTCGGTGACGTATCGGAAAATGCTCTAAAGGAAACGGCCTACCGTTTGGAGGAAGCGCTCTCGGCGCTCCCGGAAATATCCTTTGTCGATACCAGTTCGATCCGTGACTATGAAGTTTCGATCGAGGTCCCGCAAGACACGCTGCAGGCCTTTGGCCTCTCGCTAAACGATATCTCTCGCACGATCGCGGCGAGCAGTCTTGATAGTCCAGCCGGCTCTATTGATACCGAAAGCGAAGAAGTTCGTGTGCGAACGATCGGTCAAAATTATAATCAGCAAAATTTCGAAGACATTGTTCTGGTCAGCACCGAGGATGGTGCGCTGATAAGGTTGGGACAAATTGCGACGGTGCGGGACGGTTTTCAAGATTCCGATCTGTTGTCGCTCTATAATGGCAAACCGGTCGCTTTTGTCGAAGTCTTTCGCACCAGCGACGAACGCGTATTGGATGTTTCCAAAGCGTCAAAGGAATATCTGGAAACGGAGTTTGCCCGAACGCTACCGGAGGGCATATCTTATGCGATCTGGAGCGATGATAGCGAGCTGCTCAACGATCGGTTGAGCCTGCTTTTGAAAAATGCCGCAATCGGACTGTTCCTTGTCTTGCTGGCCCTCACCTTGTTCCTTGATATCCGTCTAGCGGGCTGGACCGCCCTGGGAATTGGGGTCACGTTCATTGGCGCGATTTTCCTGCTCGACATTGCGGGCTCCAGCATCAACATGTTCTCTCTTTTCGGGTTCATTCTAGCCTTGGGATTGGTGGTCGATGATGCGATTGTTGTCGGCGAAAGCGTATATGCAAGACGCGAGAGCGGCCGCACCGGCATGGGTGCAGCGGTCAGTGGGGCACGGCGTGTAACGGTTCCGGTAATTTTTGCCGTCCTCACGACCATTGCAGCTTTTTCACCGCTATTCGCAATCGGCGGTGTGATTGGAAAAATTCTGGCCGATATTCCGTTGGTAGTGGTGGCCGTCCTGTTTCTGTCACTGGTCGAATGCCTGCTCATATTGCCGAGCCACCTTAGCCACTTACCGGCACCCGGCACCCCCACGCGCAACCCGGTCACGCGCTTTTTTGAGCGCGTTCAGAAAAAGGTGGATAGATATTTTCAAGCATTTCTCCACGGCCCATTAGATCGCGCACTTAATTATTCAGTCCGCATGCCGTTTGTGATTATTGCCGGCGGGATAGCGATGCTGATTATCATTGGCTCCATGATACCTGCCGGAATAATCAAAAACTCATTTTTCCCGGCAATCGAAGCAGATATCGTTACGGCCAGCATAGAAATGCCTGCCGGAACACCAATTGCCGAAACCGAAAAGATCGCGCGGCTGGTCGAACAACGCGGGCGAGAAACTTATGCGAAATATCAAGCGGAACAGGATGATGAAGATTCAGAATCTCCATTGCGCGGCATATTCACGCTGGTCGGACAACAACCGCGGACCAGTGGCCCCAGTCAGTTTGCGCCCACGGGGTTTTCCGCCAATATCGCAAGTGTTGAATTCAGCTTCATTCCCGGAGATCAAAGGGCCCTGGCATCCAAGGATTTCGAAAATGCCTGGCGCGACGCGGTGGGGCCCGTTGTCGAAGCGCGGTCCTTGATTTTCGCATCGGATCTTTTGTCCGTCGGCGCGCCGATTGATGTACAACTGTCCGACCCTGACCCGGAAGTTCTGGAAGCTGCATCAGCGAAATTGATGGAACAACTTAACCGGTTTTCTGGCGTGTTCGATATTGAAAGCGATCAAGATCAGGGTTTGAAAGAAATCCAGCTTCGACTGAAGCCTGAGGCTCGCTCGCTAGGAGTCACTTTGCAGGACGTTGCGTTGCAAGTGCGCGCTGCTTTTTTTGGCAGTGAGGCCCTGCGCGTACAACGCGGACAGGAAGATATGCGCGTCTATATTCGGCTGCCCGAAGAAGAGCGCAATTCGATTGTCGATGTAGAGAGATTCCGGGTACGTGTTCCCGGCGGCGAAGTGCCGGTATCCACCTTGGCGGATGTATCATTCGGCCAGGCACCTTCAGTAATTCGCCGAACCGATGGCCGGCGCGTGACGGCGGTAACAGCGGACATTAATGACGACATCGTGACTGGTCAGGAAATCGCCGATGCGCTGGCCAATGATATCATGCCCGCGCTACAAGCTGACTATCCGCAGCTATTATATACCTTTGGAGGGGAGCAACAGGAACAAGCAGAATCGTTCGGAGACCTTGGGATCGCTTTTCTGGCCGCGCTGCTGATGATCTATGCGTTGCTCGCCATTCCTTTCCGCTCCTATATACAACCGCTCATCATCATGGCGGTTATCCCCTTCGGTATAATTGGCGCTTTGATCGGCCACCTTCTTCTGGGCATACCGCTGGGCGTGCTGAGCATGTTTGGTATTATCGCGCTATCTGGTGTGATTGTGAACGGCTCTCTTGTCCTGATCGATTTCATAAATGAGAATCTGGATAACGGGATGGAAATTGAAGAGGCGATTGTCGCCGGTGCCAAGTCACGGTTCCGTCCGATCATGCTGACCTCGTTGACCACCTTTCTTGGCGTTGCGCCGATCACCTTTGAAACCAGCATTCAAGCACAGTTTCTCATCCCGATGTCGGCCAGCCTTGGATTTGGAGTGTTGTTCGGCGCGGTCATTTTACAACTACTGATCCCTGCTCTGGCCGTTTTGGAATATCGGGGGAAACGAAAATTCAAGAGAGCCTGGAACCGGATGCAAGCCGCCTAAGGAGTTGGAATTTGCTGCCACTGCCCGGTTTTAATATCGGCTATTGTCCAATCGCCAACTTGCCACCGCACAAGCCGCAACGTGGGATTGCCAATGGCCGCCGTCATGCGGCGCACTTGCCTGTTTTTTCCCTCTACAATGGTCAATTTCAACCAGCTGTCCGGAACCGTTTTTCGAACTCTAATCGGTGGGATTCGGGGCCACAGGTCGGGGCTGTCTATCCTGTCCACGATGGCTGGGCGCGTCAAGCCATCTTTCAGCTGGACACCTCTGCTCAACTGCTCAAGACCGTCCTGATCAACTATTCCCTCCACCTGTACGAGATAGGTTTTCGGCTTCCGGAACTTTGGATCAGCGATCTGCGCCTGTAGCTTGCCATCATCCGTCAGCACGAGCAAACCTTCGCTATCCCGATCAAGCCTTCCCGCTGGATAAACGGCGGGCACATCAATATAGTCGGACAATGTGGCGCGGCCGGGCCCAATACTCGAATCGGTAAATTGGGACAGGACGCCATATGGTTTGTTGAACAATATGAGCTTCGACATTTGCGTCCTTTGACACCAGTCACTTATATCGGCAATGCAATAAAAACGGGTTGCTTCCGCAAGGTGCCGGTCTTCGGAAAAGGGATATCAAAGAAATGAAGTCAATTATCGTAATCGTGGTGGCAGTCCTGATCGGATTGAGTGTTTCGATCGCCGGCAGCCAAAACGGTGCGAATTTTGGTTCCATACCCCTATTCTTGTTTTGCGGTATTCTGGCTTATGCGGTGAACTGGCTCGCCTTTGTCCCTGCCAATATATTCAAGACGGAGAAATATTACGATCTCACCGGATCGTTTACCTATTTGACTGTCATTGCCATAGCATGCGTCTTTGCATCGCCGCTCGACCTGCGTGCGTCGGTCGTTGCGGCGATGGTCGCTATTTGGGCCCTGCGTTTGGGGTCATTTTTATTCCGCCGGATCAGTGCAGATGGCAAAGATTCCAGATTTGACAGTATCAAGACCGACTCTCTCCGCTTTCTTCAAGCCTGGACGTTACAAGGCACCTGGGTCGTTCTGACGGCGGCGAGCGCTTTGCTGATTATCACGACGACGCAGCGCGTACCGATCGGAATTTTCTTTGTCATTGGTGCACTGTGCTGGATTGTTGGATTTGCCATCGAGGTTGCTGCCGACCGGCAGAAATCGGCGTTCCGTTCCAAACCGGAAAACAAGGGGCGGTTTATCAAGACCGGTCTGTGGGCGTGGTCGAGACATCCTAATTATTTTGGCGAGATATTGCTGTGGACAGGAATCACGATCATCTCCCTACCATTACTTAACAGTTGGCAGTGGGCTACTCTTATCTCGCCGATATTCGTCTGGTTCCTGCTCACCAAAGTCAGCGGAGTTCCCATGTTGGAGCGCAGCGCGGATAAGAAATGGGGAGATGACCCGGAATATGTCAAATATCGCGATCAGACACCCCTTCTAGTGCCAAAGCCGCCAAAGAAATAGAACAGGGCTTTCGGCATATATGCTTATCAATTCCGCAAAGTTTGACGCCGATAATTTCCTCCGTGAATATTGGCAAAAAAAGCCGCTACTGATCAAAAATCCGTGGAATTCGTGGTCAAATCCCCTGGAGCCAGATGAGCTTGCCGGATTGGCCGGCGAGGAACAGATCGAATCGCGTTTGATCACGAAAACCGGCAATATTTGGGGCTTAGAGCATGGCCCTTTTTCAGCCGCGCATTTTCAGCGATTGGACAAGAAGCAGTGGACCCTGTTGGTACAGGCAGTCGATCATTCCGTGCCAGAGGTCGCGGCCGTTATTGCACCGTTTCGCTTCATTCCAAACTGGCGGATCGATGATGTAATGGTCAGCTATGCCAGCGACGGCGGAGGTGTGGGTCCACATTTTGACCAATATGATGTTTTCCTCGTCCAAGGTTTGGGAAAACGTCGATGGCAAATTGGGGAGCGGCGTACCGACCAGTCTGCGCTGATACCGCACGATGATTTACGCTTGCTCGCCGATTTTGAAGCGACGGATGAATGGCTGCTCGAACCGGGCGACATGCTATATGTACCGCCAGGCATCTCACATAATGGAGTTGCTGTTGGTGAGGACTGCATGACCTATTCCATTGGGTTTCGTGCGCCCACTCGCAAAGAGCTGATCGGATATTGGATGGATGATCTGCTGGTTGCTATGGACGACGACGACCATTTTGCCGACCCGGATTTGCACAGGCAAGAAAATCCCGGCCAGATTCGGGCTGAGGCAATTGCAAGACTGCATGAGATGATCACCGACAAAACTGGTGATCGCGACGCTTTCATGCGGTGGTTCGGTACGTATAATAGCACCCGCAAATATCCTGAACTTGATTGGAGTCCGGAAAAACCGATTGAGATCGCAGAACTGCGCAAATTGCTCTCAAGCGGCGTGCCGCTGTTACGCAACCCGGCTAGCCGGTTTTCTTATGTTGAAGCTGGGGATGCGGGCATTCTCCTATTTGTAGATGGAGTTTCATTTGAGATTCCAGTCGAGCTGGTCTCGTTTGCAAAGGATCTATGTTCTCGCGATAGCATCACTATTCACACCGACCTGATAGATTCGGACTTTGCAATGCTACAATTGGCAACGCTTTATAACTCCGGAAGCCTGATGTTCGCGGAAATCGAAACAGACTGAATTCGGCAACCGCACTTGGCTCATCAAGCCGCTCACTGGACCACAATAACTTAATTTGAAGTGCATGCAGGCGGTGGCTGACAGGAACAATAGTACACTATTCGCCGCAAGATATGCTCGCATTGCCCCCATGATGAGCGATATTGCCGATCACGTTCATCTGCCAGACAGCATGGCCCGACCACTCTTCAAGTTCATGTTTTTTATGCGACGTAATAGTCGATTCACATTATACCGGCGGTTGAAGAGTAGCTTGACCACAAAGGGGCCGGTCAAACAAAAAGCCATGAACATGCGGGGCGAGATGCTATTATTTTAAGGAGAATAGGGATGAGAGTCATTTCCAAAACACCAAGGATCAGTTTGCTAATTGCTTCAGCTACGATGCTAATGCCGGTCAGCGTTGCTGCACAGCACGACGGTCAGGAATCTGATCGGGCGGACATTATCGTAGACGGACAACGGCAGGCGGATCTGCCTGATGCTGTTTTGGTCAAGGGCCCGGACATTAAAGGGATTATTTCGGCGCGTAGTGGCGATAGATTGCAGATCATGACCGAAGATGGTTCGCAAACAATTATCGCGATAAATGATGCAACAAAGATCAAAGCCAGCAAGGGACTTTTTGGTATCAATCGCAATGTGCTCGCGGCGGACTCATTGCTCAACGGCTTGCCGGTTACCGTCAAAACTCTGCAATCGGGCGATGCACTGGTGGCAGACCAGATAAAAATGCGGAACAATGATCTCAAAACTGCAAATATG
>CALKXX010000156.1 GCA_938003725.1 uncultured Sphingomonadaceae bacterium | reverse complement strand
CAGCTCCTACAGCGAGCAAACCCCAGCCTAGACTGCCTTGAGGAACGGTTTCCGCCCAACGCACAGCGCTCAGATCAAGTCCAGCCGTCATCATTGAAGCGATCAGATCCGAGCCATCTTCGGCAAGCGCTTCATCGGCTGGAATTTTTGCAGCCGCCCTCGCGGTGAGGATTTTCGCTGAATAGCTGGCCAACAGATTTTCCGAACGCCCCCAAAGCGACCGCATTGCTGATATTCTATTCACAACCGCTCCATCACGATATGCCTGACGCAGAGTAGATGCTCTTGCTTTCAGATCATCATTCGCATCCGGATCATCACGGGTTGCGGAGTAAAGATCGACCATGGCTTTGTTCGACAATATTCCCATAGCGGCGGCGATATCGGCGGCCTTCATCCGGGAATCTTTTGACAACATCGGTGCACGAACGCGCCATCCTTGCACATGCCGTCCAGCCTGTTCGTAAAGTCGATCAGGTGGCTCAATGCCGGTGGCAGTGCCCAATCCATATCGCCAATTGTTGAAATATTGGATGTCGTCCCATTTGACGGTAACCGCCCGGCGTCCTTTAAAGCCCGCTCCAATCGTTTTTTCTGCCAGGAGATAATCGATCCCGGTCGCAATTTTTTTGCGCCGCACCTGCCGTAAAAGCGAGGTAGCGCGGCTTTGCTCGCCCGATAGAGAGGCGCAAATGGGTTGGAACAAATCCCATGTTGGTTCATCACTTACGCGGATACCGCCCGGTACAAATGGGCATATACCAGCCGGATCGGAAGTCGCCAAATGCGATTGCATGGCAACCTCATATAAACGCGGCGTATAATTTCCGCCATCGACCTTCAACACAAGTGCCCGGGCCGCATCGGCTTCACCGATTAGCAATAATCGCCAGGCCCGTTCCGCGACCCAATCTGCCGGGTTCACGTTTTTGGGACTATCGACCCTGCTTAGCAAAGTGCGGCGCAACAATATTGAGCCCCAGCGCGAAATGATGGGGCCATTGAGATTTTTTATCAACGTGGTGAGATATTCGCCGCCTTCTGCACCAAAAGCATCGGCGGGCAATCCGCCATTGTCAGTTGTCAATACACCAATTTGCGCCAGCGATCGTCTTTGTCCAGCTGGCAAATAATATCTCGGCTGCAAGGCTTCATCCAGCGCACCCAAATCGCTATCGGGGTCGATATCCAGGATTGATGATGACGGCGGACGCAGCGCGACACTGGGAACATCTCCGGAGTCGCCGACAGTAGATGGATTACTTGACGGCGATGGGCGGCTGGTAACCGGCCCCGGTGTCGGTGTCGGTCTGGGCGCAGCAGTTGGTGCTGGCGTCGGCGCTGGTCTAGGTATCGGTGCTGGTGTAGGCGCAGGCGCAGGATCGCCAAATCCTGGCGGCAATAATGACTCTGGAGAATCTTGCCCCATGACCGGTAATGAAATTGCCAAGGCAGCCAAAGCGGCGGTCGTCAGGGAAACTTGTTTCAGGCGCAGTCGCATATATTAACCCAATTCACCGCCAATGACGGGCTTTTCAACCGGAGTGGGATCCTGTTCCACATCGATCGATGCGAGAAAGAACATTGCTGCGATGACAATCACCAAAAACACAATCGACAGAAACAGACTACGCGACATCGGTATTTTGATCTTTCTCTTAACCAAATAACGTTTTCAAAACGCATAGAGATTTTGCACTCTATGCCATCCTATGTATAGCCTTTGCCCCAATGGACAAAAACATGAAAGACCCTTTTGATCAAACTAATGCGGAATATGATCCGCATATCGACAAACCGTTGGTTTTGATCGGTTTAATGGGCGTGGGAAAAACAACTGTTGGGCGCAGACTTGCCAAGAAACTTGGAATGCCTTTTGTGGATGCTGATGAAGAAATTGAAAAAGCCGCCGGGTTAAGCGTGCAGGAGATATTTGATCGTTTTGGCGAAGATTATTTTCGCGATGGCGAGCGCCGCGTAATCTCTCGTTTGTTGGAAGAAGGTCGGCGCGTAATCGCAACCGGCGGCGGTGCGTTTATGAACGACCAAACACGCGCCTTAATTTTGGCAGAAGCAACGGCCATCTGGCTCGATGCGGACCTCGACATATTGGTGAAGCGGGTGTCGCGGCGCGATACCAGACCGCTGCTAAAAAAGGGAGATCCAGCTGAGATATTAAAGGCTTTGGCGGCAAAGCGAAATCCAGTTTACGCGCAAGCCCATATACACATTACCGGCAATGATTCGCCGCATGAGTTGACCGTCAATAATATCATGAAATCGCTAGCTACATGACCATAATATCTGTTGATCTTTCCGACCGCGGATATGATATTTTGGTCAAGCCAGGGGCACTTGCCGATGCGGCGAGGCATTTGGAACCTTATGCAAAAAACCAGCGCCTTTTTATCATCACTGATGAGAATGTTGCGGCCAACCATTTGAATCAACTTACCAACCAATTGGAACGTTCGGGATATAATATAGAGCGATTCATTCTTCCGCCGGGGGAAAAATCAAAAAGCTGGTTGTTTTTGGAAAAATTGACCGATTGGCTTTTGGCGCACGGAGTTGAACGGTCAGACACTTTGGTCGCATTTGGCGGCGGTGTGGTCGGTGACCTGACTGGCTTTGCTGCCGCGATATTAAAGCGTGGCTGCCATTTTCTTCAGATTCCGACAAGCCTACTCGCGCAGGTCGACAGTAGCGTCGGCGGAAAAACAGCGATCAATAGCAAGGCCGGGAAGAACCTGATCGGCAGCTTCAATCAGCCAACGTTCGTGCTGATAGACCCGTTGGTTTTAAACAGCTTACCGGACCGGGAATTGCGCGCTGGTTACGCAGAAGTGATCAAATATGGTTTGATCGACAATGCGCCATTTTTTAGTTGGTGTGAAAAAAATGGCGCACGCTTGTTGGCCCGTGATCCGGATGCGTTGAGCCATGCCATAATTGAAAGCGTAACAGCTAAAGCAAAGATTGTTGGCGAAGATGAAAAAGAACTAAGCGGTCGCCGGGCACTGCTAAACTTGGGCCACACTTTTGGTCATGCTCTGGAAGCAGAAACCGGTTATTCTGATAAACTCGTCCACGGGGAAGCGGTTGCAGCGGGAATGGCTCTCGCATTTCAATATTCCGTCAGACGTGGTCATTGCGATGCCGATGAGGCGCGGCGTGTTTCGGACCACCTGAAAGCTGTAAATCTACCCAATAGCCTTGCCACCGCCTCAGTATATGCCGCCGGTCAAAACTTGGTCGAGCACATGATGCATGACAAGAAAATGGCGTCAGGTACGTTACCGTTTCTGCTCGCAAATGGCGTTGGAAAAACTTTTTTGGCCGACGATGTCGATTTGACCGATGTCGCCAATTTTCTCGATCAAGCTCAATAGCAAAGTCACGATTTCATAGGGTTTTCAGGACTCAACCTCAATTCCGATCCTGCGAACATATCGCCGCCCGCTTTCATTTGCGCTTCCAGACGTTCACAATCACGATCACGGAACTCACGGTCCGCCTCTTCAACAAGGTCTTGGTCAACGTCGATAGACTGCATGGTTTGACGCGCCAGGTAAATCGCAGACTCGAACAATTCACGCTTCATTCCAACAACGCCAGTCCCTTTCAGTTCGAGCAGTTGTAGACGGTCGTAAACCCGCACCAATATATTGGCGTTGGGAAAAGATTGCCTGATAGCTCTCACCTGCTCCGCGTTGAAACTTTTATCATCGATACAAAATACAATCGCGTCGGCTTGATCTGCGCCGGCGCGCCGCAGCAGGTCGACACGAGTGCCGTCACCGTAAAATACTTTCATGCCAAATTGTTGATGCGCATCAATTTGTTCAGGCTTGACATCGATTAACGTCAAAGAGATTTTCGCACCCAGCAACATCTGAGAAACCGTCTGTCCGAAACGCCCCTGTCCGACTACTATCACAGAGGCATGCGCGGCTGCAGAAGGATCATCCAACTGGGTATCCCATAAATTGCTCTTTTCATTAAAGCGGTTTGCAAGCAGCATCAAAAACGGTGTTGCCGCCATAGATATCGTCACAACGGCACCAAATAGACTGCTCGCAGCGGGGTCAATCAATAGGGATTTTTCGGCCTCTGCAAAAAGCACAAAGCCGAATTCTCCTCCCTGACTAAGCAACATACCCATCGCCAATGCCGGAAAAGTCGCCATACCAAATAATTTGCCCAATCCAAAAATGATCAAGATTTTGGTCAGGACCAAAATAGCGGCCGCTGCAAACACAAAGGCGGTGTTCTCGGCAATCACATTAATATCGAGCATCATCCCCACCGCGAGGAAGAAGAACCCCAGCAAAAGTGAGCGGAAAGGATCGATATCCGCTTCCAACTCATGCCGGTACGGCGAGTTCGCCAGCATGACACCGGCAATAAATGCGCCAAGGGCCGGCGACAATCCAATGAGCTCCATCAACGCTGCGCCGCCAAAAACGGCAACGAGGCCAGCGACTATGAAGAGCTCTCGTTCGGCGATTCTGCCAATGAGTTTCAGCAGCGGTTGGAGCAGATAACGACCAGCCAGAATGAGACCGACAATCGCCAATATTCCGTATATGGCCGTGAGCCATCCCGGGGTGCCTCCGGCATCAGCAGGCGCTCGCGACAATACAGCCACGATCGTTAACAAGGGGATGAGGGAAAGGTCCTGAAACAACAGGATAGAAAATGCTTTTTCACCGGTTGGTGATTTCAATTGTCCGGTTGACTGCAGCATCGGCAATACCTGTGCAGTTGAGGAAAGCGCCAAGGGTAGACCAAGCGCGATCGCGGCACCGAACGAAAAGTCGGTCGCCATCCAGATTATCAGAAACAGAGCGATTCCGCACAACACGACCTGACTGAGCCCAAGTCCGAATATCGCCTGTCGCAAGCGCATCAGTCGCGCTGGCGCCAATTCCAGTCCAACGATGAACAGTAGCAAGATTATCCCGATCTCTGAAAACTCCATGATCGTTTGGCCTTCGCTGATCAAGCCAAAACCCTGTGGGCCAATCAATATTCCGGCGATTAGATAGCCTAGAACTGCACCAATTCCGAACTTTCGAAATACGAGCACCAAAACTAGGGCGGCACCTAGCATGATGAATCCACCAACGAGTACATCGCCTAAATGTGCTTCCGCAGTTTCCATGAATCAGATTACTTTCGTTTTGGCGATGGCCATTTCACAAGCTTCGATAAGAGCATCGAACGTTAACAATATTGCAGCATGGCGACCTTTATGGTCTTTGGCGACATCCAACATATCAATATTTTCCCAATCACCAGAATCTGCACGCTCTCCGGCCAGATAGCCACTAAGATTTGTACGGGCGTCCGATATCTGATCGACGGTTTTGCCGATCGCCTCCGCGCCAACAATGGCCGCAGAGGCCTGACCCAGCGCACAGGCGTTAATCTCAATGCCCATCTCTTTGATGAGACCGGCCGGCGAAACATTTACGTCGATAATCGCAGAGCTGCCACAGGTACGCGATCGGCGTTCCGCGCTTGCATCGGGGTTTTCCAATCTATGCTGATGCGGGATGGATACTGCCATCCGCAAAATATCTCGTGAATAAAGTGCTTCACTCATCGGCTTGGCCAGACATCTCTCGACGCTCTTCAATAAACTGCGCCATCGCATCGCCGCTGGCATTTAGCAGCGGGTAGGTACGGGACTCAGTCAACCATGAAGGGCGCTTTTCTTTCGAGCCATAGATGGCATCATACACCAGTATAATCAGCAGATATGCCAGCGTGGCTCCGATCAATCCCTTGATCATTCCAAAACCAAACCCAAGGACGCGGTCAATCGGTCCCAACATCGACTTTCTTGATTTTCCGCCGATTGATTTTGCGATCCACCTGCCCAGAGAATAGGTCACAATCACGATGGCGGCAAACCCCAGCACAGATGCGCCGCCTTCATTGCCGATGGGAGAGATTAGAAAATCGGTCACCGGCGCATGTAGAAAGCGCACGCCGACAATGATGAGCACCCAAGCAATGAGGGACAGCACCTCCTGCACAAACCCGCGAAGAAAGCCCAAAACGGCTCCTCCACCCATTAGTATCAGAACAAAAATATCCAGCGTCGTCATATAGCCTTAGCTAATCGCGACCAAGCATATGGTCAACGAGATTGGCGAGTTTGGCAAATTGCAATTGCCTTAGGCTTCCGCCCCCCTTTTCCCCTGAGGACGGAATCAACGCCCGGTCGAAGCCAAGTTTCGAAGCTTCTTTTAGGCGCAACGGAGTATTGGAAACCGCGCGGATTTCACCTGACAACGCAATTTCACCGAAAATGACGGCGTCACTGGGCATTGGGCGCTCTGCATGGGCGGAGATCAGAGCGGCAGCCACGGCGAGATCGGCCGCCGGATCAGTCAATCGATAACCACCGGCCACATTCAAATAGACTTCCGCACCCGAAAAACTCAATCCGCATCGCGCCTCTAACACTGCTAAAATCATCGCCAACCGAGAACTATCCCATCCCACCACCGACCGCCGGGGCGTTGCTCCGCTTGCCAACCGAACTGTCAGCGCCTGAATTTCCACCAGCACGGGACGGGTGCCTTCCAGCGCCGGAAAGACGGTCGCGCCAGTCACTTCTTCATTGCGGTCGGTGAGGAACAGAGCGGAAGGATTCTGAACCTCGCTCAGCCCTTTCTCTTCCATCGCAAACACCCCGATTTCGTCAGTGCCGCCAAAGCGATTTTTGATCGCTCTTAATATGCGATATTGATGACTTCGTTCACCCTCGAAGCTCATCACCGTATCGACCATATGCTCCAATACGCGCGGGCCGGCGATATTTCCGTCCTTTGTGACATGGCCGACCAACATCACCATGGTGCCATGTTCTTTGGCAAATTTGATAATTTCCTGTGCCGATGCCCGCACCTGACTGACCGTTCCGGGCGCGCCTTCAATTAAATCGCTGTGCATGGTTTGAATGGAATCAATCACCACAAAATCTGGCGCATCCCGCCCCAATGTCGTTAGGATATCACGCACCGAAGTGGCAGCCGCCAGTTTCACCGGGGCCTTGCCCAATCCTAACCGGCGTGCCCGGAGCCTCACCTGATCCGCTGCCTCTTCGCCAGAAATATAGGCGACCGACAATCCGGCGTCCGCCAATTTTGCCGAAACTTGCAGCAATAATGTGGACTTCCCAATACCGGGATCGCCGCCCATCAAAGTTGCCGAACCGGCCACCAGCCCACCGCCTACCGCACGGTCAAATTCATCTATCCCGGTTTTCCGGCGGTCGGGCAGCGCGATTTCGCTGTCGAGGCCAACAAGCCGAACCTCCCGGCCCCCGCTCTGCAAATTATGTTTCGCCGCAAAGACCGTATCTCCCGCCTCCTCGACCAGCGTATTCCATTCCTGGCAATCGCCGCACTGCCCCTCCCAGCGGTGGGCGATAGAACCACAATTTTGACACACATATTTTTTCTTTGATTTGGCCATCAACATTCTCTAGCAGAACAAACAAAGAACACTAGTCTTTTGTTCATTCCAAATTCACACGGTTAAGCTCATGTTTTTGATATGACAATGTCCCGAAGACAACTAATCGTTGCAGCAAGTGTCAGCCTTCTATTGCCAGCTCCCTTGGCCGCACAGGGTGCCAACCGAGCGACGCGCCTCGTCAAAGCGGCTCGCAGTCAGGTCGGTGTCACCACCGTCTATAGCCAGGCCTATCATGGTCTGGGTTATCCAAATGGCGACTTCCCCCGCAAATCGGGGGCCTGCACCGATGTCATCATTCGCGCCTATCGCGATGGCTTGGATCTTGATCTCCAAAAGCTCATCCACCTCGATATGAAGAAAGCCTTTTCGGCATATCCAAAAATCTGGGGCCTGAAAACGACGGATCGCAATATAGATCATCGCCGCGTGCCGAACATGCGGACATTTTTCAAACGGCAGGGTGCGGTCGAACCGTTTTCAAAAAACCCCAAAGATTGGCTTCCAGGCGATTTAGTCACTAGCATTATTGGCGGAAAACTTGCCCATTGCGGCATAGTTTCGGATAGAAAGCTACGCGGCCGCCCCCTGCTGATCCACAA
>CALKXX010000155.1 GCA_938003725.1 uncultured Sphingomonadaceae bacterium | reverse complement strand
CTTCGAACGACGCAGCAACATCATGTCCAGCTTAGTTTAATGGCGGACCATAAGGCAAATATGTTGATCGGGGCGACGTTTGTCGTGTTCACATTAGCAATCGGGCAGAGCCATGCTAGCAGTTTTTCCCTGCCACTTTTGATTCTCGCCATTTCTGCATTTTGTGCAGCTGGTCTGGCCGCAATAGCCGTCATGCCAGCGACCAAGATACGTGCTGGAGCCAATCCAAATATGCTATTTTTCGGCGCTTTTTCAAAATTTTCGGAAGAGGAATTCAAAGATCAATTGCTGACGGAAAATTTCGTTGATCAGGAATCCGTCTATCGCACGATGTTGCGCGACATTTATCAAATGGGTGTGGTTTTAGAACAAAAGAAATATCGTTATTTGGGATTTGCCTATCGCATTTTCCTGTTGGGGCTTTCTCTGACCTTTGTCACGTATTTGACTGAACAGTTTACCGGGCCGCTCCTTTAGATAGCTATACCCAATCGTTCCTCCGGTACCATTTAGCCGTCTCTTCCAGACCTTCTTTACTGCCAATACGCGGTGTCCAGATATGTTCGGGTAGGCGTTTTTGCGGATCAATCGTCCAATCGTCATGACAAAAATAGCTGACCCGGTCCTGCGTTAACTTGGCCTTGCCACGGCGCACGAGACGGTCTGCGAACGCAGCCACATTCATCACGCCGCGCGGTATGGCCACTGGCTTGACCCGGCGGCCCATCGCTAACCCAATGGCCTTTGCGAACGCGGACTGCGTCCAGCCGCCTGGCTGACCGTCATCCACCTCGAATATCTGCGCGGTCATATCTTCGTGTTTCGGGACGGCGGCCAAAAGAGCACGGGATAAATCATCGACATGGATAGCGGACAATTTGCCATCCGCATCCGGGGGCAAGGGCACAAATCCCCATTTGGCGGTTTTGAACATATCCAGCGTGTCGGTGTCGCCCGGGCCATAGACCCATGGCGGACGGATGATTGTCCAGTCGAGGCCGCTGGCCGCAACAATCTTCTCGGCTTTTGCTTTCGTATCGCCGTAGATTGAGAGATCAGGCAAGGTTGCAGCGAGAGAGGAGACATGAATGAAGCGCGGGATGCCTGCATTTTTGGCTGCTTCCACGACGGCGAGCGTTCCGTTCACGTTGCCAGCCTCAAACTCCGTCCGGGTGGGCGCATTCACAACGCCAGCAATATGGATGACGACATCGGCACCGTCGCAAATATTGGCCAAACCGGACGGGTTATCCAGCGCTCCTTTTATCCATGTTACACCGGGCCGATCATCCTGCGCGCGGCGGGTTAGCGCTCTAATGTGGAAGCCACTTTTGACTGCCAAATTCAGTAAATGTCCGCCGACAAACCCGGTCGCTCCGGTAATTGCCAGTGTTTTCTTGTCCCCCGACATAATGTTTACACCAATACCATTTGGTTTCGGTGTACGACTGCGCTGCGCGGTGCATATCCCAGCAACGCTTCCAGTTCCGAACTATGACGGCCGACTATTTTGATACAATCCACCGCGTCATATTCGGCTAGTCCCTTGGCGAAAATATTACCGTCCGGATCCAGAATATCGACAACATCACTGCGTGCAAACTGACCCTCCAACGTGATGATCCCGGCCGGCAACAAGCTACCCCCTTCTTTAAGCGCTATGGTTGCGCCAGCATCGACCGTGATGGTTCCTGATGATGTCAGGCGTCCGCCAATCCAGCTTTTGCGGGCATTTTCCGATCGATTGACTGCAAATAAAGTGCCGACTTTGGTCAATTCATAACGCCGGAGCGGATGTTCTTCTTTGCCTGAAATAATCGAAAGTTCGATGCCTGCCAAATTCGCTATTCGTGCCGCCTCCAGTTTCGATGACATACCGCCCGAACCAATGCCGGATGACGAGCTTCCGTCCGCCATCGCCAATATCCGCTCATCAACCTGATCAACCAATCCGATAAATTGCCCTTCGGTTTCACTGTCCGGTGTTCGGTCATACAGCCCGTCTACATCCGAAAGCAGAAGCACCCGGTCCGCCGATGCTGCCTGTGCCACACGCGCCGCCAATCGATCATTGTCGCCGAAGCGAATTTCATCAGTAGCGACACTGTCATTCTCGTTAATGACAGCTATGGCACGCTTTTCGAGCAATTTTTCCAATGTCGCAGTCGCGTTGAGATAGCGTTTTCTATCTTCCATATCGTCGAGTGTAAGCAACATTTGCGCAGCGGTGATATCATGAGCTGCCAAAAGCTCTGACCAGAGACTGCTTAGCGCAATTTGACCAACGGATGCTGCCGCCTGCGCTTCGGCAAGGCTTGCGCGTCCGTTTTTTTCCAGGCCAAGTTTTCGCGCACCCAGAGCGATCGACCCGGAAGATACAATGATGATCGATGCGCCGTTGCTATGTTTTACGGAGATGTCTTTGACCAGAGTCTCCAGCCATTTCCTGCGCGGCTGGCCATCATCCCCAATCAGCAGAGATGAACCTATTTTCACGATCACGGTTTCTGCTTTGGAAATATTCATAGCGGGGACCAGTCCTTTGTGTCCTCCGCCTTGTCATTCGCTATGTATCCGTCATCCTGCTGTTCCTTTTTTTCTATTGAGCTATTCTCGCCGACTGCCTCCAAAACTTTGTTGAGCACCTCGTCCATGCCGGCGCCAGTGGCACCCGATAAGGTCAATATTTCGGGAGCGCCCGCCATTTTTAGGTCACCCGCCACAGACGCCATTAACTCATCATCCAACAGGTCCCCCTTATTTAGCGCCAAAATTTGTGGTTTGTCCGAAAGTCCGGCGCCATATTCTTCAAGCTCTTTGCAAACCGTTTTCCAAGCTTGAACCGGATCATCTCCCGTCGCATCGACGAGGTGGACAAGAATTTTGCAGCGCTCAATATGGCCGAGGAACCGATCACCAATCCCGGCTCCCTCGGCAGCGCCGTCGATCAAGCCAGGGATGTCAGCCAGCACAAATTCGCGCCCTTTATGTTGGACAACGCCCAGTTGAGGGTGGATGGTTGTGAAGGGATAAGCGCCAACCTTTGCATTCGTGTTGGTCACCTTGTTGATGAAAGTCGACTTACCGGCATTGGGCAGTCCAACCAACCCGGCGTCTGCGATCAGTTTGAGCCTGAGCCAGACCGCAGCTTCCTCTCCGGGCTCTCCGGGTTGGTGCTGCCTTGGGGCTCTGTTGGTCGCGCTTTTGTAGCTGGCGTTACCACGCCCGCCAATCCCGCCTTCCAGATAGATTTCGCGCTGACCTACCCGCGTGAAGTCGAGCAGGACATGTTCCTTGTCTTCCGACAGGATTTGGGTGCCAACCGGCACTTTGATCCTCAAATCGTCACCGCCTGCGCCGGTCCGGTTTTTGCCAGCGCCGCCTTTGCCGCGCGGTGCCTTAAAATGCTGGGCATAGCGAAAGTCGATCAGGGTGTTTAGCCCCTCGACCGCCTCAAAAATAACGTCACCGCCCTTGCCGCCATTGCCGCCGTCCGGGCCGCCATATTGGATATATTTTTCACGCCGAAAACTGACAGCACCAGGTCCGCCCTGGCCAGAGCTTACGTAAATTTTGGCTTGATCAAGAAAATGCATGAAATAGCATTTAGGGATGCACGGCTCGAAAGGCTAGGAGTTCCTTACTCTGCCGCCTCAAGTTGCTCCATTTGGGTCACGCGCGGATCATTGGGATAGACCCATTCTTCACCAATAACCTGATCAACGGCCAAATGTTCGGGAACGTTATCCAATCCGATCATCTTGTCGCAATTTTGATGAAAGCTGTAGATGCGGGCTTCCTGATAGCTGAGCGGAACGCTTTTGAATCCGTCGCTTTCCATGGATTTCTGGATCATTTCACCAAATTGCGTATCTTCGAGGATGATTGGACTCATGTTGCGGCCGTTGGGCTTGCTCTCATCAGGCATGGTCCACAGATCGGGTGCCGGACCGTCGCCCCAATCCAGAGCCATGGTGACGAGTTCCAGTCGGGTCGTGTTCAGACCGGTTGGCCAGAATATCAGAGGCGGCACGAAATAATTGGACAGCGGCGATACCCAATTGGGGAACATCGTATAGCTTTGCGTGCAAGTGCGTCCGAATTCGCCAACCGTATCTATCTGTTTCCACTCGGGCGGCGAGTCCACCGCACGAACATGCTCCCGGCTCGTATCCTGCGGAGCAGGAGCCAGCATGCGCGCATGGCCATTGGGGTACATGGTGTTAACATTGCGGCGGTTGTCAACGAGCGGAGCGACGGTGTCTGGATGAATGAAGGGCACATGATACACCTCCATATTGGCCTCCATCGCCACCTTCCAATTGCAATTGAGGTCAAACGAATATCGAGCTGCCAGCTTGATCTTGTCGAACTGAAATTCCTCCCACTCATCCGCTACCGGACCCAGCCAGTCTTTCAGCGTCATCGCGTCCGCATCAAAATTTACGAAAATCAGATTGCCCAGCATTTCGCATTTGACCGGAATCAACCCGCGGCAGGACAGATCGAAGTCGGCTGGAAAATCCTGTTTATCCGTCACCCCGATCAGAGTCCCGTCAGTCTTGTAGGTCCAGTTGTGATATCCGCACATCAATCGACTGGATTGGCCTTTGTCCTCTGTCACGACAGGTGCGCCGCGATGGCGACATGTGTTGTAGAACGCACGCACTTTTCCGTCCATCCCGTGCACAATGATGATGGGATCACCTACCTGTTCCCATTTCATGAAGCAGCCTGGTTCCGGCACCTCGTCTATATGTGCCGCAAACAGCCAGCTTTTCTTCCAGATATGCTGTTGTTCGAGGTTGTAATATTCCTGACTGGTATATCGTCCCGCCGGCATATCGGGCAAGTGGGGAAAGTCTTTGGGCGGCGCTTTACGTCCCGCCTCCCATTCCATTAGTCGCTTCATCTGGTCGACATAGGCCGGGTCCATCGGCATTTTTTGTCTCCCTATGCCGCGGCTACTTTTACCGGAATAGCGCTTTGAACGGCTTGCCCTGTTATGGGGTCTAGCCATTTATTGTCGACGATCAGTCGGTTGGTCGAACCGCCTTTGGTCATCACATCATCCTTGCCAGCTTCGGAATCACCGAAGGCATGGCTCATCGAAATTACACCGGGGCGGACCTTTTCATCCGCTTTGGCCATTCCGAAAATGGAAGCCGTCGGTGACGTAATTTCGATAATCGCGCCATCCTCAATACCTGCTGCGCTAAGGTCATCGGGATTGAAAAATGCTGGATTCGTGGGCATTTTCTCGACAAGTTTCGGGAAGGTATGTCCATTGCTGTTGTACCGATGTTTTGAACGCCGTGATATCAACCGGAAATCAAATCCGTTATCGACCGGGTCATTTGCGGCATAGTCGACAAGCTCGCTTGGCATTTCACCCGCATTGAGATCGAATTTTTCCGCCGCATCCGGATCTGCAGGTCCAACGACAGGATGCCGTTCGTCATAAGTGATCGCTGCACCCTTGCGGTCCAGTGCGGCCGCATCGGCTTTCGCCTCGCTTGGCTTAACCAGCGAACCTTCGGA
>CALKXX010000154.1 GCA_938003725.1 uncultured Sphingomonadaceae bacterium | reverse complement strand
GGCGAAGGCGCTGGCGTTCTGCATCCGTAACCTGTCCGCCGTTTGCCGCAACAATTAGGGCCAATCTGTGACCGACATCGGTCCCGGTAATGATGTCACCATTCACAATTGCCGTAGCGCGCCGCATATTGGGGTCATTTTCGCCAAAAATAGTCAGTTTTTCGGGTACATTCAATCCCGTTTGCGGCACCGAGTTGTCCGGCACTGTCTGCGTAAACGCAGGAGCGCTCGCAAAAAGGGCAGCAACCGCCACCGCAGCAAGCGACCCAGATTTCTTTATATTTGGGATAGAGACCAATTTCATTTTTCGTTTCTTCTCAATCGTTAAGCACAATATTACAAATAGCCTTAGCAAAATAGGGCTGAACCACAGATGAGCGGTGCCAGAATAATGATGGTGCTTTACACACCCAGATTGCGTAATGCCAGCCGGAACAGGAATGTGCTTCCTCGGCGGGCGTCTCCTGTATCTTCATAGTCATATCTCCAGGTCACCCCAAGAGATAAGCAGCCGTCATCATAGGCAACTCCAAGTCGGTGGCGAACCGGGTCATAGCCATCGGCAACAGAAATAGGGTCCTCGCGACGACCGGTCAGATCAATAATCGCGGAGCCAAAGACGGACCAGTATCCATCGATTTGATATCGTCCGCCGACGCGAATTTCTTCGCGGTCGCGCAGATCTTCTAATTCTGGCCCAATGTTGCGGTTCAATCGCAGATAGCCGATTTGAGCATAGGTGTCTCTCGTGCCCACCGTAGCATCGATTTCGTTCCGCCGAATAGCCAGATTGTCTTTATCCAACCTATATCGGTGGGTGAATTTGACGATGTCCTTGAAACGGACGTTCGTACGACCAACGATATCGGAAAAGCGTTCCGATAGTCCGGTTCCTTCTGGCACAATATTGCTGTTATTGGCGAGCCGGTAGCTTTGACCGACAATGGTATTGATGTTCAATCCCGGACGATCGAGGTTCCATTCCAACCCATATGTGGCACGCACATTATCTTCGTATCGGTCGTAGCCGGGAAAGCGGTTCAGCGCGAAAAGATTGCTGTCTTCAAGATCTACAGCGCGGGCGTCTTCATTCGGAACAGATAAATTGGCCAAAGAGGGAGTGGCAACCAGTTGAAAGCGCGGCGTCACGGTTTGAGTGCCGCCGAACGCATTGCCGATCAAAGGCCATTTTACGTCAACCGCTGCACTTGCAATGCCGCGCGCTTGCCAACCGGATTGTCCCCGATAGATCGCTGTTTCATTTAGCGCGTTGTTGCTGCTGTGATAGACATCACCGCGTACCAGGCCGGTCAGTGTGATTTCCTGACCCATATTGGTTAAACGACGCATATCCCAGCGGGCGGAGGCGAACGCGCGCTGTGTATCCTGTCCTTCCGCCCGTCCGATTGCCAGACTATTGACCTGAATTTGAGTGCGACCACCCAAGATGGGATCGCTAAACCGTTTCCGATAATCGACAACGGGCAAGGCAACCGGAACCTGGTTTTGCGGGTCGTTTACTCTTAATGTTTGAAACGCCCAGCCAGCCAGAGAGAAATAACTGCTGTCGCTGATCCGCTCTAAGTTGATGTTCGATCGCAGCGTATCGTCGTCGCTAATATCATATCGGCGCAAAAAAGTTCTGTCAGAGGCAAACCGTGCTGATTCGGACAAGGTCCATTTGTCATTGATTCTAAAACGTCCACTGGTCGCAAAATATCCGCGAAAATCCTGCCTTGCGTTTGGCAACGGTCCGGACGCGCCGGTCGGGATGCGCGAACTATATGTGGCATATCCGGTAAACTGGAATGCACCCTTTTCATCAAGACTTCTGAATGTTCCGCTTAACATGGGCGCAACATCGGTAAAGATATGCGGTGTGATTGTTGCATCCTGATTGGGTGCGATGTTGAAATAATAGGGAATCGATACTTCGGCGCCGTTGGCTGCACTAAATTTGATCTTCGGCACCAATATCCCGCTGCGATTTTCATTGCTGATGGGATGGGAAAGTCCCGGTAACGGGATTACTGGCAATCCGAATATCTCGATGCGCGCGCCTTCATAATTTACGCGCTTCTTTATCGGATCATAGGTAACTTTTACGGCTTTGATCTGCCAACTGGGGTTTTTGGGACAACCGTCCTCGGTCGTTACAGCGCAAGCGGTGTAGGCTGCGTTATCGAGTGACAGCGACCCGTCAGAAAATTTCGTCCCTTTGCGGGCTGCTAGGCGGCTTCCATCCTCCAGTACCAGCAACAGATTTTCGACGATGCCATCACGCAGGCTATCGGTCAGTTCGATGCTGTCGCCATATGCAATATCACCATCTGGGCCGATGGTCCGAACGTTGCCAGTTGCGGTGACGCTTCCGGATTTTCTATTCCACAAAACTTTGTCGGCTAGAAGTGTATAGCCATCGCGAGAAAGTTTCACTTCTCCGCTGGCGGTGACAATATCATCCTCAAAATCATAGTCCAGCGTTTCGGCACTAAACTCGATTTCATTCTCAGCTTGTTTAGTCTCGGACGGAGCAGCTTGCACGGCAAAAGCGTTTACCGGCGCTGGGCTGCCAAATGACAGAGCAAAAGCAATCAGGGCAACTGAGGATTTCATCGACTGGTTTAACCTACCTTTGGCCCCAAAACTCTCCAGCCGTTTTGACGACTGCTAACCATTTTTTTGCCTATTGCACCAGATCAGTCAGGCTGCAAATTATCTCTGTCAAAAACTTTTTGGCGGCAACGCGAGCTATAATTGCATCATTGCAAATAAATGCCTAATCTTTCATGGATTGAGGCTGAACGGTGCTAATCAATAGCGAACTAAAAACGAATCCAGAAAATCTACGAGGACATGAATTCCATGAAACTTAATTTTGCCGATACCCAGCCAGTTGAATCAGATGCCATAGTGTTTGCTGTCTCAAAAGGAGGGCTCGCCAACGCAGAGATCGGACTGGAGCAGGTCGACATTATAAAAACTGCGGCAAAAAAGGCTCGATTTAACGGAAAAACCGGCGAGGTTTTTCAAAGCTTTGTTTCAGAATCCGGAAAGATAATCTGTGTTGTCTTGACAGGCATTGGAAAAGGCAAACGGAGTGATCTGGAGGCGGCCGGTGGCGCTATTGTGGCGAAAACTCAAACATCTGGCATCAAGCATCTGACGATAGACTCTTCTGGGCTGGTTCAAGATGATCTTGCTCATCTGTTATATGGCATGAAATTGCGCAACTGGCGGCATGATAAATATCGTACAACAATGCCAGAGAAACAAAAGCCAACCTTAGAGGCGGCCACGGTATTGGACGAAGAGATGGAAACAGCAAAGATCTGGCAGGATTTGTCGGCTGTTGCTGATGGAGTGGCGCTAACCCGGGAATTGGTAGCCGAGCCGGCGAATAGTATATATCCCGAAAGCTTCGTGGAAAGATGCGCAGAGCTTAAAGATCTTGGGGTCGAGTTCACCGTGCTTGGTTGGGACGAGATGGAAAAGCTGGGAATGGGGGCGCTTCTGGGAGTGTCCCAAGGGTCCGAACGGCCTCCACGTCTGTTAGCGATGAAATGGGACGGGACCAATGGCGCGCAGAAAAAACCGTTGGCGCTGGTTGGGAAAGGCGTGACCTTTGATACCGGCGGTATATCTTTAAAGCCCGGGGCCGGCATGGAAGAGATGAAGTGGGATATGGGTGGTGCGGGCGCTGTTGCCGGCACCATGAAGGCAATCGCTGGACGCAAAGCAAAGGCTCATGTGGTTGGTATTTGCGGGCTAGTTGAAAATATGCCGGACGGGAAAGCACAAAGACCAGGCGACGTTGTGACCAGCATGAATGGGCAGACCATTGAAGTGATCAACACGGATGCCGAAGGGCGACTAGTCCTTTGTGATGCTATGGAATGGACGCAAAAGACATTTGAAC
>CALKXX010000153.1 GCA_938003725.1 uncultured Sphingomonadaceae bacterium | reverse complement strand
GACAATATGCTGCAAAGCTCGCCGCGCGGGATGACGCTGGCGGAGATTGAGGCAGAGCCCAATGGCATCGATCTGGGTCCTCTCATGCCCCATCTAAAGGACAGATTGCTGACCGAGGATAAGAAAATTCAGGCCGCCCATCCGGATTTTCTAGAGGAATTGAACCGGTTTGCGGCCTCATTGTCGGACGAACAACCCGATATGCTGCGCCTTATCGGTCGCCGGCATGTGCGGCAGAATAACAGCTGGCTGGCCAATTCGAAGCGCCTCCAAAAGGGGCCTAATCGCTGTACGTTGATGATCCATCCGGATGATGCGGCGGCACGAGGATTGGCTGATGGCGAAATGGCCATAGTCACCAGCCGGGTGAACAGCGTGGATATCGTCGTGGAAATCACTGATGACGTCATGGCGGGCGTGGTGTCCATACCGCATGGTTTTGGTCATCGGCGTGAAGGCGTGAAGCTGTCTGTGGCGCGCGAAAATCCGAATGTATCGATCAATGATCTGACCGACCCTGCAAGCTATGATAGGCTGTCCGGCAATGCGGTCCTGAATGCTACTCCGGTGACGGTTTCAAAATTGGAAGCATTGGAAGCTGCCGAATAGCTGAAAAAGCCCAATCGCACCTTGACCCTATGGCGCGCTTTCGCCAAAGCAGCCGATAAATATTGCAGCCGCGAAGAAAGCCTTCATTTTGACCGATAAGAAGCCACTTAGCTTCCAGCAGATCATCCTGAAACTCCATGAATATTGGGGCGAGCGGGGCTGTTCTATCTTGCAGCCTTATGATCTGGAAATGGGCGCAGGGACGTTCCATCCGGCAACGACTTTGCGCGCCTTGGGGCCTGACCCTTGGAATGCTGCCTTTGCACAGCCATGTCGCCGCCCAACTGATGGACGTTATGGCGAAAACCCCAATCGCTTGCAGCATTATTACCAGTATCAGGTGGTTCTCAAACCTTCGCCGCCGGACATTCAACAGCTTTATTTGGATAGTCTGACGGCGATTGGCATTGATCCAATGCTCCATGACATTCGCTTTGTAGAGGACGATTGGGAAAGTCCGACCCTGGGCGCATGGGGGCTGGGCTGGGAAGTCTGGTGCGATGGCATGGAAGTGACGCAATTCACCTATTTTCAGCAGATGGGCGGGTTTGACTGCAAGCCGGTGGCCGGGGAACTAACCTATGGGTTGGAGCGTCTTGCCATGTATATTCAGGGCGTCGATAGCGTCTATGATCTGGATTATAACGGTAATGGAGTCAGTTACGGCGATATCTTCTTAGAAAATGAGAAGCAGATGTCGGAATGGAATTTCGAGGTTGCTGACACAGATACGCTCTTTGAAGCCTTTAAAATGGCGACCAAAGAATGCGAGCAGTGTCTGGAGAAGAAGCTGCCACTTCCGGCTTATGAGCAGGCGATTAAGGCTAGTCACGTGTTTAACCTGCTACAGGCGCGCGGTGTAATTAGCGTGCAGGAGCGGGCGAGCTATATGGGGCAGGTGCGCGATCTCGCGAAGGGTAGTTGCGAGGCCTATATGGCGAAGAACGGGTGGGACGCGTAATGGGCGCTCGTCTATCCCGTCATTGCGAGCGCAGCGAAGCAATCCAGAGCGTCGAGCGTCGTTTTGGATCGCCGCGTCGCTCCGCTCCTCGCAATGACGAGTTTGGAGAAGTCAAATGACTGATTTCCTCCTAGAGCTTCTCTCCGAAGAAATACCTGCGCGGATGCAGGCAAAGGCGCGCGCTGATCTGGAGCGGTTATTTGTCGCGCAAATGGATGAGGCTGGCCTAAAAGCCGGCGAAATTACCGTCTATTCGACACCGCGGCGGCTTGCTCTGATCGCAAAAGACCTGCCGGAGCAGACCGAAGCGGTCAGCGAAGAGTCCAAAGGTCCGCCGGAAGCGGCTCCGGATCAGGCGGTGGACGGTTTCTGCCGCAAGAATGGCGTGACCCGCGATCAGCTGGAAGTGCGCGATGTCAAAGGGCGTCCGACTTACTTTGCGGTGATCAACAAGCCGGGGCAAGACACCAAAGAAGTTCTCGCAGCCGCGATTCCGGCGATCATCAAAGCCTTTCCATGGCCGAAATCGATGCGCTGGGGTGAAGCGAGCCTTAGCACCGAAAGCTTGCGCTGGGTGCGTCCGCTTAGCGGGATTGTTGCGATATTGGGCGATGATCTGGTTGCATGCGAAATAGATGGCGTGACGTCGGGTTTTGAGACGGTCGGACACCGTTTTCACCATGACGGCATGATTACCATTGGCAATGGCGGTGATTATGCTGAAAAACTGCGCGCCTGTCATGTTCTGGTTGATCATGAGGAACGGCAAAATATTGTGCGTGACGGTGCTGCCAAGGCGGCATCTGACGCTGGTTTGAAACTGGTTGAGGACGAAGGGCTGGTTGTTGAAAATGCCGGTTTGACCGAATGGCCCGTTCCTTTGCTGGGTTCATTTGATCCTGCGTTTCTGGATGTGCCGGAAGAGGTGATCCAGCTGACGGCCCGGGTGAATCAGAAATATTTTGTTGTGCATGACAAATCGGGCAATCTGGCGCCGAATTTCGTCTGTACAGCTAACATTGACGCGACAGACGGCGGGAAAGCCATAGTCGCGGGCAATGAAAAGGTCCTCGCGGCGCGACTAGCGGACGCGAAATTCTTTTGGGAGCTTGACCAAAAGACATCGCTGGAGGATCAGGCAGAGAAATTGAGCAACATTGTGTTCCATGAAAAACTGGGAACGGTTGCCGACAAGGTAGAGCGTGTGGCCAAGTTGGCCGAGTGGCTGGTTTCTTTAGAAGGGAATGGTTTTTACCAGTCCAGCCCCGGCGATACACTTCATGGTGAAGTGTCTGAGGCCGCACGTCTCTGCAAAGCCGATCTCGTCACCGAGATGGTGGGTGAGTTCCCCGACCTGCAAGGGTTGATGGGCGGCTATTATGCAGAGAAACAGGGCAAGTCACAGGCTGTCGCGAACGCGGTCCGCGATCATTACAAGCCGGTCGGGCAGGGCGATGATGTGCCCACCGATCCGGTGACGGTAGCGGTGAGTTTGGCGGATAAGCTGGATACTCTGGTAGGGTTTTTCGCGATTGATGAGAAGCCGACAGGGTCTAAGGATCCGTTTGCGCTGAGGCGCGCCGTACTGGGCATTATCAGATTAGTTGCGACGAATGATCTTCAACTGCCCTTGATGAAAACGTTGAATACCGCATTTCAGGACATTTGGCCTGCTTTTCAAAAAGCTTCGGGCGAACAAGTTATTCTGATTGAGGGCCAATTCTCTGATGGTGAGAGATATTGCTCACAGCAGTTTGAGCTTTTGGACTTCTTCGCCGATCGCCTAAAAGTCCAGCAACGCGAAGCGGGTGTTCGGCATGATCTGATCGACGCGGTATTCGCTCTTGGCGGAGAGGATGATCTGGTCCGCCTACTTGCCCGGGTGAAGGCTTTGCAGGCTTTTGTGGAGACCGGGGATGGAGAAAATCTGCTCGCCGGGTATAAGCGGGCTTCGAATATCTTGAAGAAAGACGACAGGGACAAGCAACCCGTCACCCCGGCGAAGGCCGGGGCCCAGTCGGAAAAAAATTCTACTGGACTGGATTCCGGCCTGCGCCGGAATGACGAATATGAACCCGAACCCGCCGAAAAAGCGCTGATCGACGCGCTAGACGCGGCACAGCCGAAAGTCACCGCCGCCATCGAAGCTGAAGAATTCGAAAAAGCCATGACGGCTCTGGCCGCCCTACGCGGGCCAATTGACGCGTTTTTCGAAGATGTTACCGTCAATGATGATGATCCGGCTAAACGGGACGCCCGTCTGGCGTTGCTGAACCGTTTCCGCACAGCAGTTCACCAAGTCGCGGATTTCTCTAAAATAGAAGGCTAGCTATGACCCAATATGTTTATCGTTTCGGCGGCGGAATAGATGCGGATGGCGCGCCTTCTGACAAACAGGATGCGATCAACTTGTTGGGCGGTAAGGGCGCGAACCTGGCGGAAATGGCGAATATTGGCCTTCCTGTGCCTCCCGGTTTTACGATTTCCACCGAAATGTGCACCGAATATATGAACAATGCCGGCGCCTATCCCGACAGCCTGAACGCCGAAGTCGCGCAGGGCGTGGCGCATATAGAAGCGATTACTGGCAAGAAATTCGGCGATGCAGCCGATCCGCTGCTGGTTTCCGTTCGCTCCGGTGCCCGTGCGTCCATGCCCGGAATGATGGACACGGTGCTTAATCTGGGCCTGAATGACGAAACGGTAGAAGGGCTTGCCAGAACATCTGGGGATGAGCGTTTCGCATGGGACAGCTATCGCCGGTTCATTCAAATGTACAGCGATGTGGTGTTGCAACTTGACCATGATGCGTTTGAAGAGGCATTGGAAATAGCAAAAGAAGACAATGGCTTTTTTACTGATACTGAGATGGAGTCTCAACATTGGAAAGCTCTGGTAGCTGAATATAAAGGCCTGGTGGAAGACCAATGGGGCAAGCCGTTCCCGCAAGATGTGAACGATCAGCTTTGGGGCGCGGTTAGCGCAGTCTTCGGTAGCTGGCAGGCGGACCGGGCCAAGGTGTATCGCCGTCTAAACGATATTCCTTCTGAATGGGGTACTGCCGTCAATGTCCAAGCGATGGTGTTTGGCAATATGGGCGAAACAAGCGCGACTGGTGTAGCGTTCACCCGCAATCCCTCCAACGGCGATGCGGCTTACTATGGCGAATGGCTGATCAATGCGCAGGGCGAGGATGTCGTCGCTGGTATTCGAACTCCGCAATATCTGTCCAAAGCTGCCCGCGAAGAGGCCGGAGCCAAGCCGCTGTCGATGGAAGAGGCTATGGCGGAAACTTATGGCGAGCTAACCGATGTGTTCGACCTGCTCGAAAAGCACTATCGCGACATGCAGGATATTGAATTTACCGTAGAGCGCGGAAAACTGTGGATGCTGCAAACCCGCTCGGGCAAACGCACGGCAAAGGCGGCGCTGAAAATTGCTGTGGATATGGCGAATGACGGTCTGATCACACAGGAAGAGGCCGTCGCACGGGTTGACCCGATGGCCCTCGACCAATTGCTGCATCCGACACTTGATCCGGATGCGAAGCGCGACGTGCTGACCAGCGGATTGCCGGCCTCTCCGGGGGCAGCATCGGGTTTGATCGTGTTTGACAGCGAAACCGCGGAACGCCGCACTGAACTGGGTGATGACGTTATCTTGGTGCGGGTCGAAACCTCGCCCGAGGATATTAGCGGGATGCACGCGGCAAAAGGCATCCTGACGGCGCGTGGCGGCATGACGTCACATGCGGCCGTCGTAGCGAGGGGTATGGGCAGGCCATGCGTTTCAGGTGCCGGCACATTGTCGATCAACAGCGAAACGCAAACCATGAAAGTGGGCGACCGAGAACTTAAAGAGGGCGATTTGCTGACTATAGATGGCAGTAACGGCCAGATTATGGCCGGGCATGTTGAAACCATACAGCCGGAGCTGGTTGGCGATTTCGGTGTTCTGATGGAATGGGCGGACAAAGTTCGCCGTCTGGGCGTGCGCACTAATGCAGAGACGCCGCATGATTGTCAGGTCGCCCGTGACTTTGGTGCGGAGGGAATCGGTCTATGCCGGACCGAGCATATGTTCTTTGAGGCGAGCCGGATTACCGCCGTGCGCCAGATGATTCTGTCCTATGACGAAAAAGGCCGGCGAGCGGCGCTTGCGAAGCTACTCCCAGAGCAACGCGGCGATTTCCGTCAAATTTTTGAAGTCATGGTGGGCCTTCCGGTCACGATCCGTTTGCTGGACCCGCCGTTGCACGAATTTCTGCCGCATCACCAGTCGGAATTCGAAGAGGTCGCTGCCGCTGCTGATGTCGGCGTAGAGGTGCTGAAACAACGGGCCAATGAGTTGCACGAGTTTAATCCCATGCTGGGTCACCGGGGATGCCGCCTAGGTGTCACCTATCCGGAAATATATGAAATGCAGGCGCGGGCGATTTTCGAAGCTGCTTGTGAAGTCGCAGAATCTTCTGGAGAGGCACCAATTCCTGAGGTTATGATCCCACTCGTGGCGACCGCTCGGGAACTGCAATTGATGAAAGATACCGTGGACCGTATGGCCAAGGAAGTCTTTTCCGAAAAAGGCCATGAAATAGATTATCTGGTCGGCACAATGATTGAACTGCCACGGGCAGCTTTGATGGCGGACAAAATCGCGGAACATGGCGAGTTTTTTAGCTTTGGTACCAATGATCTGACCCAAACCACCCTGGGCGTGTCCCGCGACGATGCTGGGCGTTTCCTAACCCAATATGTGGACAAGGGAATATTCCCGCGCGATCCGTTTGTGAGTCTTGATATCGAAGGAGTTGGCCAGTTGATAGAACTGGCGGCAGACCGGGGCCGGGAAGCTCGCCCTGATATCAAATTGGGTATTTGCGGCGAGCATGGCGGCGATCCTGCCTCGATTGCTTTTTGCGAAAAAACCGGGTTGGATTATGTTAGTGCGTCGCCATATCGTGTGCCGATCGCGCGGCTCGCGGCTGCTCAGGCAGCGCTTGCCAAGGGCAAATAAAAGTTGGGACACACCATTAGATATTGGCTGGCATTCTGCATTGCTGTTCTATCGCTTACGCCGGGTACTGGCGAAGCAAAGAAGGTCGCGTTGATCATCGGTAATTCAAGCTATGCTAATACGAGCCAACTCGCCAATCCAGTCAATGATGCCAAACTAATCGCGGAATCCGCCGATCGAGCGGGTTTTGACGATATCACTGTCGCGCTCGACTTGGCGATTGATGATTTTCAGCTGGCCCTGCGCGATTTTCGCAAAAAGGCGATCGGCGCCGATGTCGCCATGGTATATTATGCCGGACACGGGATGGAGGGGAAGGGCAAGAACTGGCTCATTCCGGTGGATGCGGAATTGAATTCCGATCTGGATCTACCTTACGAGGCGCTTGAACTTGACCGGGTCATGGAGTCTCTCTCCGGTGCGCAAATCCGGATGGTGGTACTCGACGCCTGCCGGAATAATCCATTCGCCCGTTCATGGCGATCCGGGACCCGATCCGTTACGCGCGGCCTGATGGGGGTCGAGGCGGATGATGTGCTGGTGATTTATGCCGCAGCGCCGGGTCAGACGGCGCTGGATGGGAAGGGCGAGCATTCGCCGTTCGCAACCTCCTTTGCAAAGAGATTTCCTCAGCCCGGACTTCCGATACAATTATTGGGGGGCATGGTGCGGGATGATGTCCTGAGAGAAACGGGCGGATCACAGCGCCCCTTTGTTAGTGCCAGTATCACCGGAACACCGGTCTACCTGATCGATAAGACAGAAAACTCGGTCCATTTCGAGGGATCTTCCACCGCTGCGCTGAATGAAACGGAACTGGACGCACTGGCTTGGCGGGGTGCTTTGAACGCCAATAGCGCTGCGGCCTTTCGTACCTATCTAGAGAAATTTCCTGCTGGCCAGTTTGCCAAACTAGCTAGTGACAATGTTGCCATACTGACGGGAGATGGCGGACCCAACAGCGATCGGCCCGGCGGACTTATTGATGGATTTTTGCCGTTTAAGCGGGATTTGGTTGCACGGGATGCGCTTCCAATCGATGGTATCTGGAAAATTTCGACAAATAAAAAGCGTGTCCGGATTGAGAAAGGGCGAGCCTATGCCGTGGATGGCTGGACTCATGCATTTGTTTTGAGGGTTTTGCCGAATATGGTGATTTTGAAGGATATCAAACGTGTCGGTGCGGGGGAATATCAGGCTGATGATCTCCCTCTGTTGGCCAAAGCCAATATGACGCTGCAATCAAATGGTAGCATCGCGGTAAAGGTGAAAACCTCTCCATTTCCGGTAAAATATTATCTGTTCAGGGACACACTGGACGATGTCGACGCAATGGAAAGCGAACGGCTGTTGCTTGATGCGGAAAAATAGCAAAAACGGGTTGCCAGAACCGGCTTCTACCCCTATCTGCACGCACTGGTAAGCGCTCGTAGCTCAGCTGGATAGAGTACTTGACTACGAATCAAGGGGTCGGGAGTTCGAATCTTCCCGAGCGCGCCATTTTCCTTTAGCCTGATAACATGACCTTTGGTGCACTTGCTTGTGTGAGGTGCTATGCCTAATTCATAGACATTGCGCCTAATCATAAAGGAAACACGTGTGGCCGATTATTCCGATTCTATCGCTGATGCGCTCGCCGAACGGGAAGCGAAGAAAATGACTGTTCCCGACGAGGTGCAGGATGCCGTCCGAACGTTGCTGGAATGGGCAGGGGACGACCCTACTCGCGAAGGGCTGGTAGATACCCCCAAGCGCGTAGCGCGGGCATGGAAAGAATATTGCGAGGGCTATGGCGAAAACCCCGCAATGCATCTGGCACGTACTTTTGAAGAAGTCGGCGGATATGATGAACTTGTCTTACTTAAAGATATCCCGTTTCATTCGCATTGCGAGCATCACATGGCGCCGATTATCGGCAAGGCAAGTATTGCCTATATGCCGACCGACAAGGTGGTGGGTATCTCTAAGCTTGCCCGCGTATTGCACGGTTTTGCGCGCCGTTTACAGGTGCAGGAGCGCCTGACCGCAGAAGTGGCCGAATGTATTTGGGATAATCTGAAGCCGCACGGTGTGGCTGTGGTGATCGAGGCTAGTCATAGCTGCATGACGGCCCGCGGGGTTAGAACACCGGGCGTGGGAATGACGACGAGCCGGCTATTGGGTTGTTTTCTGGATGACGCGCGCAGCCGAAAGGAAGTGATGAGCTTGATGGGTTACTAGGGTCAGGACCCTAGGCCGCATCGGGTTCTCTATTCCATCCACATCCGCATCAAATTATATTGAATGGCTTGCATGCGTGTGTAGTTTTCATGCTTCATGCCAAGCCCTTCCAAGGCGGCTACCTCGTTCAATTCATATAATAAGTTTCGCTTCATCACGTCGCGTACCTTGCTTTGAATGAAGGTAATCGCAACCATCCGTTCTCCTTCTGATATTTCTTCCACTTCGTGCAAGCTATGCGAAGGATAGACGATGGCGCTGCCAGGTGTGCCCTTGAACCGCATGCTGGCTTCGCCCTGTGTCACGTGCAGGGCGCCGCCCTTGCTTTCATTCAAATCGTTCAGGAAAATGGTACAACTTAGGTCTGAACGAATTGGACCGTCGGGCAGGGGGATGATCGCACTGTCAGCATGCAGACCATAATGCATACCGGGCTGATAGCGGGTGACCAGTGGTGGAGCGATTTTTTCCGGGAATGCAAAATCGGTAAATTCCGGGTTTGACATCAGAGCGTCTTGAAGAATTTGTGATGTCTTGTTGTAGGCTTCAAGATCATGAAGTTGGAGATTGTTCTTAACCTTGGAATGTGGATTACTGATCTTACCATCGACAAATTGCGCATCTGCGGCAATTTTTTTGATTTCACTGACCTGCCCGGTATCCAAAAGATTGAGTTGTTTGAACATTATGCCCTCTTTTCGGCAAGCGCCATGACATCACGTATTTGCGGATATCTTGTCGCGAGTTTTTGTGCCCATAGCACTGCAACACGGATATCTGCAGCATGTTTTTTTGATGCTTCCTGAAGCAATTCCTGCCGCAGATTGGGGCTGTAGTCATGTTCCGGCGCTTTGGAATAGGACGACATGATCGGACCGGATATAAGCGTATTTGCCACATTATCCGACAGTGCATGACCAAAATGGTTGGCTGCGCTGATCAATTGTTCTGCGGGAGCGTGGAGAAAGTCTTCAAAGTCCAACCACTTGATATTGGCAGAAGTCGAGCTTTTAGCTGCGTCATAAAGCGTTGTCATTTCACAGAACCAACTCAAGGTTACTTTTTGGGCGAGGGATAATTCCCATAAATTGCAAGGCGCTTCGCCAAGACGCTGGGAGAGGCGTTGCAATCTGTCGCCTGCAAGGCTGTGGGTTTCCTGTACCGACGCATCGCCGGCCAAAATTGTCGGTAGATATCGTTCCAACGGTGCATAAAGAAACAGTGCATCCTGACCATCTTCGAGTAACTGACTTGCAAGCTCACTGACGAAGCTGCTTGCTTTGATCATGACCCGTTGATCTGAATGAAAAACGCGAGACAGCCATAACATCGCTTCGGCCAATCGGGTTTGATATAGCTCGGGGGACCATGGGCTATGCGGTGCGCCGCGAAGGCGATAGATTTCCGTTAAATTGCGGAGCATTTGTGGCTCGCGCAGCGCTAAAACCGTTCCTAATTCCCCCAATAACCTAGAGATAAGCGTCGAACCGACATGCCCGATGTGGAAAATATACTGCGGTGAGGAGGTTTTTGGCAATGCGACTTGAGCTAGAGTGGACCAAGGAATTAACTGCCGTTTCAATTGGGGTGTTACAATGCGCTGATCGAGGAAACTGGCCGCCCGATAGTCTTGTTCCTCGAGGTGAGAAACCAATATCTGATCCGACGCAATATCAAGCAGATGGGGAAACATGGTTGCGTCTTCTGAAAAAATTTCCTGCCAGTTGCTCACTATCGTCCCATATCAATTTGGTTCACATAAACAGAAAAAGCCCGGAGGTGGACGTTAGTTTGTAACGCACCACTTCCGGGCTTTTCAATAGCTAATAAAGTAGAGCTTATTCTTCTTCGCTAGACTCTTCTTCTGCAGCAGGCTCATCGCCATCTGAATCTTCCGCTTTCGCGTCGCCATCATCTTCCGAACCGTCATCTTCGCTTTCAGGCATCAAGGCAGCGGCAGCCAATTCGGCTTGCTCTTCCTCAAACATCTGTTCGATTACATCGATACCGTCTTTTTGCAGATCAGCTTCGTCTTCGGAACGGGCCACGTTGACCTCTACCGTAACGGATACTTCTGGATGGAGGCGGATTCGGACGTCAAAAACACCAATTGTTTTAATTGGCTTTTCGAGGATGACCATTGATTTTTCAATGTCGGCACCATCGGCGTTCAACGCTTCGACAACGTCGCGTACCGTCACTGAGCCATAAAGCTGGCCACTGGCGGAGGATGCACGGATGAGAACGATCTGTTTACCCTCGACACTGCCAGAAGCACTTTCCGCTTCTTTACGTTTCGCCTCGTTATCAGCTTCGATCTGCTTGCGGTTGGCTTCGAAAACCTTTTTATTGGCTTCGTTAGCACGCAGGGCTTTCTTGTTCGGCAACAGGAAGTTACGGGCATAACCGTTCTTCACGGTTACAACATCGCCGATGCCGCCCAGTTTCTCGACACGTTCGAGCAAAATAATATCCATCGTTTCGCTCCTATTTCACGAGGTAAGGCAGCAGGCCAAGATGGCGAGCGCGTTTGATTGCTTTTGACAATTCGCGCTGTTTCTTGGCGGAAACTGCGGTTATGCGACTAGGTACGATCTTGCCGCGTTCGGAAATATATCCCTGCAACATTTTGACATCTTTATAGTCGATCGGTTGGGCGTTTTTGCCGGAAAAGGGGCAGCTTTTGCGGCGACGGAAAAATGGACGTCCCATGTTTATACTCCTCTTTCTGGCTTAATTATCGTCGCGGCGCGGTTTGCGGTCGCGTTCGGGTTTGCGCATCATTACAGACGGACCTTCTTCATGCTCGTCGACGCGGATGGTCAGGAAACGCAGCACGTCTTCATTAATGCGGGTCTGGCGCTCAAGTTCCTCGATCACATTGCCGGGAGCATCAAGCCGCAGCATCACATAATGTGCTTTGCGGTTTTTTTGAATTTTATAGGCGAGCGTACGCAGACCCCAGGTTTCGGTCAAAACGACCTTACCTTCATTGTCTTCTACGATCTTAGTGGCTTCCTGAGCGAGACTATCAACTTGAGACTGGCTCAAATCCTGACGCGCGAGGAAGACATGCTCATACATTGGCATGCAGATATTCCTTCATTTCTACCGATCGCTGACGCCGCACCATGCAGACACGCCCCTCCGGCTTTCTTTGTTTTCCGTGTGATTCGGCGCACCAATTCACGCGGACGCGCGGCCTATGGCGGATTTGGGTTGGGAATGCAAGGGCTACTAAGATTGGTTTAATTCTGTATCACAACCTGATCGCGCCCTTGGTCTTTGGCTTCATACAGCGCAGCGTCGGCTCGTCTTAACATCGCTCTGGCATCGCCATCACCGGATAGGCTGGATATCCCGGCGGAAAAACTGATATGCCCGATCTTCTCTCCGGTCGCTTGATTGGTGAAATCGTGAGACGAAAGCTCTGCCCGGGACTCTTCGATGATGTCGGCCGCTTCGGCGCTGGTTTTGCCGTTGAACAGCACAACAAACTCCTCTCCGCCGTGCCGCGCGACGTGGCAGTTTTCATCGGATAGCAGGTCCAGTGATTTGGCGATCCGGCGGAGCACGCGATCCCCGGCCTCATGACCGTGGTTGTCATTTACCGCTTTAAAATGATCGACGTCGATAAATGCCACGGACAACGGCTCGACCAACTCACGTGATTGGTGAACAGCTTCATCCAGCCGTTTTTCAAAGGCCCAGCGATTGGGCAGGCCGGTCAGTTGATCTTTTTCCGCCTGTTCAGTGGCATCCGCCAATTTGTGGCGCATTTCAGCCAAACTCTCGCTTGCTTCGGTAAGCTGCCGTTGGGTTTCAAACGACTTAATCGCCATCGTTTTCGTTAGCCCAATCAGGGCGGTGAAATGGCAATCTGCATCAAGTGGTGCCGATTTGACAGAATTCAGTTCTTTTTCAAGTGATTCGGCGTATATCTTGTTGTCATCGTGACAGCGAC
>CALKXX010000152.1 GCA_938003725.1 uncultured Sphingomonadaceae bacterium | reverse complement strand
CACCCCATATGATTGGTAACCCCCATAATGGTCATGATCAGCAGGACCAATCCCACTACGCCGACATGAATCGGAACCACGATGACCAGAGCCGGAATTACAAACGCGCCGCTAACAGCTTCTATCGGGTGAAAGCTCATTGCCGCCCAGGCAGTCGGCGGGCGGCTGTCATGATGCACCGCATGCGCCAATCTGAACCAGGGCGGTTGATGAAACAGCCGGTGCGTCCAATAAAACCAAGTGTCATGAATGAATAAATATACCAAAAGCGACACGGGTAAATACCACAATGCGTACATATTCGGGTCTTCATATATTTGCGTCCAACCCCGGTTTTGCCACCCCCACGCGACGACACCCGCCGGCACGCCATATATGGCTGCTGAAATCAAAGACCAGCGTATCTCACGCGACATTTGGTGCTGCAATTTATCATAGTGACCAGGGATCACACGCTTCGTCAGCCATGCGAAAAAGCCGCTGCTCACTAAATAGCGACCGCCGACGATGAATGTCATCGCAAGCGCGGACAGCAGGACGGGGAGCATGAAATCCATGCCAGTCAATTATGCGTGTCGATCGGCGGGAGCAAGCGATAATCGGTTATTCTCATACTGCCCTTAAGACAGGCTTTCCCCTGCCTTCCCCTTCGGCTAAGGCGGCCAAATGCCGAAGAAAGCGCCCGCGAAAAATCACTATGATCTGGCAATTGCCGGCGGCGGTTTAACCGGCGGCCTGATCGCGTTGACGCTGAATAATTTGCGCCCGGAGCTGTCTATAGCGTTGATAGAGGCCAATGATCACTTTGGCGGCCATCATATCTGGTCCTTTTTTGAAAGCGACGTCGAGCCTGAAGATCAATGGCTTCTGGAACCTTTAATCTCACGGAAATGGGACAGTTATGATGTGCATTTTCCGAAATATAGCCGTAACCTAAGCAATGGCTATTACTCCATTGAATCCAAAAACCTGGACAAAGAGCTGAAAGAGAAGCTGCCGGCACATGCGCTTAAGACAGGTAGCAGGATCACAAAAATCAAAAACGGCTTAGTCAAGCTAGATAGCGGCAATGAGATCGCTGCTGAAACGTTGCTGGATGTCCGTGGCGGCGGCAATATTTCTGATCTGGAATATGGATGGCAAAAATTTTGTGGACAGATGCTGCGGCTTAAAAAGCCCCATGGTCTGGATCGCCCGATCATCATGGATGCCACGGTCGATCAGATTGATGGTTATCGTTTCATCTATTGTCTGCCGTTCACCGCAACCGAAATATTCGTTGAAGACACCTATTATTCCGATACGAAGGATATCGATCCAGAAGTGGTTTCCAAGCGTATTACAGAATATGCAGCGCGGCAGGATTGGGATATCGAAGAGATTAATTACAGCGAAACGGGACAACTGCCAGTAATCTATGGCGGGAATTTCAAGGCGTTTTGGAAATCGAACAAGGGTCCGGATGCAAGGGCTGGCACGCGGGCTGCCCTGATCCAGCCGATTACCAGTTATACTCTTCCCATGGCGGTGCGGACGGCGATGTTGATTGCGGCCATGCCAGAGATAACGCAGGAAAGTCTCGACAAAAAAATGCGCAACCTAGCGACAAAACACTGGAAAAATGGGAAATTCTATCGGATGTTGTGCGCCTTCATGTTCAAAGGAGCTGACCCGGACAAACGTTATAAGACACTTGAGCATACATATACCAAGGATGAGAAATTACTGGCACGGTTTTATGCCGGAAAATCTACCATAGCGGATCAAGCCCGTTTGCTGACCGGCAAGCCGCCCATTCCCATTTCAAGAGCTATTCCGCTGTTGATGAAATATCGATGAGTATCAAATCCGATGAGTGAAGCGTCCCACCAGCAATCCGATCTGTTCAAAAAAGCCGCCGTGATCGGTTCCGGCTTTGGTGGATTGGCGCTCGCCATAAGGCTGCAATCCGCCGGTATCCACACAACCATTATCGAAAGTCGGGACAAGCCGGGCGGTCGGGCCTATTACTGGGAAAAAGAAGGGTTCATATTTGATGGCGGCCCAACGGTAATCACCGATCCGGAATGCCTGTCGCAACTTTGGGATTTAACCGGGCATGATATGGCGAAGGATATAGAGCTAATGCCTGTATCGCCTTTCTATCGATTGAATTGGCCGGACGGCACGAATTTCGATTATGTAAACGACCCGGAGCAATTGCACGCCAATATTGCGGCTATCGAGCCAGATGATGTCGAAGGCTATAAGAAGTTCCTGGAATATAGCGGCGGGCTATATGAAGAAGGCTACGTAAAACTGGGGACCACAGCATTTCTGGATTTCAAATCCATGATCAGTGCCGCTCCTGCCCTCATGAAATTTCAGGCTTACAGATCGGTTTATGCGAAGGTTTCGACCTTCGTGAAAAATGAAAAGCTCAGGGAGTTCCTCTCGTTCCAGTCGCTCTTGGTCGGCGGCAACCCTATGACCACCAGCGCTATTTACGGATTGATCCACAAGCTGGAGCGGTTGGGTGGTGTGTGGTTTGCAAAGGGCGGTACCAATATGCTGATCGCCGCGATGGTGAAACATTTTGAACGTATTGGCGGAACAATCCGTCTGAACGATCCGGTTGTCAGCATCGATACCAATGGGGACAGCGCATCCGGCGTCACGACAAAATCCGGATGGAGTGAGAATTTTGATGCCGTTGCATCCAATGCCGACATTATGCACAGTTATCGGGATTTGCTGGGTCATAAAAGTCGCAGTGAAAAAGTAACGACCTCGCTCAAAAAGAAGCGCTATTCACCTTCTCTATTTGTCGTTCATTTCGGCGTCAAAGGCAGCTGGCCGGGTATCCCGCATCACATGATCCTATTCGGTCCCCGATATAAGGGGCTGTTGAAAGATATTTATGAGAATGGCGTTTTGCCAAGTGATTTCTCGTTATACCTGCATCACCCGACTGTCACTGATCCAACTATGGCCCCGGAAGGAGACAGCACTTTCTACGTGCTTGCGCCGGTTCCTCATCAGGGCAAACTGCCAATCGATTGGGAAGAAATGGGGCCGATCTACGAAAAACGGATATTGGACGAAATCGGCCAACGGCTGATCCCGGACATCCACGAGCGCATCGTCACCAAATTCCATTATACGCCGCAAGAT
>CALKXX010000151.1 GCA_938003725.1 uncultured Sphingomonadaceae bacterium | reverse complement strand
AACTATTTGAATTCTTCGCTAGGCGGCTTGCGATAAAACGTGCCCAGTTGGAAGAAGATCCTGAATTGTTCGCATCCTATATGGAGCTTGGAGATGAACATTTTGAAGTCATCAAAGGCTATGTCGATCTCGCCGATCACTATATGGCCACGATTCTAGCCGAAGCCATGGATGCTGGATATTTCAAGGGTCTAGAGCTCGATCAAGTTGTGTCACTGGTAAATGTTATGGCTCAACCATTTTGCAACCCCAACATAATGATGCAGATGCCGCATCTGGCGACCGAAGAGCGCCTGCAGCTCGTCGTCAATACAATATTACGCGGACTTCGATCCAATGACACGAAGCGATCGGGACGACCCGAACTGCATCTTGCCAGCTAGAGTTTAGCGAGTTGAAACGACCGATGGTGCACCCCCAATGAAGCTAACCGGCACCATCGAAATTTTTCCGGTTGGATTAGTCGTGTCACTAATTTCGGCGGCATTGCTGCGCAACCCAAAACTTTTACCGGCGCGTGGCTAAAGAACAATAAAACTAAAGGAGAGAATCATGAAACTAGGTGCATTTTCGATCAGCCTATCGGTTAAAGATCTTGCAGCTTCAAAAGCCTTCTACACCAAATTGGGATTTTCCGAATTTGGCGGCGATGCCAGTCAGAATTGGCTGATACTAAAGAATGGCGATACCATATTGGGGCTGTTCCAAGGGATGTTCCCGCAAAATACGCTCACGTTCAATCCAGGGTGGGATCAGGATGCCCAGCCACTCGATGAATTCGAGGATGTGCGGAGTATCCAACAGGCGCTCAAGGCATCGGGCGTGGAATTGACCGCCGAAGTTGCTGAAGATTCCAGCGGCCCTGCATCAATTGCAATGCTTGATCCCGATGGAAATCCTGTCCTGATCGATCAACATGTTTAACTAGGCATCGGCAGCGAGCCATTGCTTCATCATCGCAGGCGGCGGGGAGGCATTCATTTCCTTTTCACCCAGCGCGGCAATAGCCCGCTTGCGATCTTCATTGTCAAAGCTGCCGGTCGTTAGACAAAATTCCACCATGTTGCCGTTAGGGTCACGGGTGTAGATGGATCGGCACCAATTATGATCGATCTCCAACACATCTAGCCCCGCCGCGTTCCACTTGGCTCGCCATGCGTCCAGCTCTTCCAGACTATCCACAGAAAAGCTGTAGTGGTTGGTGCCCTGCGGTGTGCCCGCTGCGTCGTTCAAATCGTACGAATAGTCGCTTTCTGCGGGCGTATCCATCAACTCCCAAAAAGCGATAAACTTGCTGTCATCGCCGTCCATACGATAGAAAAAATGCTTGCCCCATCCGCCACCCATGACGGGTGCAATTTCAACTTTGACCAGTTCGAAATCCATGATGCCTTCATAAAAGGCATGGATCGCCTGCATATCTTGCGCGGCAAGTGCGAGATGGTGGTAGGACATCCTTCTTATCTCCTTCAACGGGTCATTCCCACTTTGGCCGGAATAACGGTGGTTTTGTTATTCGTTCTTCCTCTTGTCGACCATACCCATAACATCCGCAGTCGCGCCTTCGGGAGCCGGGACCTCAACCACAGGTTCCGGTACATCATCAAATTCCAATTTCAGCGCCCGGCTCATCACTGCATGCATCATATATGTGCAAGTGATGTAAGTAAGTTCAATGATCTCAACTTCGCTCAGATGCTTTTTCAGTGCATCGAAAATACCGTCTGGAACTCTGCCGTGCTGCAAAACCAAACAATCCGTGTAAGCCAAAACAGCGCGTTCGGTCTCGTCAAAGCAATCCGCCGTCGACCAATTTGGGATGGCCGCGACTTGCTCTTCAGAATAACCTTCAAAACGCATAGCTTTGCTATGCTGTGAATAGACAAATTGAGATCCCACCCCGTATCCTGCACGTATTTGCCCAAGCTCACGCAGTTTTGAGCTGAGCTTGCGATTGGAAGACCGATAGAAGCCGAAACCTTCGGTGGTGTGCTTAAAAGCATCGGGTACTTGTGCGAACACGGTCCACCAGTTGCCCGGTGTTCCGGTTGCGGTTCCCGGCTCGGCCACGGGATCACGCTCGCCAAACAGGGTATTGTAAAGCGTCAAAACAAAATCGTCAGTCACTTCCGATCGGGGGATTTCACGCAGTCGCGGCATGTCGTTCTCCTATCCGGAGAGACTAACGGCATCCGCAATCTCGCGAAATAGGAAATGGGCCTATGATGCTCCATCAAATTTAGCGCCAAAGCCCAAACGGAAATCAAGCGACGCCCCCATTGGGAACGCCGCTTGACCCTGCGACCCTACCACATCAACGCTGTGGCGGGCTAGGTTCCGAGATTTTAAATATCTCGGAATAATGTAAGCTGTTGAATAGGAGCAGCTTATAAACTGGTGACTAAAATCTGCGATGCCCGAAATGGCGACCTCGAAAGCCCCGATGGCCAAAACGGCTTCCTCGGAAATGACGCTTCTTGAAGTGTTTGCGTTTCAGATGATGCCCTTTGAAGTGACGGCCCTTGAAGTGATTCCGTCCAAAATGCCGTCCGCTTCGAAAATGACGCCCGCTTCGAAAATGACGCCCACTCCGGCGCAGCTCTACCTTATCTTCCTTAACTTGATCAGCTAAGACTTCGACGGATGATATGCTATCCGATACCACCGGGCCGGTGACCGAGATATCAACTTCCGCGGCCTGAGCCGGTGAAATAACCATGATCGTGCCAGCGGCAGCCAATCCAACTGCGAGTAACTTTTTCATGTTCAAATTCCTTTCATCATGGAATTCGCCAAAAGTTGTCGCATCGTTACACAATTTTCTTCATATCAATCTTAGTGATTGATTAACAACGATTATTACAACATATTCATGCCAGATTCAGCTTTAAATAGCGGTTTGAAGGCCGATGCAGCGCTCCTGATTGACACTATTCGCTCCATATCAGTACAGATATAAACTCGCACAAACCGGACGGTCGCAAAATTTTGCTGACGCCGGGTTGTGCTTTGGTCTGAACTTTCTCTGTGAGGGGGGGGGGGTGCGAGAGATTACCCCGCTAGGTTGCGCAGCACGTAATGCAATATGCCACCATTGAGGAAATATTCCATCTCATTCCCGGTATCGATGCGGCATAACGTCTTGAAGGTCGAAGTGGTGCCGTCAGCACGGGTCATTTCAACCTCAACTTCCTGACGCGGATCAAGCGTTGCAACGCCCTTGATCGTGAAGCTCTCGCTACCATCGAGACTCAGCGTATTGCGATCGACCCCTTCGGAAAATTGCAGAGGCAGAACGCCCATGCCGATCAGGTTGCTCCGGTGAATACGCTCATAGCTTTCGACAATTACAGCCTTCACGCCTAGCAGGTTGGTGCCCTTCGCTGCCCAGTCGCGGGAAGAACCCGTACCATATTGCTCACCGCCGATAACGACCAAGTCATTGCCATCCGCCTTGTGACGCATCGCAGCGTCATAGATCGGCATGATCTCGCCGTTATATTTGGTGTAGCCGCCTTCTTTCCCGTCGGCCATTATGTTTTTGATTCTGATATTTGCGAAAGTTCCTCTCATCATGACTTCGTGATTTCCGCGGCGCGAACCGTAGCTGTTGAAGTCCGCTTTGTTGACCTGATGATCGCGCAGATATTCGCCTGCTGGGCTGTCTTCCTTGATCGCACCGGCGGGAGAGATATGGTCGGTCGTAATCGAATCCCCTAATAATGCCAGTGTCTTAGCGTCAATAATATCTCCAACAGGCGCTGGCGTCATCTCCATGCCTTCAAAATAGGGAGGGTTCGCCACATATGTAGAGCCGGCCCGCCATTGATAGGTGTCCCCGCCCGTCACTTCGATATCCTGCCACGCCGCATCGCCGTCATAGACATTGGCATAGCGCGAAATAAACATATCGCGGGAAACCGCCCCGCCCATCGCGGCGGCAACCTCATCATTGGTCGGCCAGATATCCTTCAAGTAAACATCTTCGCCATCGCTGCCCTGCCCAATCGGCGTTGCATACATATCCTCGCGCACGGTCCCTTTCAGCGCATAAGCAACAACCAGCGGCGGCGAGGCGAGATAATTCGCCTGTACATCCTGTGACACACGGCCCTCGAAATTCCGGTTGCCGGACAATACCGACGCCGCAACAATACCATTATCATTGATCGCCTTGCTAATCGGCGCAGGCAAAGGTCCGCTATTCCCGATACAGGTCGTGCAGCCATAGCCGACCAGGTTAAAGCCCATATAATCCAGATCATCGGAAAGCCCGGCTTTATCCAGATAGTCCGTCACCACCTGTGACCCCGGCGCAAGAGAGCTTTTTACCCAAGGTTTCCTTTGAAGCCCCTTCTCGCGCGCCTTTTTCGCGACCAGACCTGCGGCGATCAGCACACTGGGGTTCGATGTATTGGTGCACGACGTAATCGCCGCAATCGCGACATCTCCGTGCCCGAAATTATAATCTTCGCCATCAACTTGGGCCCGCCCGGCGTCGTCATTCGCGCCAAACACCTCGCCAAGATCGCGGTTAAACCCTTCATCCAGATCGGCCATAGACACGCGCTGTTGCGGCAATTTCGGTCCCGATAGCGACGGCACCACGCTGGTCATATCCAGCTCAAGCGTGTTCGAATATATCGCATCCTTCGCCTCGTCCAGACGCCAGAAGCCCTGCTCCTTCGCATAGGCTTCGCACAGCGCGATATCCTGCTCGCTGCGGCCCGTCAGGCGCAGATAATCCAGCGTCTTGTCATCAATCGGGAAGTAACCACAGGTCGCCCCATATTCCGGCGCCATATTGGCAATCGTCGCCCGGTCCGCGAGGCTGAGCGCCGCCACACCCGGTCCGTAAAATTCCACAAAGCGCCCGACCACGCCCACTTCGCGCAGCATCTGCACACAGGTCAGCACAAGATCAGTCGCGGTAATACCCTCGGCCAATTCGCCGGTGAGCTTGAAACCAACAACTTCGGGGATCAGCATCGATACCGGCTGGCCCAGCATCGCGGCCTCCGCCTCAATCCCGCCAACGCCCCAGCCGAGCACGCCCAGCCCGTTGATCATCGTCGTATGGCTGTCGGTGCCAACACAGGTATCGGGATAGGCGACCAGATCACCATTTTGATCGGTCGAGCTCCATACCGCCTTGGCAATATTTTCCAGATTCACCTGATGACAAATGCCCGTTCCAGGGGGAACCACGCTGAAATTATCAAACGCCTTCGAACCCCATTTCAGAAATTCATAACGCTCCATATTGCGCTGATATTCCAGCGCGACGTTGTTCTCGAACGCCTGCGGCGTACCAAATTCATCGACCATCACCGAGTGGTCAATCACCAGATGCACCGGCACCTGCGGATTAATCTTCTCCGCATCGCCGCCCAGTGCTTTAATGCCATCGCGCATCGCCGCGAGGTCAACCACCGCCGGCACGCCGGTAAAATCCTGCATCAGCACGCGGGCCGGGCGATATTGAATCTCGCTATCCGACCGCGCATCCTTCTGCCAGTCCACCACCGCCTGCGCATCCGCCGCCGCAACCGTATGTCCGCCATCTTCAAAACGTAGCATATTCTCCAGCAACACCTTCAGCGTGTACGGCAGCTTGTCGATATTGCCCAGCTTATCCGCCGCCTTGGCGAGTGAGTAATAAGCATAGTCAGTGCCGTTTACGGTGAGAGTGGATCGCGTGCCGAGAGTGTCGTTGCCGGTGGTTGTCATAAATTGTCTTTCTTCGTTTGAAAGTGGTTTCAACCATTTGGGGAGAGCGCCAAAGGCCCGTGAAACGGTTGATGAATCAGGTTCAGTGGGGCTTTAGCTTATGTGTTGGATTTGTGGAAGGGCCTGATCAACTATCTACTTTGATTTTGGTTTGAGACCGACCAATTTTACGTTAGACAAATTCTCAATCAGAAATTTGCGTCAGGAGTAATTGGAAAATGTCAACAATCAGCACAATTGAATGGACAGATGCAACTTGGAATCCGGTGACAGGTTGCACCAAAATTAGCCGTGGTTGCGATCACTGTTACGCAGAAACTTTTTCAGAAAGGTTTCGCGGAGTTGATGGCCATCATTTCAATTCAGGATTTGATCTGACCCTTCGGCCAGAGCGAGTTACCCAGCCTTTAAAATGGAAGACACCCAAAATTATCTTTGTGAATTCCATGAGCGACTTGTTTCACAAAGAGATCCCGAAAAAATTTATCGATAGTGTATTTGACACAATGGAAGAAGCTGACTGGCATATCTTTCAAGTATTGACTAAAAGAAGTTCATTGATGAAAAAATATATAAACAACAGATACAAATCTAAACCATGCCCAAACAATATTTGGATTGGCGTATCTGTAGAAGACTCACCAGCAAAAAGTAGGATACGCCACCTGCAAGATGCAAATATTTCCACCAGGTTCTTGTCTGTCGAACCCCTTATTGGAGATGTTGGAGAGTTGCAGCTGGACAATATTGATTGGGTAATAGTTGGCGGAGAAAGCGGCAATCAGGCTCGGCCAATGAATCCGGAGTGGGCGATTAAAGTAAGAGACCAATGCATGGCCAGCGGAGTAGCATTCTTTTTCAAACAATGGGGACGATTTGGGCAAGACGGC
>CALKXX010000150.1 GCA_938003725.1 uncultured Sphingomonadaceae bacterium | reverse complement strand
CTACAAATTTTGGCGACATTATTGCACTTGTGTCACTATATCGCCCGGGACCCATGGACAATATTCCGCTCTTTGGGGATCGTAAAAACGGACGGGCTGACATCGCCTATCCGCATGCTTTACTCGAAGATATCCTGAAGGAAACATATGGCATATTTGTTTATCAGGAACAGGTTATGCAGGCCGCGCAGGTAATTGCAGGTTATTCGCTAGGTGAAGCCGATCTGCTCCGCCGCGCGATGGGCAAGAAAATTCAGGCGGAAATGGATGCCCAACGTAGCCGCTTTGTTGAAGGGGCTGCGCAGAACGACCTTACACCCGGTCAGGCAAATGACTTGTTTGATCTGATTGATAAATTTGCGGGCTATGGCTTTAACAAGTCACATGCGGCGGCTTATGCTCTGCTGGCCTATCAAACGGCTTGGCTGAAGGCGCATTACGCACATGAATTCTATGCAGCTTCGATGTGTTTTGACATGCACCAATCCGACAAGCTGAGCATCTTCGTGGATGATATGAAAAGACTTGGGGTAACGGTTTTGCCTCCGTCGCTAAATCGAAGCCGGCCGTCTTTTGCGGTCGAGGAGCAGGACGGTGCTTTGCTGGCAGTTCGCTATGCCTTGGCCGGTTTAAAAAATGTCGGCCAAAAGGCGATGCAGGCGTTGGTCGACGAACGAGAAGCAAATGGTTCGTTTGAATCGCTTGATGATTTCGCAAACCGAATTGATCCTGCGGGAATGAACAAGCGACAGATAGAGAGTCTGGCAGCAGCAGGGGCTTTTGACGATTTGGAGCCCAACCGCGCGTCCGTACATGATGGTGCGGATATGTTGCTATCCATTGCCAACAGCGCCGCAGAAGCAAGGAGCAGCGGTCAGGGCGGCTTGTTTGGTGAGGGCAGTGACAGCGATATGCAAGCCATTCGGCTACCGGATCATGGGGGATGGTCGCTTAGTGACATCATGGTGCGGGAACGCGATGCTTTCGGTTTCTATTTTGCGTCTCATCCCGTTACGCAGTTTCAAGCGGTGACGTCTTCGCATGGCGCATTGACCTACGCGGCCTTGTGCGATGAGGGGCCAATCGGAGAAGGTCAACGCAAACCGGCGATTATGGCAGCATTGATCGAGGGTGTGAGGTGGCGCGAGAGCAAGCGGGGCAATCGCTTTATTTTGGCAGACCTCTCTGATAGCAGTGGCCAATTCTCGGGAAGTTGCTTTGAGGAAGATCAATGTGAGATATTGGCGGAACTCGCAAAGGAGGGGCGTTGCGCGTTGTTGAATGTAGAACTCGACCAACGTTCAGCCGACGAAAACCCCCGGGTTGCAATCCGCCAGGTCCGCCCGCTGGACGGGTTGGAACAAACCACCCGAACAAAGATGGAATTGGATGTTGAAGACATGGCGGGATTGGAAGAACTGAAAAACCTGCTGGCTCCAAGGGTGGGCGGCAAAAGTGAATTGGTCGCAAATCTGCCTAGTACGACGGGTCAGCGTGCACTTGTCAGCTTGGGAAAATCATTCCAGTTGGACGCCGAGATCGTCGAAGTTTTGAGCCAGGTCAGGGGATTGGATAATGTCCATCTAGGTCCAGCAGGCCCAATCCGGCGAGAGAAGAAAAAGCCCAATTTAAGGCTTGTAAGCTGAACGGATTCAGTCGAAAAACATTCTCAAAGATATAAACGGAGAGAATGATGGCCGGAGCGATGCAAGCCAGCGCACTTAAAATAACAAATTTGATTGATCATGCTGCCAGAGAACACGGGACGCGCGAAATACTAAGCTATTGGGCCGATGGTACGCTTACCCGCAGTAATTGGGCCGAAGTGGGTTTGGAAGCACGCAAATTTTCACAGGCATTGCACCGGCTTGGTATGGAGAAGGGTGACCGTATCGCCACCATTGCGATGAACCATGCCCATCATCTGACAAGCTGGTACGGATCTGCTGGCATTGGCGGTGTTCTGCACACTGTCAATCCGCGGCTGTTTGAAGAGCAGTTGGTCTATATCATCAACCATGCCGAAGACCGGGTGCTGTTATTCGACAAGATGTTCACGCCGATTATTGAGATGCTGAAACCGCAACTTAAAACGGTGGAACACTACATTCAATTCGATGGAGAGAAAGGCGATTATCCAACATTTCGGGAGCTGGTCGACGCCGAAAGCGGCGATTTCGGATGGGTCGATGTAGATGAGAATGACCCTTGCGGCCTTTGTTACACCAGCGGCACGACGGGCAATCCTAAAGGGGTTCTCTATGAGCACCGCTCCAACGTCATTCACGCTATTACCGAAACCCAACCCGACGTCATGGATCTTTCGACACGCTCTGTCATGCTTCCAGTGGTTCCAATGTTTCATGCCAATGCATGGGGATTACCGTTCGCCTGCGCAGCGGTTGGTGCGAAAATGGTATTCTCAGCAAGCAATGAAGCACCGATATTATGGAAACTGATCCGTGATGAAGGTGTCACGCATAGCGCCGGTGTGCCCACTGTATGGTTGTCGATGTTTGCGGATATGGACGCAAATGGCGGCGATTATGGCAAGCTAGGGGTGGTGGTCATCGGTGGCTCTGCCTGTCCGCGTTCCATGATCGAACGTTTGATGAAGAACGGTATCAGGGTCGCACATGCATGGGGTATGACCGAAACTTCACCAATTGGCACGACGGGGGCGCTGCCGGCGAATTGGGATGATTTGAGCTTTGATGAGCAAGTGGATGTTGTGTGCAAGCAGGGAAGGCCGCCATTCGGCGTTGAGCTTCGCGTGATTGACGATGATGGGAATGTTGCTCCTCGTGATGGAGAAACCAGTGGCACGCTTGAAATCCGGGGGCCGTGGATCATTCAACGATACTACCGCGCCGATGAAGATGCCGTAGAGGATGACCTGTGGTTTGATACAGGCGATGTTGCCGTCCTGCATCCTGATGGTACCATGCAGATTACCGACCGAGCAAAAGATGTTATCAAATCCGGCGGAGAATGGATTAGTTCTATCGAGCTCGAAAATGCAGCTGTTGGTTGTCCCGGAGTAGCAGAGGCAGCTGCGGTTGGAGTCTATCACCCTAAGTGGGATGAACGTCCTTTGTTGTTGATAGTCCAAAAGCCGGATTCAGATGTTTCAGAAGATGACGTAATCGCTTATCTTTCCGACAAGGTCGCAAAGTGGTGGCTTCCTGATGAAGTGAAATTTGTTGATGAGCTGCCTCATACGGCAACCGGCAAGATTCTGAAACGTGCGTTGCGGGATGAATTTAAGGAATATAAACTGAAAACGCTGACGGAGGCGTAGCAGGGATCGGCAAAGCACAGGGGCCGCAATCAAAACAATTCCAATTGACTGCCTTTCACAATCGGTCGCCGAAACAGGTCGGTTCTCAGCACAAAATGCGGCTTGCGCAATCCGTTCTTCCTGGCCGCAATATCTATCCGTGTTCGCAACAGTTCGGCCCAAGGTCCCGTGCCGCGCATTCGTGAATGAAAGTTGGGATCATTTCGTTTCCCATCTCTCATCGAAGCGATCAGGTTCATGACCTTGTGTTTGCGATCTGGGAAATGCGTTTCTAACCAATCTTCAAACAGCGGTGCGACTTCATGCGGCAAGCGTACCGGGATGAATGATACACTTCGCGCTCCATTTTTGGCAGCAGCCTGGACAATTGCCTCCAACTCATGATCGGTAACGGCCGGAATGATTGGCGCGATATTGACATGTACCGGTATGCCCGCAGCCGTCAGTTTTTTAACTGCCGTCAAGCGTTTTGCAGATGTGGGTGCGCGGGGTTCTAGCAGCCGGGAGGTTCTCGGTTCCAAACTGGTTATCGAAATTGCAACCGCCGTGAGTTGGAACCTAGCGAGCATTTTGAGGATATCTATGTCGGCGAGCACTTTGTCGGACTTTGTTGTGATCCCGACGGGGTGACGGGTCTCGATCATCACTTCCAATATCTGGCGGGTTATCTGGAATGTCTTTTCAATCGGCTGATAGGGATCAGTATTCGTGCCGATCGCAAGGGATTCCGGTTTATAGTTCTGTTTAGCAAGTGTCTGCCGAAGTAATTCAGCAGCATTGGGTTTTGCGAATAATTTTGTCTCAAAATCTAATCCGGGGGACAGATCGTGAAACGCATGGGTTGGCCGGGCATAGCAATAGATACAACCATG
>CALKXX010000149.1 GCA_938003725.1 uncultured Sphingomonadaceae bacterium | reverse complement strand
CGCACCCCTTCATGGGTGGATAGAGCGATTCTCAATGTGATGCTCAAACTTTCGCATATTCCAAAAAACCAGATGGTGTCGGAACCAGAATATGCGCAAGAAATACAGGATGCCGGTTTTGATCGTATAAAGATCGAGGATATCAGCGCAGATGTGATGCCGGGCTTTGCACAGTGGTGGAATGATTTTCAGAACGGACAGCCAGCACAGTCGCTATCCGGCATCAACCGTATCAAATATCATGTGACCGCAAGGTTTTTACACTGGGCCTATCGCAAGAATATCCTGCGATACTGCCTGATTACTGCGACAAAAACCTAAACCAGCGCCGTCACCCCTGCATCGCGCATTCCGCGCCATATCTGCGCCGCTTGCACCGTTTCGGGTACATCGTGCACGCGCACGATCTGTGCGCCCTGTTGAATGGCGTGAGTGGCAAACGCGATGGAGCCGCCAAGCCGTTGATCCACCGGAGCTTCCCTGGACAAAGCGCCAATCATCCGTTTGCGGCTGGCCCCTATCAATAGCGGTTGGCCAAGGCCGTGAAACAGCGCGATATTGTTCATCAAAGCCAGATTGTCGGTGAGCGATTTTCCAAAGCCCAAACCAGGGTCGACGATGATCTTCTCACGCTCAAAACCAGCTTCGACAACATCCTCAATACGTTGTTCGAGCCAATCAAAGGTATCGGTAACAATATTCTGATAACCCTCACTTTTATGAGGGTTCTTACCGCTCGATGGTGCATGCATCAACACCACCGGGCGCCCGGATATTCCGGCGACTTCCAAAGCCCGTTTATCATGCAACAGCGCCGAAACATCGTTGATAATATGGGCACCTGCCACAATCGCCGCCTCCATCACAGCGGCCTTACGCGTATCGACCGACAGCGCAGCGCCGCATTGGGACAGTTTTTCAATGACGGGGACCACCCGTTTGATTTCATCCCCTTCCCACACGGTTTCTGCGCCGGGGCGGGTTGATTCCCCGCCGATATCAATGATCGATGCCCCTGCCGTCGCCATGTCAAAGGCTGCATCAGCAGCGGCCTGAGGGTCATCACCATGCTTGCCGCCATCCGAAAAGCTGTCGGGCGTCATGTTCAAAATGCCCATGACATGAGGTTGATCAAAACGGATCGTGCGATCACCGCACATTAGGGGTTCATGCGCGCTGGTCAGATTTGCGAACAAGGTCGCAGCTTTTACGCGAACCGGCTCTGGCATCAACGCCAATGCGTCGGCCCAATCCTGTACGGAAACCAGCGCACGGATTGCGCTGCCGGTATCATCATATATCGTACATTCAATATTAGAAAACCATATCAAACTATTGTTTAATTTAGTATTTTGTTCATAAAAATATTGCGGACTATCCAAGAATCCAACCGGCTTTAGATAGATTTTGGAATCCGGCGATATCGATTCCAGTTGTTCCAGCGATGACGACATATCCTAAGGCTCAGTCGCCAACAGATAGGTTTGACGCAGGTTGTCAATCACCTTCAAATCCTTGCCGTCCTTATAATACCAATAGGTCCAGCCGTTGCAGCTAGGCGCATCCTGAACCGTGGCACCGATCTTGTGGATCGAACCCTCCTGCCCTTCCCAGACCAGCGAACCATCGGCGCGCACTTTTGCCTTGAACTTGCGGTTTTTGCTGCAAAGCTCTGCGCCAACCTTTAGATATCCGGTTTCAACCAGCGTCCCGAAAGCTACCCGTGGCTTCTGCTTCGGAGATTGCATGGTTTTGAGCGAGCTTTCATCCAACGGCAGCGCAGCCTCGATACGCTCTTCCGCCACTTCACAATAGCTATCTTCTTTCTCACAGCCGATCCAGTCACGGCCCAGGCGTTTCGCCACCGCACCGGTGGTTCCAGTACCGAAAAATGGATCGAGCACAACATCACCCGGATTGGTGGTGGCCAGCATCACGCGGTATAGAAGCGCCTCTGGCTTCTGGGTCGGATGGGCCTTTACACCGTTGCGCTTCAATCGCTCCTGCCCACCACAGATTGGCATGACCCAATCGCTGCGCATTTGAAGCTCGTCATTCAGGTTCTTCATCGCGCGATAGTTAAACGTGTATTTCGCCTTCTCGCTCTTCGACGCCCAGATCAGCGTCTCATGCGCGTTGGTAAAGCGTGTGCCCTTGAAATTGGGCATCGGATTGGCTTTACGCCAGATAATATCGTTCAGTATCCAATATCCCAAATCCTGCAGAGAAGCCCCGACACGGAATATATTGTGATAGCTGCCAATCACCCAAAGCGAGCCGTTTGGCTTCAGGATACGCCGTGCTTCCTTCAACCAGGCATTGGTGAAAGCATCATAAGCGGCAAAGCTGTCAAAATGGTCCCACTCATCATCGACCGCATCCACTTGCCCGCCTTCGGGGCGATAGAGATCACCGCCAAGCTGCAGATTATAGGGAGGGTCGGCAAAAATCATATCCACCGATTCATCCGGCAGAGACGCCATGGCCTCAACACAATCCATTTTCAGGATCGAGTTTAACGGCAGTTTTGTGACCTTCTTAGTGGCCCCTGCCTTACCCTTTTGTAACGCGCCAACCTTTACATGCCCAGTTTTCGTTCGCGGTGCATTCTTGCTCTTCGGCGCGTCAATTCGCTCAATGATACCCATGAAGGATCATCCCCTTTTTGTTTCCAGCCGCGATCAGGGTGAGTCCAAGGCGGCCGACGGTCAAGGCCGTTAACTTAGGTTAAAGCGGTGTCTTTATGGTTAACGCGGTATGAAAAAGGAGAACGAAACGAGTCCCCCACCAGATATGGAGCCTTTTCAACGTCGAAAGACTCCATCCCTAGTGGTGTGACCAAAAAGACTCGATTGAGAAACCAATTTGCGATTTTGCGATTAAATGAGTTCAAGCTGTGCAACGGGCGCGAAACTTTTGCGATGAAGCGGTGTCGGGCCATATTTTTTAAGCGCCGCCATATGCTCCGCCGTTCCATATCCCTTGTTACGCTCCCAGCCATATTCGGGATATTGCTCCGCAGCCGCAATCATCAGGCGATCACGATATTCCTTCGCCAGGATGGAGGCGGCAGAAATGCAGGGATGGAGGGCGTCACCACCAATAACTGCCTCTGCTTCAAAGTCCCATTTTGGCAGACGGTTTCCATCGACCAAGATATGATCAGGCCGCTTGGGCAAACCCGCGACCGCCCGCGTCATCGCCCGCATCGTTCCTTGCAGTATGTTTATGGAATCAATCTCTAGTTGATCACATAATGCTATATTATATATCGTTTTTTCTAGAATTTCATTCTCTAGGACAGCGCGTCTTTTGGCGGTAAGCTTCTTGCTGTCATCCAATCCCATAATATCATGTGCTTCGGGCAAAATAACAGCGGCAGCGACAACAGGGCCAGCGAGAGGCCCCCTGCCCGCCTCGTCAACGCCTGCGATATTCACCGGGCGGGTATCCCCATCGGTCCATGACCTGACCCAATATCCGGAGCAGCGCGCAAACTATCCCGCACATAGTCGCCGGCCTGACCAACAGCCTCTTCCAAAGACACTCCAGAACCAAGATGTGTCGTGATAGCAGCCGACAAGGTGCACCCTGTCCCATGACTATGCCGGGTATTGATACGTCCCGACTGCCACCGCGTAATTTCACCATCTCGGCTAACTAGACGATCAACCACGACATCGCCCTCGCCATGACCTCCTTTGATCAAAAACGGCACTTCATATTCCGCTGTCGCTGCCTCTCCGCCCAAACGCTCCATTTCATCAAGATTGGGCGTGACTAAGGTGGCTAGCGGTATGATCTGCCGAAACGCGGCTACGGTCCGCTCATCGGCCAATTCCGAACCGCTTGTCGCCACCATGACCGGATCAAAAACCACTGGCTTTCCGCGCACGGATTTTAAAAACCCGGCAACCGCAAGCGCATTTTCCGGCGAGCCCAACATCCCGATCTTTATCGCATCCACGCCAAAATCATCGACAACGGCCCAAATCTGCGCTTGAATCATTTCCGGCGTCATGACGTCAACCGCGGTGACCCCGGCGCTATTCTGTGCGGTCACCGCCGTGATCGCGGTCATTGCATGGCCGCCCAAGGTCGTGATTGTCCGAATATCTGCCTGAATTCCTGCACCGCCACCGCTATCTGAACCGGCAATCGATAATATCCGCGCGATTTTTTTCATATCGCCACACCAAAAAATGTCACAAATATCAAAAGCAGCAGAATGATCTCCAAGACCGCTAAGCCGACGAACAGACTGCGCCTATTTTGTAAATACCAGTCCGTCGCAATGATCTTTATTCCAACAGCAATAGCGACCGGAATGAACAGGATCATTACCGCAATCGCCAGCACGATCAGCAGAAACTCGGCACCCACTAGGCGTTGCCTCTAAACTTGCGTGCAGTGGACGCGGGGAATTTCTTTAGAAGATCCAGCATTAGCGGGAGACCTCTTCCACCACTGCGCAAATGCGGTCGACGACCGTATTGACCTGATCACTATTGTCACCTTCGGCCATTACCCGGATGAGTGGCTCCGTACCCGATGGCCGAATAACCAAGCGTCCCACACCGTCCAGTTCTTTTTCTGCCTCGCAAATGACGGCTTGAACCTTGCTATCCTCCAACGGTTTACCTTCGGAGTAACGCACATTTTTTAGCAATTGCGGAACCGGATCGAACAAATGTAACAATTCGCTGGCCGGTTTCCCGCTATCGATCAACTCGCCCATGACTTGCAGCGCCGCAACGGTGCCGTCTCCGGTCGTTCCGTGATCCAGTAATATCATATGGCCCGATTGTTCACCGCCGACGTTGAACCCGCCCTTTTTCATCTCTTCCAATACGTAGCGGTCGCCCACTTTGGAGCGGACCAGATCAAGATGATGCGAATTCAAAAAACGTTCCAAGCCAAGGTTGGACATTACCGTTGCGACAATCCCGTCGCCGCGCAACAGCCCATTGCGACTCCAACTCCAACCGATCAATGCCATCAGCTGGTCACCATCAACCACCTGTCCTTTTTCATCGACAACTATCAATCGATCGGCATCGCCGTCTAGCGCGATCCCAATATGCGCGCCGTTGGCAACAACACTCTCTTGCAAAGCCGCCACGTCGGTTGAACCGCATTTGTCATTGATGTTGATACCGTTGGGATCCACCCCGATGGTAATCACCTCTGCACCAAGTTCCCAAAATGCCGAGGGAGCGACTTGATAGGCCGCGCCATTGGCACAGTCACAGACGATCTTCAGCCCGTCGAGCCGAACATCATCAGGCAAAGACATTTTGACGGCGTGGATATAGCGCCCGCGCGCATCTTCGAAACGCTTTGCGCGCCCGATATCGGCCGCTGCGGCCAGCCGTATTTCCTCTTCCAGATAAGCTTCAATTTGCAGCTCATCCCGATCGGATAGCTTGAAACCGTCGGGGCCGAATAATTTTATGCCATTGTCATGATAGGGATTGTGGCTGGCCGAAATCATAACGCCAAGATCGGCGCGCATGGACCGCGTCAGCATCGCGACCGCCGGGGTCGGCATCGGACCGACCTGTACGACGTCCATTCCGACGCTCGTGAATCCGGCAACCAACGCATTTTCCATCATATATCCGGACAAGCGAGTATCCTTGCCTATCACGACCCTATGGCGGTGTTTACCGCGCAGAAAATGACGGCCAGCCGCCTGTCCCACTTTCATCGCGATTTCGGCGGTCATGGGATGCTTGTTGGTCAACCCGCGTATACCATCCGTACCGAAAAACTTCTTTGTCATATCAAAGGCTTTCTAGTGTGCTTCATTCCAAACTTAACCAGCTACTAGACCAACCACTACTTCCATACCAAGGTTCAATAGCACCATAATGCGATTTTACATTTAATGATCGCTTGCCAGAGGCGAAAAGCCATGGTTGAACAGAATTTCAAGAGTGTCAGGGGCGCAATTCATGAAAAAAGCGATCATCATTCTGCTGGCCCTTGTCAGCGGCGTTTTAGTCGGCCTGTTTATTGGCACGAAAAATAGCGGGATAGTGGGCGCAGCAGATATAGTCGGCAGCATGTGGCTGAATGCGCTACGCATGACCGTTATACCACTTGTTTTCACCCTGCTTGTCGTCGGAATTGGCAAAGCCGCGTCCATGGCCCGCGCCGGAACCATGACCGCAAAAGCCATATTTTTCATGATATTCATCCTATGGTGTTCCTCGGCCATGGCGGCATTTGCTACACCGGCACTATTGGAGCTATTTCCCCTCGCGGATGATGCGGCCTCAGCACTGCGTTTGGCGCTAGGAGATGTCGAACCCGTCGGAGATATACCTCCATTCACTGAATTTCTTCGCGCCCTGATACCCACAAACGTAATTTCAGCTGCCGCAGAAGATGCGGTTTTGCCGTTGATGATATTCGCGTTGGCTTTCGCCTTTGCCATATCCCGCTTGCCCGATAATCAGCGGGATACTCTCGATAACTTTTTCAACGCACTTGCGGATGCGCTGTTGATCATCATTCAGTGGGTTTTGGCACTTGCACCAATCGGTGTATTCGCATTGGCGTTAGGCGTTGGGGCAAAAGCTGGTTTGGCGGCCTTTGGCGCGCTGGCACATTATGTCCTTATCGTCAGCAGCATTGGCGTCATAGTCTGGCT
>CALKXX010000148.1 GCA_938003725.1 uncultured Sphingomonadaceae bacterium | reverse complement strand
TGTGATTGCCGCACGGTGTTTGACTTTTGGTATTATCAAAGCCCCGCGCAAATCAGCACAGACATCCCGTTCAGCACGAGCGGTAGCAATCGCATACCGGAAGATCTGACTACAAGTGCTACGAATGCGCGAAGCGGTATCGTAGCGTTTAGTCTTTTCCACCTTTTTGAGAACGAGCAAAACTTCGTGCGCACTTATCTTTGAGATTGGTCGCCTGCCGAATGACGGATAGACCTTTTCGAGCAGCCATGCCGCTCTTTTGAGCGTCATTGGCGCGATGCCCTCAAGTTCCCTCTTCGATAACCATTCCTTTGCAACAGCTTCGAACGTATTTGCTGATGCCACGGAATCTGCAATTCGATCTAGCTTTGCTTGATCCACTGGATCGATGCCCTGAGCGAGTAACTGTCGCGCTGTGACCAGCCTTTGGCGGGCATCAGCCAGTAGAATATCCGGCCAACGTCCGAAGGAAATTGTTCGTTGCCGACCGTGAAAACGGTAGTTCATTCGCCAGTAGCGGGTACCGCTTGGTTTGATCAGAAGATACAGCCCGTCGCGGTCTGACAGCTTGTAAGGCTTATCCTTGGGTTTTGCGCGTTTTACCCAAGCAGCAGTTAGCCCAGACTTCCGGCGGTAATTTTGTGACATGATGGACCTCCAAATCTCGAGACTGTTGAGAGGTCCATCATTTGTACCATCAATGTACCGGGATTAGGATAGACATCTCCGAATTGTCCGGGACACTATAACAGATTTTTATCAAGAAAAACAGAGCCTTGAGAGACGTTCCGGGACGTCTTGGGAACAGGTTCTGGAGGCCCGAGCCGGAATCGAACCGGCGTGGACGGTTTTGCAAACCGCTGCGTCACCACTCCGCCATCGGGCCTCAAAAAAGTTCGTGATGGGAGGGCGCAATTGAGAGGATTCTCTTCTAAAGTCAAGCACGAGATGGGCTTTCTCAGGCTTTTTATGGCGGCTCCAGTTCTGCAAGTTCAATAGTTCGGACTTGGCCCCTTCAAACTGCCGCCGAATATTGAATCAGAGGTACAAATTTCCGACCCAAAACCAGAAAGCACAATCATATTGTCGTACAAAAGCCGCAGCGGACTGAAATTCGCTCAAATCCGTCTTGGCGGACAGCAAAACAATGGTTAGAAGCAACTTAAATTTGCCAGCGCTGTATTGCCTTAATAATACAGACATGACATATGTACATAGAAGTTCGATTGAGGATTTGATTTTGGGCCACGAAAATTTCAGCGAAATGCGTAAGGCCATGGTGGTTAGCCAGCTTCGGACGACCGAAGTAGAAAACCCCCGTGTGATAGCGGCAATGGGTGATGTTCCGCGGGAGGACTTTGTGCCTGCCGCACAGCGTCTCGTCGCCTATTCCGATCGCGGTGTTCAGATTGGCGGAGGCCGCGCACTCAACTCTCCTCTGGCCACCGGTAGATTGCTCGACACCGCAGAATTGAAGTCCGATGACCATGTACTGCTCATCGGTACTGCGACTGGATACACTGCTGCGGTGCTTGCGCGTTTGGTGAAATCTGTTGTTGCCACCGAGCAATCAGCCAAGCTTGTCACTAAAGCGAAAAAAACGCTGAAAGGTGCTGACAATGTAAGGATTGAAAAAGTCGCCCTTCACGCTGAGGGTTTTAAGGACAGCACCCCCTATTCTGTGATCATTATTGACGGCATCGTGGAACAGGTCCCGCAAGCAATAGTAGATCAATTGCAGGATGGTGGCCGAATAGTGACCGCGATTTTGGACAATGGTATCGCCCGGTTGGCGATAGGCCGAAAGGCTGGAGGCATTGTTGGTTATCAATATTTTGCGGATTGCGGCGGCACCCCGCTGCCAGGTTTTGATGCACCCAAGGGTTTCACTTTTTAATATGTGCGTTTCAGGAGAGTTTTGAGAATGTTGAAGCGCCGGACGATTTCAAAATTTGTCCCAAAACTTGGCTTGCTAGTGGGTACTGGGACAATTGTCTTGGCCGGCTCCCCGGCTTATGCTGATACACTTCGGGAAGCTCTGATTGCAGCATATCAAACCAACCCTGCGCTCACGGGCGCGCGCGCGGGACAGCGCGCTACGGATGAAACCGTGCCGATCGCAAAGGCCGACGGTCTGCCTAGTGCTAACGGTGATTTTGGGTATCAAGAGAATTTTTTGCGTAGTGCAAATGCCTTTACTGCACCGCTTCGCCAATCGACAGCGGGCGGGTCCGTAGAAGTCCCCATCTATTCCGGCGGCGGTATCAAAAATTCCGTCCGTGCAGCCAAGACGCGTGTGGAAGCTGGCCAGTTAGATTTGCGCGGCACAGAATCAACAATTTTCGCCAATGTTGTCGGAACCTATATGGATGTGATCCGGGACTCCGCAATCGTCGATCTCAACCGTGCGAATGTTGGTGTGTTGTCCGTGAATCTCCAAGCGACCAGTGACCGTTTTGAAATTGGTGATCTAACACGAACGGATGTAGCACAATCCGAATCTCGATTGGAAATTGCGAAGGGTGATCTGGAAACAGCGCGCGCCAACCTGATCCGCAGCAAAGAAAATTACATTGCGCTCGTAGGGCGCGTGCCTGGCGATCTCCAAGCACCACCGCCACTTCCTAATCTTCCCGGATCGCCGGATGAAGCAGCCGATATTGCGCTGGTACAAAACCCCGATTTGCTAGCCGCTAAAGAGAGAAGTGCTGCAGCGGAGTTTGATATCAAAACGGCCAGATCCGCAAATAAACCCAGGCTTTCGGCCTATGCGCAAGGACGATATGTCAACTTCCATGGGACTTTGGGCGGTGCGGTACCCGGGGCAAATTTTGTTCAGGAACAATCTACCGCAGAAGTTGGTGTTCGCGCGACCGTTCCCATTTATCAAGGCGGGCGGCCTTCGGCACAGATCCGGCAAGCGCAAGCTCGTTCCGGCCAAGCCTATGAACAAGTCATCGCGGTTGAAAGAAACATTATCGCGCAGACCCGGGCCGCCTATTCCAGCTGGCGTGCATCAGAACGGGTGATCCAGTCATCCGAACGTGCGGTCAAAGCGAGTGAATTGTCTCTTGAAGGCGTGCGCGCCGAAAACAGCGTCGGCAATCGCACCATTTTGGATATTTTGAACGCTGAACAGGAATTGCTGAACGCACAGGTACAACTCGTAGTCGCCAGACGAAACAGTTATGTTGCGGGATTCTCGCTCTTGGCAGCGATGGGAAGAGCGGAAGCTAAAGACTTAGGACTTGAGGGTGGCCCACTTTATGATCCAAAAGTTAACTATAACCGTGTCAAAAATATCATATATGACTTCCAAAGTGACCCAAATCCCACACCCGAAGCCTCGCGCACCGTTGACACGCCTGCACAAAAAGCAGACATAGAGCCATTGCCTGTTGTAAAATAACGTAAATAGGCACAATGTCATTGGCGATTCAGGGGTCGCGATGGATTGTAAATTGGGGGCTGATCATGGCTGAACAAAATAAGGAATCGTCGATGGAAGAGATACTTTCATCCATCAAGCGTATCATTGCCGAAGACAAGGCGGTGGATACCGGCGAGACAGCTGTGCGATCTGAAACTTCGGCAAAGCCGAAGCCAACTCTGAAAGCCGTACCGAAAGTCGATCCTGTTGAGGTTGTAGCAGAGGTAAACCAGAATGACGAAGTTCTGGAACTGACCGACGAGTTACCGGAAGAAAAGGTAAGCGCTCCAGATGAAACCCACGCTCAAAAAGAGATGTCGGCGCAAGGCGTTTTTGGTGACCGCCGGAAGAAAGAGCGGCTAATTGACGATGATAAATTGAACGCCATGCGTCGGTCCCTGTCACAATTGACCTCGGCAGACGAAGCGACATCTCCTTCGCCTGTTTCGCCGGCTCGCGAAACCTCTCTGGAGGAGCTGACCCGCGACCTGATGCGTCCGATGCTAAAGGACTGGCTGGACCAACACTTGCCGGCTTTAGTGGAAGAGTTGGTAGCCAAGGAAATCCGCCGCCTCAACGAGCAGTAAACATAGGCGTCCGCAATAGGGCGATCTCATTTGCCTTACCAATGACGCATGCTAAACAGTTGCGCATGAAAAATATCACAAAAGCAACATTTGTCAGCCTGTTGATGGTCGGCACAATCTTCACGGCACCGTTGGCGGCAAGGCCGATGACAGCCGAAGATCTCGCAACATTGAAACGTTTGGGCGCACCGGCGGTTTCCCCGGATGAGCGATGGCTTGCCTTTCAGGTGACAGAGACTGATCCCAAGACCTATAAACGATCGACCTCATTGTGGCTGAGAAGCCTTTCATTGCCCGAAGCAGAGCCTGTAAAAATTCTGGACGGCGAAGGAAGCGAACATAGCCCGGCGTTCTCATCAGACGGAAAATATCTTTACTATTTGAGCGATGCCAGCGGATCAGAACAACTATGGCGCTCAGCAGTTGATGGAGACAAGCTCTCCGTCACATATGATCTAGGCTCAATGACGGTGGCCGGGGTAGCGCTGCCAACTCAGCCTTCGGACCGAGACCCGGCGAGAGCAAGCGACTTTAAAACCGATATTGCAGGATATAAACTATCCCCGAAAAGCGATAAGGTCGCTGTCTGGGGCGACATCGCAAAGGATTGTCCAACATTTGGTTGTGACAAAGACGGCGAGATTGGCGATGGAAACAAAGCAGAACCCGGTCCGGGCACTGGCCGTGAATATGATGAGCTGTTTATACGCCATTGGTCCAGTTGGGAAACGCCGGGAAACTATAGCCGGATATTTGCGTTTGATTTGAAGGACGGGAAAATCAATGGCGATGGTATAGCTGTTGGCTCAACTCTTGTCGGAGACAGTCCTTCCAAACCGTTCGGCGGAGGCGAAGAGATTGCGTGGGCAACACCGGTCGGCAAACCCGGCGACGCTTTTTCTGAAATGGCCACCAACACGATTTTTTTCGCGCTGCGAGAAGCAAATGCCAATGAGCCGAAATCAACCAATTTAGATATATATGCCGATAGCGTTGTCGACCGTCGCCCGGCCGAAAATTTAACGACCGATAATCAAGCCACCGATACACTTCCGGCAATGTCCCCAGACGGCAAATTACTGGCATGGGCGGCGATGAAACGACCGGGCTATGAAAGCGATAAATTATCGATTCTGCTCTATGATGTTCGCACCAATGATACCCGGGACATAACCGCTGACTGGGACCGTTCGGTTGGTTCCATCGTATGGACGCCCAATAGCAAGGCAATGATCGTTACCGCACAGGATGTTCTCGATCATCCCGCATTCGAGGTTGATGCCGCGACGGGCAAGGTCAGCCGATTGACGGGTGCAGGCAATGTCGGTGCGACCATACCGCTGAAAGACGGTTCACTGATTTATACCATGAACAGCAGGCAGGCTCCGACCGATCTCTATCGCCGCAGTCCGGATGGAAAGGTTACTCAACTGACCAATATCAATGGACGCGAGTTGGCGGACATTGATGAGGTTTCCAACGAGCGCTTTTCATTCAACGGTGCCGAGGGCGATAAAATATGGGGGATGATCACCAAACCGAAGAACGCGTCTGGAAAACTACCCATGGCGTTCTTGGTGCACGGTGGGCCGCAGGGAAGCTTTGGCAATAGTTGGTCCAGTCGCTGGAATCCCAAAGTCATGGCGGCACAGGGGTATGCGGTCGTTTCCATCGATTTTCATGGGTCCGCTGGTTACGGGCAAGAATTTATGGACTCAATCAATCAAGATTGGGGCGGCAAGCCGCTTACCGACCTCAAACTGGGTTTTGATGCGGCGCTCAAAGAAGACCCGCAAATTGACGGCGAACGATCCTGCGCGCTGGGCGCATCTTATGGCGGCTATATGATGAACTGGATCGCGGGCAACTGGCCGGACAGGTTCGATTGCATCATCAACCATGCCGGAATTTTCGATTTGCGCAGTTTTGCCTTCAGCACCGAAGAGCTCTGGTTTGACCAATGGGATCATGGCGGCCCTTGGTGGAAACGTGCTGATCCAGAAAAATGGAACCCGATAAACAAAATCGCTAACTGGAAAACGCCAACATTGTTCATTCACGGCGAGAAGGATTTCCGGATTCCTTACACTCAGAGCATCATGCCGTTCACCTATGCACAGGAAATGGAAATACCTTCCAAATTGCTGATCTTCCCGGACGAAAACCATTGGGTGCTCAAAGGCAAGAATAGCGTGCAATGGCATCGGACCGTGTTTGACTGGATGCACAAATATACCGGCGGGCAAGAGGGCGAAGATTAAAGTCTGGGCTCCGAATCAGGCCCGGAGCGCAGTGCCTAACATATAAGGAATTGAAATGACCTTTTTCCCAACCGAAGATCGTGATGGCACCATTATCGTCACCCTAACCAATGGTGAACGCAACACGCTTCACCCCGAATTGCTCGAAGAGGGCGTGGCCGCGATACAAGCTTTTTGCAGTGATCCACCCAAAAACGGGATAGTTTTGACCGGTGCCGGTGAGCATTTTACATGCGGAATGGACACAAAGGTTGCCGCAACGCTGGATGAAACAGGTCAGGAACAGGCGCGCAGCGGCGTCAATAATCTGATCGCAGCACTCCACCGTTTACCATGCCCTCTGGTCTGTGCGGTCAACGGTAATGCCATTGGCGCTGGCGGGATCATGATGCTGTGCGCAGACTGGATTTACGCAGCAACCGGCAACTACAAAATTGGTTTGCCAGAAGCCAAGGCTGGCCTGCCATTTCCCCCGGTACCACAAGTTATTTTGGATCACTGGCTTGAGCCAAGTTGGCGGCGGCGTCTGGCTCTGTCGAGCATGTTGCTTGCCCCAAATGAAGCCATAGGCGCCGGATTGGTTGAGGCGACGGTAATGCCGGATGACCTGATCAATATGTCCGTCGCCAAAGCACAGGAGCTTGCGGCACAACCCGGGTTCAAGGCTTGCAAGACACAATTGAGAGCCAAAGCTAATGCAGAGATTGATGCGATAGTTTCTTAAGAACCTCAAGCGCCGGGCGGTCGCATCCGCGCCCTTGGCTATCCTCGCTGTGCTGTGGACGCGCGGCAGCGCTTGCCGTTGCTTTGCAACGGTGCTCTTGCGATCTTTAGCTATGCTCGAACCGCGAGAGCACCGTTGCAAAGCTCGGCAAGGCCGCACGGCCGTCGCGCCGTATGGCGCGGAAGCCAAGCGGACGGATGTCCGCGCCCGGCGCCTGAGGTCCAACAAAAGACTCTGTTGTCACACACCAAATCCAATGCCAAAGACATGATTGATTTTTAACTGCGGTGCCGGCCCGTCTCCCCCTCCCAATCACCCAGTGATTCTACCCTATGGGTGGTTGGGAGGGGGAGACGGGCTGGTACCGAGCATTGGCGGATGCCAATGCAAAGTGAGCGAGAGCGAACAAAGAAATGACATTAGACAAAAATTTCGACCCCGCGGCCATTGAAGCGCGCTGGTATGAGCATTGGGAAAACAAGGGCCTTTTCCGCCCGGACCGCAAAGATGCGGAGCCCTATACCATTGTCAATCCGCCGCCCAATGTCACCGGATCACTGCATATCGGCCATGCGCTGGATAACACATTGCAGGACATCATCATTCGTCACGAACGACTGAAGGGCAAGGATGCGCTTTGGGTCGTCGGGATGGACCATGCCGGTATCGCCACGCAAATGGTGGTCGAGCGGCAGATGAACGAACGCCAGCAAAAGCGCACCGATTTTACCCGCGAAGAATTTGTCGAGAAAGTCTGGGAATGGAAAGAGGAAAGCGGCGGCACGATTACCGGGCAGCTGCGCCGTCTGGGCTGTTCAATGGATTGGTCGAACGAACGCTTCACCATGGACGAGGGTATGAACGAAGCCGTCCTCAAGGTGTTTGTGGATTTGTACAACAATGGCCTGATTTACCGCGACAAAAGACTGGTGAACTGGGATCCGGCGCTGAAAACCGCGATTTCCGATCTGGAAGTTGAGACCGTCGATACCAAAGGCTCGTTTTGGCACTTCAAATATCCACTGGCCGATGGCGCTAAATTGGATGATGGCCGCGACTATATCGAGATTGCAACGACCCGCCCTGAAACAATGCTCGCCGATATGGCGGTGGCGGTGCATCCCTCCGACGAGCGTTACAAAAGCGCGATTGGCAAGGAAATCGAGCAACCGATTACGGGGCGGCGGTTCAAGATTGTCGCCGACGAACATGCTGACCCTGAATTGGGCAGCGGTGCGGTAAAGATTACCCCGGGACATGATTTCAACGATTTCGAAGTTGGCAAACGCGCGGGCATGGCACCGGCGGATATGCTCAATATGCTCGATGGCGAGGCGAAT
>CALKXX010000147.1 GCA_938003725.1 uncultured Sphingomonadaceae bacterium | reverse complement strand
CCTGAAACAGTCCGCACCTCAAAAAAGCGCAATGCCTGCGATGGCGCATCGGATATTCCGGACGGCGCAGCACTGGGTCATCCACGCGTGTGGCTGGAAATAGATGAAAAAGGCTATGTCGATTGCGGATATTGCGACCGGCGTTTCATTTTGGTCGGCGGCCCGGCGGATGTCGTGGTTGAATCGCACGAAACCGAATAATCCTGCTTAAAAAGGGTGCGCGCCAGCCAATTCGTTTCTATATGAAGTGAATGATACAAAATACTGACCCCCGCTCGTTTCTTTATCGTGCCGATGGATTGGATCCGGAGCGCGCAAAATCCTTGGTATCCGACAGCCTCAATGCTTGCGATGACGGTGAACTATATTTGCAATATAGCGCGGTAGAGAGCTTTGGCTTTGATGATGGTCGTCTGAAAACTGCGGACTATAGCACCGATAGCGGATTTGGTCTGCGCGGCGTGTCGGGCGAGATGACCGGTTTTTCCCACAGTAATGAGATTAGCGAAGCCGCGATCAAGCGGGCTGCGCAAACTCTGCAATTGCTGGACCCGGCCAAAGGCGAGCCGGCGCCGCCACCGCGTGGTAATAATCAGCATCTATATGGAGAGGCCAATCCGCTGGAGGCTATCCCTTTCGCAAAGAAAGTCGCGCTGTGTCAGGAGATTGACGCGGCCGCTCGTGCGCGCGATCCGCGCGTGGCACAGGTCTCCGTTGGATTATCGGGAAGCTGGAGCGTGGTAGAAATAGTCCGTCCGGACGGCTTCGTTGCCACGGATGTCCGTCCATTGGTGCGATTGAACGTTTCGATCGTTGCTGAGCATGATGGCCGGCGTGAAACCGGCAGCTTCGGGATGGGTGGGCGTTATCTATATGACCAGCTATTCGAAGAACAGCGCTGGAACCGCGCCGTTGATGAAGCTTTGAATCAGGCATTGGTCAATCTGGACAGCGTGGACGCTCCTGCCGGTGAACAGACCGTTTTACTCGGCCCCGGCTGGCCCGGGATCATATTGCATGAAGCCATTGGTCACGGGCTGGAAGGTGATTTTAATCGCAAGGGGACCAGCGCGTTTTCCGGTCGTATTGGCGAGCGTGTTGCCGCCAAAGGGGTTACGGTTGTCGATGACGGTTCAATCTCTGAACGGCGCGGATCGCTCAGCATTGATGATGAGGGAACGCCGACGCAGGAAAATGTCCTGATCGAAGACGGGATTCTAAAATGCTATATGCAGGATCGGCTTAACGCGCGTTTGATGGGCGTTCCGGCCACGGGCAATGGTCGCCGTGAAAGCTATGCCCATGCACCCATGCCCCGCATGACCAACACGTTTATGCGCGGCGGAAAAGATGACCCCGATGAGTTGATGAGCCGTGTGAAAGACGGCATTTACGCAAAGAGCTTTGGCGGCGGTCAGGTTGATATTGTTTCGGGTAAATTCGTATTCTCTTGCACCGAGGCGTATAAGATCGAGAATGGGAAATTAGGTGCACCGATAAAAGGCGCGACGCTAATCGGTGATGGCCCAACGGCACTGACCAAGGTCACCGGGATCGGTAACGATATGGCGTTGGACGAAGGTATCGGTGTGTGCGGCAAAGGCGGACAATCTGTGCCGGCCGGTGTCGGGCAGCCCACTTTGCTGGTAGATGGATTGACGGTTGGGGGCACGGCTTGAGTGTTTCCGGTTGGCCACACGAAATCCTGCGCTTCTGGTTTGAGGAATTAAAGCCAAAAGACTGGTGGAATAAAAACAAAGCTACCGACAATCTCATCAGGCACCGTTTTTTTGAACTCTGGGAAGCACAGAGATCGAAAATAGTTAGTACGTTCGTACCTGATGCCGAAACGGCACTTTCGGCGACCATCCTGTTCGATCAATTCCCACGTAATATGTTTCGCGATCATGCCGATGCTTACTCCACAGACCATCTTGCCCAACAGGTCGCGGAGCAGGCGGTTGATTTGGAATATGATGAACGGCTGAATGAACAGCAGCGGCCGTTTCTTTATATGCCCTTTATGCATGCGGAGGATCTGCGGTTGCAAAACAAGTCGGTCGCTCTGTTCACCAAATTGGGCAACAATGCGAAATTCGCCAATAACCATCGTGATGCCATCACGAAATTTGGACGCTTTCCCCACCGCAACAAGCTGTTGGGCCGGGCCATGCATGCTGGCGAACAGGAAGCAATTGATAGCGGAGCGGCTTGGTAAGATGTTCAGTTTGATGCGCAGCTTTCGTGAAACGTGGACTGGGTTGAAAACACTTCCGAATGGCGCGCAATCCATTGCTGTCGTTAAAGTCGCGGTGCCGTCTGTTGTGATTATCGCGGCTATCGGACTTATCTTTGGATGGGCCCATTGGTACCCGCATGATCGCTGGCAAGAATATGTCAAAGCAGTGCTCACCGGCTTTGTCTTGGTGGCATTGCCGTTCGAACTTTTCTTCCGCAGCCTGCTGCTATCATCACTCGCACAGTTGACGCCGCGATGGGCCGCGTGGATTTCAACACTATTTTTTGTCGCATTTTTCCCCATTTACGGGATGGTCAATGAAACGAAATGGAATGGCACGTTTCTGATGCCTTCCTTCTGGTTTGCCATGCTGATATTCGGTATCATCTTATCCCACATTCGCATCAGGTCCGGTTCATTATGGCCGGCTATCATCGTGCATGGAACAACCGCTGCAATCTGGATGGCTTTTTTGGGAGGGCGGTTCTATTAAAGCTTCCGTTGAAAGGATTTTTTCGGATGGCTGAATTTTTTGATGCGCTGAACGATGATCATCGGGCTTTTATTGCAAAACAGCCGATGTTCTTTGTCGCGACTGCTGCGGCAGATGGCCGGATCAACCTGTCACCCAAAGGCTATGACGTGTTTCGTGTGCTTGGTTCCAATCGGGTGGCCTATCTGGATTTGCGCGGCTCTGGAAATGAAACTCATGCCCATTTGGTCGCTGATCAGACAGATGCTGGCCGGATTACCATTATGTTCAACAATTTTGGAAATCCGGCGTTGATTATGCGCCTCTATGGCAAAGGCAAGCCGGTTCTACCGCAGGATGCGGACTGGAAGGAACTGGCCGGTCATTTCGACATTTTGCCGGGCACCAGACAGATATTTGATATCACGGTGGAGACTGTTCAAGGAAGTTGCGGTTACGGTGTTCCGCATATGACACTGGAAAAGGAACGGGAAACGTTAGTTAAATATCATGCACAATCGGGCGAGAAAGAATGGTTTCAAAAGGTGCAGGCTACCACCACAAGCATCGACGGACTGCCTTCACGACCAACGGAGCATTTTTTTGATCCGCAGGAGCTGTAACCTATGAGTTTGGTTGAGTTATCCCGCCATATGCACGGAATTGAAGCTGAAATTATTCGCGGACGGCTGGAGGCGGCCGGTATTGGTGCCGTCTGTTTCGATAGCGGCGTAAACATCGTTGAAGGCGCAGGCATTGCCTTGCCCGCCAGGGTGATGGTTCTTGCAGAGGATCTAGACGAAGCGAAGGCCATATTGGCAGAGGATGTTGCGCTTGACTGATACTATGAAAATTTCGCTGGCGCTGGGCGGTGGTGCTGGCCTTGGTTGGACACATATTGGCGTGCTGCGCGCTATTGATGAATCAGTGCTAGAGGTTGCCGCGATATCGGGCACATCTATCGGTGCCATTGCCGGGGCAAGCTATGCCGCCGGAAAGCTCGACTATCTTGAGGAAACCGCCCGAACTGCGAACTTCCGGACGCTGCTGCGATTCATGGATCCGCATTTTAAGCGCGGCGCGGTGATGGGCGCGCGTACGATTGAAAAAGAGCTGGACCGCGAACTGGGGCATTTGACGTTCGAAGACCTGCCTTATCCCGTGGCTGCTGTCGCCGCAGATTTGCGGACCGGTGATACCATTGTGATGAAGAACGGAAAGCTGGTGCCCGCAATTCGGGCATCCATGTCGCTGCCCGGAATATTCAAACCCGTGCAACATGAAGGTCGATTGTTGGTGGATGGCGGTGTAGCGCTACCGGTTCCGGTCTCACCGGCCCGCGAAATGGCACCGGACACGCTGTGCCTGTCGGTCAATTTGCAGGATGATTTTATCAACCGCGCCGAGATGTCGGGCATTGGCCGAAGCGATGGGAAAGAACCGAATAGCATTGCCATTGTGCGCGCGTCAGTTGGCCTGTCACTGCGTAATCTGGGCCGCTATTCTCTGGCGCTTGATCCACCGGATTTCGAACTGTCACCGCCGGTTGGGCATATAGATATGCAAAATTTCACCCGCGCGGACGAATTGATTGAAATCGGGCACCGCGAAACGAAGGCGATCATTCCCAATATCCTGGAAAAAATCGCAAATAGGACTGCCTAAAATATAGGCACCTGTTTTCGTCTGCCCAATTTCTATACGCTGACGCTACTGTGTCGACCATAAAAAGGCCGGAATTCCGTTAGTTACGATTCTGGCACGTCCTTTGCGGATAGCTACTCTGTAAACAAATCAGAGGGCATCATGAAATTCATTATAGCCATAATAAAGCCATTCAAGGTGGACGACGTGCGCGAAGCACTGACCGCGATTGGGATAGCCGGCATGACCGTGACAGAGGTCAAGGGGTTTGGCCGTCAAAAGGGTCAGACCGAAGTTTATCGGGGCGCAGAATATACCACCAATATGGTTCCAAAAATGAAATTGGAAATCGCGTGCAGCGGCGATCTGGCGGCCCAAGTGGTGGAAGCGATTCAAACCGCTGCCGGAACAGAATCCATTGGCGATGGCAAGATTTTTGTCCTCGACTTGGGCGAGGCGGTTCGCATTCGCACTGGCGAAACTGGCGAAACGGCAATTTAATCGGGGAAGCATAAGAAATGAAAACAGTTACAAAAATTCTCGGGACACTGGCTGCTGCTGGCACTGCGGTTCCCGTATTCGCGCAAGAAGCGGCAGAAGCGGTCACGGCAGTCCCGAACCCGGGCAATAATGCCTGGATGATGACCGCGACCATATTGGTATTGCTCATGATTTTGCCAGGACTTGCGCTGTTCTATGGCGGATTGACGCGCACCAAAAATATGTTGTCGACCATGACGCAAATTGGAGCAGCTGCATGTTTGGCGATGCTCATTTGGGTGATGTACGGTTATGGCTTGGCCTTTGGGCCAGAGGGCAATGCCTTTATCAGTTGGGGTAAATTCTTCCTCGCAGGCGTAGATTCATCGAGCGTGGCGGCGACGTTCTCCGATGAAGTGATTTCGGAATATGTATTTATCTCTTTCCAGATGACATTTGCCGCAATCACTTTGGCACTGGTGCTGGGATCGGTGGTTGAACGCATGAAGTTTTCTGCGGTTATGGTCTTTGGCGCGATATGGCTGACAATCGTCTATTTCCCAATTGCCCATATGGTTTGGGCTGGCGGCGGTTTCCTGTTTGAACGCGGCGCTCTTGATTTCGCCGGCGGAACGGTCGTGCATATCAATGCCGGTGTGTCGGCGCTGGTAGCGGCGCTCATTCTGGGCAATCGTATCGGATATCCACGCGAACCTATGCCGCCCCACAGCCTGACCATGACGATGATCGGTACCGGATTGCTCTGGGTTGGTTGGTTCGGGTTCAACGCTGGGTCTGCTTTGGAAGCAGACGGCAGCGCGGCGCTGGCTATGATCAATACATTTGTTGCGACAGCCTCTGGCGCGTTGTTCTGGATGTTGATGGAGAAGATCTCCGGCCACAAAGGATCAGCCCTTGGTTTCTGTTCCGGTGTGATCGCGGGCCTGGTGGCCGTTACCCCCGCAGCGGGCAATAGCGGACCGTTTGGCGCAATCATTCTTGGCGCGGTAGCCTCGATCGTCTGCTTCTATGCGGTCTCTTTCTTGAAGCCGAAGCTTGGTTATGATGACTCGCTGGACGCATTTGGCATCCACGGCATTGGCGGCATGGTTGGTGCCATCGGCACTGGCCTTGTCTATCAGCCGATGTTCGGCGGTCCTGGCGATGGTTCAACTGGCCTTGGTGCACAGCTATGGATCCAGACAGAAGGCGTTCTGATCACCATAGTTTGGGCAGCCGTGGGTACAGCCATCGCGATCTCCATTGCTAAACTAGTCACTGGCCTGCGCGTGACCGAAGAAGTTGAGCGCGAAGGGCTCGATCTCGGTGAGCACGGGGAAAAGGCTTATAATTACTGATTTTTGAGTTTGGCGCCGACCGTTCTCCCTCCCAATCTCGGGTCGGCGCCTCAAATTGTTCCTCCTGTGAACAAACAACTTTTGGCCGGTGATACGAAGGTATCCCGGCCTTTTTTTTGCATTGCGCGGGAAAGAAAATTACACTGCGTTGCGGGAGAGATGCATATGACCGATAAAATCGAAGTTGAGAATATCAATATACCGGGCCAGGTCAGCAAGGTTGATCGGGTAAAATATGAAAATGTTCGCGCCTTCATGTTGGCGATATTGCCCGCCACAGCACCGGGATTGACCCATAAGGAAATTATGACGGCGGCGAAGCTGGAATTGGATCAATCGCTTTTTCCGGACGGCCGAAAATCCGGCTGGTGGACCAAGTCTGACACCTGGAACAATCACCGCGTTGCGAAAAGGACGGAGCGGCCCAAAGCATCTTCATCTTCCAGGACGGTCTCTATCTGTTTGAACCCGTGTTCGATCAGGATATCTTGATATTCATCGGGCTCTAGGCTGGCATGATATACCGTCTGCCCGGCAACGGTCCCGGTAACTTCGCCATCCCCGGTGCCGATGGTGAATAACAATGTCGCCGAATTGTTGAGTAAGCTGGGCAATTTTCCCAGAAAGAGCCGCTGTTCCGATTGCGACAAATGGAAAAATCCATCCCAGCTGATAATCCCGTCAAAGCGCTGCGCCAGTTTTAGACTGCGCATGTCCTGTGCGAGCCATGTCTGTTCCGGAAAACGTGTTACGGCCAAGTCAATCATTGGCTGCGAGAAATCAATCCCGGTGATTTGGAACCCATGCGCGATCAAATATTGGGAAACAGGCTCACCCGCGCCGCAACCCAAATCCAAGATGGAACCGGATTGCGGCAGCGTATTGGCAAAATGGTCCAACCATTTGCGCTCATATAAATGACGCGGGCGTTGTTCATCCCATGTTGCAGCATGGTCTTCATAGACATGCCGAGTGTTTTTCTTGGCGCTTTCCAAATTCGTGATGCCAGCGATGTTCTCTTCCTAAGCCAAATCTGCTTTGATAAAGTCGGCGGCGCGTTCCCCGATCATGATGCTGGGCGCGTTGGTGTTCCCACTGACAATTTCGGGCATGATCGATGCATCGGCAATGTAAAGCCCATCGAGGCCTTTAAACTTCAGCCGTGCATCGACAACCGCGTCGTCATCGCCGCCCATCCGGCAGGTGCCGACCGGGTGATAAACCGTATCGGCCCGCTGCCGGATCAGGGAATCGAGCGCCGCGTCATCGCTCATGTCGATCGGATGACGATTGGTTGGTTTGAAATCCGTTAGCGGCGGCGCTTCCATGATTCGCTGCATATGCCGGACGCCCTTGCGCAAGGTCGCGATATCGCGATCATCGTCAAGGAAATTAGGATCAAGGGCAGGGGGTGCGGCAGGATCATTACTGTTCAGCCGAACTGTGCCTTTGCTATATGGGCGCAGGACACAGGCATGACAGCTAAAGCCATGACCCTTCACTTTTTCCCGGCCGTGATCTTCGAGCATCGCGGGAACGAAATGATATTGGATATCGGGGGCAGGTACATCTGGATCGCTGCTCCAGAAACCACCGGCTTCTGCATAGGGAGTTGTCATGATGCCGGTACGCTTCATCCGGTGTTCGATGATCGCCTTGCCCATCCGGATCGTGCCTTCCAAACTGTCCCCGATCAGTTCGCGGGACTCAGTTTCATAGCCTGATACAAAATCGATATGATCTTTCAGGTTTTCGCCGACCTGAGGTTTGTCCAGCACAAGGTCGAGGCTCTTTTCCTTCAGATGCTCCGCCGGACCAATACCGGACAGTTGCAAGATATGAGGGGATCCAAAGGCCCCAGCGGATAATATGACTGCGCCGCGTGCGTTGATCGTTTCACTCCCGAAACGGCGCTTTATCTGGACACCGGTCACCCGGCCGTCTTTGACAATCAGCTTCTCGACCAGCGACTTTGTCCGGATGTCCAGATTTTCTCTGTTCCGTCCCGGCTCGACATAGGCGCGCGCGGCGGACCAGCGTTCGCCATCCTTTTGGGTGACTTGATAGATGCCCATCCCTTCCTGTTTCGCACCGTTGAAATCGTCAAGGATCGGCATTTGCAGATTTTCAGCCGCTTTTACAAAAGCGATGCTGCCGGGGTTCGGCCATTTTTGATCGGACACCGCCAGCGGTCCGTCACCGCCATGATAGTTATCGCCGCCACTATCTTTGAAGCGCACATTCCCTTCGGACTTTTTGAAATAGGGCAGGACATCGTCATAGGACCATCCCGCGCATCCCATTGCCGCCCAGTTGTCATAGTCCCATTTGTTGCCGCGGATATAGACCATCGCGTTAATTGCACTGGACCCGCCCAGACCGCGGCCGCGCGGCTGATAACCGATCCGGCCGTTCAATCCCTTTTGCGGTACGGTATCAAAACGCCAGTTTGCATTTTTGAGCAGGAACGGCATCATTCCCGGCGTTTTGACCAGAAAGTTGTCGTTATTGCCGCCGGCTTCAATCAGACAGACCGTCCGCTTGCCGTCTTCGCTGAGCCGCCCGGCAACCGCGCTTCCCGCAGATCCGCCGCCGATGACGATGATATCAAATTCTGTCATACATAACCCTCAAACTAATATTGTTACCAATATGGCATCGTTTCATGGATGCCCTAACCATTTTGTAAATTCAGGGCCTTGTGAAAGCAGCGTAATTTTCTGCCATCCGTCTTGATTATCGTTTCACCTTCGAAAAAGCCCGCAGAAAGATTGATTTTCGACATGCGGTCATTGTCGAGTTCGGTTCTGGTAGTTATTGCCTGATAGCCTCGCTCTTTCGCCCATCGATGTTGGGCGATCATCAGGGCACGTGCCAGATGTTGTCCGCGTGCTTCCGGAATAACGCCGCCCAACCAGCTGTAGAAATATGCTTGATTCTCCGTATACCCTAATTTGAAGGCAGAAATTTCGCCCTCATTGCGGCATATTTGATGCAACGTGATGTCACTCTTCCCGGTCAACTTCTTCGCTATTTTCGCGCGATTACCCCGTCCGAATATTCTTTCGCAACTGCGATTGATCGCATCAATTCGGGCAAGAACTTCTTCGCCGGACAAACAGTCGATCGGATCTTTGATCAGGCTGCTCACTAGTCGGCCTTCTTCCGGGTATCTTCAATCCAACGTGCCTTGATTGTCTCGCTGCTATCGCGCGACCCATCGTGGCTCCAGCCGGGTGGTTTGATAAGGTAATTTAATTTCGCACTCCACGGCGCGTGCCATAGGTCTTTTGCCATTCCGACCCATTCGTGAAACACAGCCCAGATAATGTTATAGCTTTTCAGGTTCTTGATGATGCCATATTCGATTTTCTCTTCCTCGGTTTCCGGTTCAAACGTGCCAAACATCTTGTCCCAGATGATGAAGATACCGGCATAATTGCGGTCCAGATAGCGCGGATTGGTGGCATGGTGGACGCGGTGGTGCGAGGGCGTGTTCATGACCGCTTCAAACCATCGCGGCATTTTGTCGATAGCCTCTGTATGTATCCAATATTGATAAAGCAGATTCACGCCGCCGGCAAAAGCCACCATCGCCGGATGAAACCCTAACCAAAACATCGGCAAGCCAAATATCCATGTCAGTGCGAATGTACTGGTCCACGGTTGGCGAAGGGCCGTGCCGAGATTATAATATTCGCTGCTATGGTGATTGACATGCGCGGCCCAGACCCAGCGAATACGGTGCGCCCCGCGATGAAAAATATAATAGAAGAAATCATCAACGAAGAATACCAGTATCCATGCCCACCATGTGTCTAGCGGGATATCAAAAACCCGGTATTGATAGACCCAGAAACTCGCCGCCACCGCGATCCCTCCGGTCAAGATACCGGCAAAAACACTTCCCAGCCCAAGGGTGAGAGATGTGGCCATATCCTTTGCATCATATCTGATATGATCCCGGTAACGACTTGCGAAAAATTCAATCGCCACCGTAGCGACGAAAAATGGGATTGCATAAAGCGTTGGATCGGGCAGGCTATCCATAGGCTTGCCTATTTACACCAATGTAAATTTGTGTCGATAGTTTAGTCTGGATTTTAACGGGCGGCATTTGCTGCAGTTTATTCAGACCCGCCCGCCAAAGCATCAACCATCGCGCGTATCGGGGTGATGTCATAGCCTGCATTGCCGGCCAGCCGGGCGATTTCATCTGGCGAGACGCCCTTTTTGGCTTGTGCCAACGACCATAGTAAAGTGGAACGTGTGCCAGACCGGCAATAGGCGAGGGTTTTTCCTTCAGCGCCCTCCAAAGCCTTGATCATCGCGTCTACTTGCGGTGCCGAAAACCCGCTATGGCTAATCGGGATGGCAACATAGTCAAGCCCAGCGGCCTTTGCCGCGGCTTCTATATCTGCGCTTTGCGGAGCAGCTGGTTCCTCGCCATCGGGACGGTTGTTGATAATCAGCGTAACGCCTTCGGCTTTTGCTGCCTCAATCTGATCCAGAGTAATCTGGGGCGACACGCTAACCTGATCGTTTATTTTGCGAAACATGGATGTGTTTTCCTCTATTGAATTGGCGGTTTGGCTTTCACCGGTATCGGCCGCGCATGCTGATAACAGCCCGGCCAATGCGCTGGTCATCGCGATCGATAGAATGAAATATTTCATACACTCTCTTCCTGTGCTTCGGTGACCTCTCTTATGACATGCAGGAATTCTTCGCCATAGCGATCCAGTTTTGCGCTGCCAATACCCGGCAATTCGGACAAGGCAGACAACGTGCGCGGTTTGAATCCGGTCATATCGCGCAGCACGCTGTCGTGAAATATAACATAGGGAGGAACGCCTTGATCCTTGGCCAATTCCATGCGTTTTGCCCGCAAAGCGTCGAACAATGGATCACCGACTGGATTTGGAGAAGCACCGCCGCGCCGCCGCTTCCTCTCGCGCTTGGGAGGTTCAACAATGGCGACTTCTTCCTCACCTTTCAGGATCGCTCGCGCTTCGGGGCCAAACATTAACCCGCCATATTCATTGTTGCGCAGGGCATCTCGCAGCAACAAAGACCGTGATACCGGTTTGATAAGCGGTGCATCTTCCTCGCCAACTATATCAAATACTGACAGCTTGTCATGGCCGCGCGAACGGATTTTCTCTTCCGACCGTCCGGTCAAAACGGCCTCCAGATGCGTGACTCCAAAACTTTGCCCCGTGCGATAGACAGCGGATAGAAATTTCCGCGCGAGTTCAGTCACATTTCGGGTGGCCGGTGCATTTAAGCAATTGTCGCAATTACCGCATGTCTTGGGCGGGTCTTCGCCAAAATGTCTCAGCAATATGGCGCGGCGACATCCGGCTGCTTCGACTAGCCCGCCAAGCGCAGCCAGTCGAACACGCTCACTGTCGAGGCGCTGTTCATCTACTTCGCTCAGCCGTTGGCGCGCTTTGGCAAAATCATCCGCCCCCCAGAACATATGGGTCTCGGCTGGGTCGCCATCCCGCCCAGCGCGGCCGGTTTCCTGATAAAAGGCTTCGATAGATTTGGGCAGCCCGGCATGCGCAACAAAACGTACGTCCGGCTTGTCGATACCCATGCCGAACGCGATTGTGGCCACCATCACCATATCCTCTGACGCCACAAATTCAGCCTGATTCCGTTGGCGAACCTCAGGCGGCAATCCGGCATGATAAGCACGCGCCGAACGCCCGGTTTGGGCAATTTGATCGGCCAGTTTTTCGGTTGCGTTTCGGGTCTGTGTATAGACGATGCCGGGCCCGGGTATCCGCTCGACCAAGTCCTTTATTTGCCGGGTCAGTCCTTTGCGCGGACTGATCCCATAGCGAATATTGGGACGGTCAAATCCAGCGAGGATCAGGCCATCTGCGTCAATTCCCAACTGTATCAAAATATCTTCGCGCGTATGTTTGTCTGCCGTCGCTGTCAGCGCGAGACGCGGGACATGCGCAAAATGGTCAAGGAGCGGACGCAGCAACCGGTAATCGGGCCGGAAATCATGACCCCATTCGGACACACAATGGGCTTCGTCGATCGCAAATAGCGAAATATCGGCTTGTTCCAGCAATTCGCGAAAATGCCGACCGGATGCCCGTTCGGGCGCGGCGTATAGCAGATCGAGCTCTCCCGCCTTTAACCGAGCAATGGTTTCAGCGCGATTGTCATCAGCGGAGGTGAGGGTGGCTGCGCGAATACCCACGGCCTCGGCGCTCCGCAATTGGTCATGCATCAGCGCGATAAGCGGAGAGATAACGACAACGGTACCTTCATTGGCGACGGCGGGAAGTTGATAGCATAGCGATTTGCCCGCACCTGTCGGCATGACAGCCAATGTGTTTTGCGTCGCCATGACGCGGTCCAGCACCTGGTCTTGCACGCCGCGAAAACTGTCAAAGCCAAAGGTCGATTTTAAGAGCGGCAGGAGAGTGGTTGTCATGCAATTGCTCTAACTTAGCGGATGCCAATGTGAAAGCTCAAACCAGTTCTTTTCGGTCCTCCGCCTGCCGTTTCCACATATCGGCATATAGCCCGTTGGCTGCAAGCAGCTGCGCGTGGTTGCCGCGCTCTGCAATCTGGCCGCCATTCAGCACGATAATCTCATCTGCATGGGTGATCGTCGATAGCCGATGCGCGATGATCAGGGTCGTTCGGCGTTCTGAAATCTTGGCCAACGTTGCCTGAATTTCGTCTTCGGTGCGGCTGTCGAGCGCGGAGGTTGCTTCATCCAGAACAAGTATCGGCGGGTTTTTCAACAATGTCCGGGCAATCGCGACCCGCTGTTTCTCTCCGCCAGAGAGCTTCAGGCCGCGTTCGCCCACCTGTGTGTCATAACCATCGGGAAGCTGCGCGATAAATTCGTCCAGCGCAGCACCGCGGGCTGCAGTCTCAATCTCGGCCTGCGTTGCGCCTTCGCGGCCATAGCCAATATTATAACCGATAGTGTCGTTGAACAGCACGCTATCTTGAGGGACAATACCAATCGCACCGCGCAGGCTTTCCTGTTGTACACGGGCAATATCCTGACCATCGATCAGGACGCGTCCGCCTTGCGGGTCATAGAAACGGAATAACAGCCGGGCGATGGTGGATTTTCCGGCACCGGACGGGCCGACAATTGCCAAGGTCCCATCGGGCGGTACGGTGAAGCTGAGGTTTCCAAGGATCTGGCGTTCCTTGTCATAGGCAAAGCCGATATCTTCAAACGCGACTGCGCCATCCACAACGTTCAGCGCGGGTGCGCCGGTTATGTCCTCAATCTCTGGCTCCGTATCGATCAGTTTGAACATCGCGTCCATGTCGACCAGACCCTGCCGGATCGTGCGATAGACCATGCCGAGCAGGTCCAGTGGCCGAAAAAGCTGCATCAACAACGCATTGACCAGCACCAGATCGCCGACCGTCAGCCAACCTTGCTGCCAGCCATAGACGCTATATGCCATGGCACCGATCATAGTGGCGTTGGTGATGACCGATTGCCCGATGTTCAGCATGCCCAGTGAATTTTCCGATTTCACTGCCGCATCGGCCCAATCTTGCATCGCCCGGTTATAACGCTCACCCTCGCGCCGTTCGGCTGTGAAATATTTTACGGTCTCATAATTGAGCAAGGCATCAACCGACCGGCCAATGGCGCGGGTGTCCATGTCGTTCATTTCGGCCCTCAGCGCATTGCGCCAATCCGTGACTTTGCGGGTGAAAAAGATGTAGATAGCGACCATTACCAAGGTTGCTGCGACCAGCCCGAAACCAAATTTTATCTGAAAAATTACCAGTACGGCAACGAGCTCGACAATGGTTGGTGCTATATTGAACAACAGAAAATAGAGCATGATATCTATGCTCTTTGTTCCTCGCTCAATGACCTTAGTGATTTCGCCCGTGCGCCGGTTGAGGTGAAACCGCAACGACAATTTGTGCAGATGATGAAAGACATTTGTCGCAAGGCGTCTAGCGGCTTCCTGTCCAACCTTTTCGAATATAATGTTACGCAAATTGTCAAACATGACCTGTCCAAACCGGGCTAGGCCATAGGCGGCGACCAGCACGAACAGGATCGTTAGCTCAGTGCTCAGGCTTTCATCCGCCATCCGGTCGACCACTGCCTTATACGCAAATGGCATAGAGAGTATGGCGGCTTTGGCGCACAATACCAAAATTCCTGCGATCACAATGCGCAGGCGCAATACGGGTTCACCCGCCGGCCATAAATAGGGCAAAAACCGCTTTAATGTTGGGATCATGGGAGGGTCGATCTGACCCCGGGTGCTATAATCGGGCGGCATCCGGTGGATGTAGGGATACGGTGCCGCAAAGTCTATCCGGCATCTGCTTTTCGTTCAGGTCTTGTGCTTAGAAACTCCCGCTGACGGTCAACCGGTATATTAGTCCAAAATCGCGGCTGCGGTCCTCGATAAAGTCAATCGGGCCATCGCGGCGATCGACAAAGGCAGTCCGGGTAAAGCGTTCATTTCGTCCTAATAAATTTCCGAGATTGGCGTTTACGGTCAGCCCGAATATGTCCTTATGCTCCACAAATATCCAGGTAAACGGGGCCTGCGTACGGAAACTGTTGATTTGGTCCAGCCTGAGAAAGTTTGAGAACCGGAAATCCTCTACACCGCCGCCCCATGCCCAATTGGTACCAGGCACATCGTGACGCAGGCTGACTTCATAAGTGAATATTTTGTCGTCGCTGATCCGGCGGAAATAATCGCGCAAAGGATCCCGAAGAGAACTGTTCCTAATCTCTCCTTCAATATCCAGCTTGGCACCGTTCCACCCGATTGGATCAAACAGGATCCCGGCGTTCAATTCCACTCCATAACGGGTGGCGCTGGGTAGGTTTCCTCGTGCTTCGGTAAATTCATCAATCGGAATGGAATCGACGATATCAGTAATTTTCTCGCCATAGAGGTTGAGTGTCATGGAGCCCCAGGGGCCTAGTTTTTGTGTCGCCTCTAGCTCCGTGCGCCAGATTTGTGGAGGCCGCAGGTCGCGGTTGCCGGACGTGCCTATATTTTGCGATACATCGACGCGGTCCACGAAATCGAAGAAGTTCAACTGCCCCACTGATCGCTCGATTTTCAAGCTGATGTCCAGATCCTCTTCCGGCTTCCAGGCAAAGGAAACGGAGCCTTTCGGTCTCAGAAAATTCCGCGTTTGTCCGTTTGGACCGCTCTGACTAATCTTGCTATATTCTCCGCCCAGCGTCGCTTGCAGGGTCAAGTTATTCGCCAGTGACCGGCCATAATTGCCAATGACCTCACCGCGAAATTCAGTTACCTTGGCAATCGCGGTGGGCGTAAATACCCCTGGATTGCTGAGCGTCGAAAAGATGCCTTCACTGTCCAGAAAATTATAGGCGCCTTCCAGGCTGATGCCCCAGTCGGTGCCGCCATCGGTTTTCCAGTTATATTCTGTGCGCAGTACAGACTCGCCTTCATCAACCGTACGATCAAACTGACTACCATTGGGGACGGTCACTCCGTCGGTAAACGTCTGGCCAAAGAAATTTTTGAATGGGCTATGTTCAAAACGCTGCAACCCGATGAGTTTCAGTCTGCCGCCGCCCAGATCAAATTCATAATCTGCACTAAGTTCGGCATTCCACTCATCTTCGCTGCCTGAGAATAGTTCGAATATGTCATTTTCGCCGGATTGCGTGCGCACGGTAACAACTCTCTCACGAAAGCGGTTGATGGCATATTCGGCATTGAGGTTGAATATCGACCCCGCTTCGCTGGTTCGGCTATAGGCTCCACTGATTTTTGGCCGGTCGCCGCGTGCGCGGGCGGTCTCATCGCGCTGGAAAAGCAAGTTTCCAAATCCGTCCGTCACATCTTCCGGGCCGTCAGCGCCATTGCGAAACGCATCATTTTCGACCGATAAGGTGAATTCGCCTTTGCCCAATTTACCGCTGATAGAGGCTTCTCCGGCAAACCAATTGCTGCCCGCCCGCCGCCATTGCGGTCGCCACTTAAAATTACCGCTGATACCGCCGCTCGCATCGGCGCTGGTTACGACATTCAAGACTTGACCGGACAGACCCGAAATACTGAGTGTCGTCCCGTCGACAATTTCCAGCCGTTCCACATTGGACGCAGAAATTCTGCCAAGTGATGTAAATGCATCGACATTCTTGCCGGAAATACGGGCACCGTTGATCAGGACATTTTCATCCGCCTGACCAAGTCCGCGCTCATTATTGTCGCCTGTATCGATGGTGAACCCGGGAATTTGTCGCACCATGTCGAGCGCCGTGCGAGGATTGAATCGAGAGAATTGTGCAGCATCATAAATTTGCCGACCATTTTCACGGCGGGGTTGCAGGCTTGATAGAGCTGTACCGGTGATCGGTTGAAGGTCTTGGGAATTCTCTTCCTGTGCATGTGCGGGATGCGGGAAAACTATCGCTCCGGCACAGCCCAGAACGATCAGATTAGCCGACATCCACTTTGCTTGTTTCAAGATATTCCCCCGTCTGGATCAGAACATTGATGTTCCGTTGGAGGGGGCGCTATGAATATTTGGTTGCAGGCGATACCGGCTTTCGACAAACTACATCCGTAGTCGGATGAACTGCTTCTGTTGATTTTGGCATCTAAGCCATTCAAACTTAAGGCTTGCGAGAAGAGAATAGCACCCAAGCGCCCGCCCCATTTGCAAGCGTGTAGATTGCATAAAATATGATCGAACTTATCATTCCCATATTGGCGAAGATCATCGCAGCGGCGAGCATGAAAAACTCCAATATATAGCTACCATAAGGACCAAGAAATTTTGAGAAGCTTGCGCGGGCCTCTGTGATCATTGGATGATTGCTCTCCATCATCGCCTTGTGCATTGCAAAATTGGCGACGCCGCAGATGAAAATGAACAGGATGGACATGGTTTTTATATAGTGCGTCTTTCCAAAAAAGTCAGTTCCTGTGGTGGATATATTTTGCCAACAAAAAGGTAGGAAGGTTTTTGATCATGGATTTTCAAGATAAGACAGCGGTGATTACCGGCGGGGCAACAGGGATTGGTCTAGCATTGGCCAGGCAGATGGGAAGCGCCGGTGCGCGGATCATATTGTTTGAACCGCGCGAAAACCGATTGCAGGAAGCGGTCGAGAGGCTCTCTGGCGAGGGAATGGACGCAAAATATTTTGTCGGCGATGTTCGTGAATTAGCCGATGTAGAGGCGTTGGCGGACTATGCATGGATCGAACACGGTCGCGCGGACATTATCGTCAATAACGCGGGCATCGGTGGATCGATGAAATCGGTTATTGATACTGACCCCGCAGAGGCGCGCCGGATTTTCGAGGTGAACTTCTGGGGCATGTGGAACGGGATTTCCGTATTTGGAAAGCGTTTCAAAACGGATGAAAAACCATCTGCCATCTATTCAGTGGCGTCGGAAAATGCCTTGTTCAACGCGTTCCCATTTGGCGGCGGCGCCTATGTGGCTAGCAAACATGCGATATTCGGACTGATGGATGTTTTGCGCCGTAGCGCACCGGATTGGCTTAAGACCGGGGTCATTATCCCGGGGTGGGTGAAGTCGGAAATTTCGGAATTTAACAATAGCGTACCCGACACAATGGATACGGATGCGTTCGCACAGATCATATTCAAACAGATGCTGGCGGATGAATATTATCTGGTAAGCCATTCCTATAATGTGCCGCGTTTTGATGAACGTTATGACGAAATGAAGGAGGCATTTGCGAAATATGCACCGCGCTATGACGGCGATGACCAATATGATGTACAGAAATATTTTGAGAGAATGCAGGCGGAGCGGGAGCGTTAGTGGCCCATCAAAAACCGAATCTGCCGCAGAAAATCTGTCCGATCTGTGATCGACCCTTTGCCTGGCGCAAAAAATGGGCGCGAGATTGGGACAATGTTATCTATTGCTCCGAACGTTGTCGCCGGGCTGGCAAGTGATGGCGTTTGTTCGCGGTTATTTCTGCGCAAACCCGATCATTCTGCCGGCTCTAACAATCCTTCCTTCTGGATCTTCTCCTGCCACACGAGCGGTGCGAGGTGATGAACGCTTTGACCTTCGGCATCGACAGCAACCGTTACGGGCATATCCTGTACCTCAAACTCATAAATGGCTTCCATGCCCAGATCCTCAAAGCCTACGACCTTTGATCCCTTGATAGCCCGACTGACCAGATAGGCGCTGCCGCCCACGGCCATCAAATAAGCGCTCTTATGCTTTTTGATGGAACCTATGGTGTCCAACCCCCGTTCGGCCTTGCCAACCATGGCGAGCAGGCCTTGTTCCAGCATCATGTCAGTGAATTTGTCCATTCGGGTCGCGGTGGTCGGGCCAGCGGGGCCTACGACTTCTTCGCCCACCGGGTCTACGGGGCCAACATAATATATCACTCGGCCCTTGAACTCGACTGGCAGCTCTTCACCCTTTTCGAGCATATCCTTGATCCGCTTATGCGCCGCGTCCCGGCCCGTCAGCATTTTACCGTTGAGCAACAGACGATCTCCATGTTTCCATGATTGCACCTCTGTCTCGTTTAATTCGTCAAGCTGAACCCTGCGCGCTTCTGAGGATGGTTTCCAATTCACGTCCGGCCACTCGTCGAGCTTTGGAGCTTCCAGATAAGCGGGACCGGAGCCATCCAGGGTGAAATGCGCATGGCGCGTGGCGGCACAATTGGGAATCATCGCAACCGGCTTGCCCGCGGCGTGGCAGGGCCAGTCATTAATCTTTACATCCAATATGGTGGACAGGCCGCCAAGGCCTTGTGCGCCAATGCCAAGTGCGTTGACTTTGTCGAAGATCTCGATGCGCAATTCCTCAATATCGGTCTTTGGACCCCGCGCTTTTAACTGTCCCATATCAATCGGGTCCATCAGCGATTGTTTGGCAAGCCCGACACAGCGTTCTGCCGTTCCGCCAATACCGATGCCGAGCATCCCTGGCGGGCACCAACCTTCACCCATTTGCGGGATCATTTCCAACACACAGTCGACGATATTATCTGACGGGTTCATCATTTTAAACTTGGACTTGTTTTCAGAGCCGCCACCTTTGGCCGCAACATCGACGCTTACCGTGTCGCCGGGCACCATATCCACGTGCAGCACACTTGGCGTATTATCCTTGGTGTTGCGCCGCGTGAATGCCGGGTCGGTCAGAATCGAAGCACGCAATTTATTTTCTGGGTGCAGATAGGCTCTGCGTACCCCTTCATCGACAATTTCCTGCATCGATTCTGAGGTGTCATCAAACTGACAATCCATACCCCATTTTACAAAAATATTGACGATGCCCGTATCCTGACAGATCGGACGATGCCCCTCTGCACACATTTTGGAGTTGGTCAGAATCTGCGCAATCGCGTCCTTGGCCGCCGGTGATTTCTCCGCCTCATAGGCTTCGCCCAAAGCGCGGATATAATCCATCGGATGATAATAGCTGATAAATTGCAGCGCGTCGGCCACGCTTTCAATCAGGTCGGCGGTTTTGATGGTGACGGTCATTTGGACTCCGGAATATTGTGACGATGCGATCCAACTTTGCTATTGGCGGATATCCCGAAATGGGGCAAGTTTTGTCGGCAGCTACACCCCGAGAAACATTCGCAGCGATGGCCATTGATCGGACACGGCCTGACGCCCCGCTTCAATCGCTATCCGGATTTTTTTCGGATTGAATTCTAACGTATCGGCATCCTGGAAATTTGGGTCCGGGGCGATGATGCGGACGGGGGCAAATCGATAGCGTGACAGCTGTATATCCAGCGGCATGAGGGTAGCCGAAATCTGGCTGGCGGGCAGGCCCAGATCAGTCAGTTTGCGAAACTGTGCTTCCCGGGCGGCAATCAGGTCGTTGATAAGCATTGCATTGCCAACGTCATTTGCCGCGGTCTCGCTCGTCTGTATTCCAACGGAGCGCAGACCAATTTCTATCAGATTGTCATAGGTCTTCCCCGGTTCCGGGGCCGGTGTTTGCGGAGAGGCGAGAATGGTTAGCAACGCGCGGGGCCGCAGCTTCATCGCCGAACTGAGCGGAGTTATATTGCGGACGCCGCCATCGACCCATTGTTCAATCGTGCCATCGGTATCGCGTGACTTTAGCGGTTGAAAGAACGGCGGCTGTGCACTGGACGCATAGACCCAGTCGCCGATATTGGGGTTTTTCTCCGTAATATCGACATAGCGTCCCGTGGCAAGGCTGACCGTGCCGATACGCAGCTTCTTGCGCGTGCGTTTCAATTTTTCCGGATCGGCAAATTTTTGGATGCGTTTTTTGATGGCGCGGGCATCATAGAGCGAGTCGGCACCAAATATAGCGCCCGCGACGCCAAAGGGGCGTTTGCGATATATATCACTATTGCGTTTGATCGACAGCCATTGATCGAGCAGGGCTGGCATATCATTCATTGCGCCGCCCAACGCCTGAATGGCACCGGTGGAAACTCCGGCAAAGATATCGACGCGCACCCCGCGATTGGTGATCAATTCATCGAGTACACCAACTTGAAAGGCGCCTTTGGCGCCGCCACCGGACAGGACGACTGCAAGTTCATTGGGCATGGGACATCTCCATAGCGCTGATTGATTTGATACAATCTTCAGCGTTGATGCGCCCCTTTGTCTTGCATAGCATCTAACCAATATGGATGCATCGGATAATTGGAAGGTAATCGCGGATGGTTGGTCAATCTCGTTCCGCTGTCGCCCGAACAGCAGATATTGTGGCCGCCATCAGTTTTGCAGAATGACATCCACTACCAGATTTAGTGTCAAAAATGAGTCGCACCTACCTGTGCATGAATTGTGGATAAAAAAATCGCAAAATCTAACATAGACTATTGCGCATCGCTGCTCCCTTAGAAGGTCCACGCGTCGCTGCGTTGCAACATAAAAAGTCTGTCGACGAAGCGATTTATTTATGCGACGAAACGAGTCGTTAATATGTCATTTACCCCCTTGCATATATTTTCCATTCAGCCACTATAGGTTGTGGTTCAGCCTAGGGGGCATACCAACAACTTGTGGTTAATGGATTTGATGCCGACTCGGCATAGCCCTCCCTTTGCGCCGAATCGCAAGTGATTTTTCAGGATTCGGGGTCAAAAAATATTCCCCCTGTCCGAGCTATAAAATGCTAGACTGGGCCCTTCGCGCCGAGTCGAACAAGGCGTGAACAAATAGCTTCGGACAAATGCCTGAAATTGAGCCAATTCGTGCTGGTCATAATGCCAGTTTGTATGTGTTGCCCCAGATGTTTTGGGGTTGGTTTTTAGGGGGTCCGAATGGAATTTAGAGATAACCGGGATAGCGTGAATGATTCCGGAGCAGAGATGGGTGAAACGGATATGGGCGCGGAAGTACTCGATACGCCAAAGAGTAAGTCGGACACAAATATAGCACCGGTGAAAGAGCCGGAGATCAGCAAGAAGGCAGCGGCGGAAGCGGCGGCCGAAAAAGCCAATGACGAAAAAGAGCTGAAAGCGGAGCGCGATAGCCACAGCGTCGAAAAGCGCCGGTTCAAAATCGTTCAAAGCGATGCGCGCGATGATCTGTTAACGGACTTTGGCAAGGAAACCTTGCAAGACCGCTATTTACTTCCCGGTGAAAGCTATCAGGACCTGTTTTCGCGGGTGGCGGACGCCTATGCCGACGATCAAGAACATGCTCAGCGCCTTTATGATTATATATCAAAGCTTTGGTTCATGCCGGCGACACCGGTTCTTAGCAACGGCGGCACAGGTCGTGGTCTGCCGATCTCTTGTTATTTGAACAGCGTAGACGATAGTCTAGGCGGCATCGTCAATACATGGAACGAGAATGTCTGGCTGGCTTCCAAAGGCGGCGGCATTGGCACCTATTGGGGCAGCGTGCGCGGCATTGGTGAGCCTGTCGGTTTGAACGGCAAGACATCGGGCATCATTCCATTCGTCCGCGTAATGGACAGTCTGACCTTGGCCATTTCGCAAGGCAGCCTGCGGCGCGGATCGGCCGCTTGCTATCTCGATATTGATCATCCGGAAATTGAAGAATTTCTGGAGATTAGAAAGCCTTCCGGCGACTTTAACCGGAAAGCTCTGAACCTGCATCACGGTGTATTGCTGACCGACGAGTTTATGGAAGCGGTGCGTGACGGGGCGGAGTTTGATCTGAAATCACCCAAGGACGGATCGGTCCGCGGCACGGTGGATGCCCGCAGTCTGTTCCAGAAACTGGTTGAAACACGCTTGGCCACTGGCGAGCCCTATATTATCTTTAACGACACAGTGAACCG
>CALKXX010000146.1 GCA_938003725.1 uncultured Sphingomonadaceae bacterium | reverse complement strand
GATTACTGAGCCAAGCCTATGCCGAAAAAGCACAGGATGACACGGTCAACTGGGGCCGATTGATCGAAGAAGAGCGTCAGAAAAGACTGGCGCGGATCGACGGGGAAGCCGAAGCGGTCGAAGAACGTTTGCGCGAAATTGAACAGCAAAGAGAAGCAAGAGAAGCTGCTGCTGCAGAAGCACGCGCTCGGCTAGAGGCACAGGATGTCGCGGCTGAAAATCCGGGAAATGATCTGGCGGTCCCACCCGGCGCGAATGAAACACCAACCGAAGAGGACGACTAAGCCCCTTCGCGGTGAGTTCACGGGTCCCCGGACCATGCAGCTGGACCGTTCAGACTGTCTTGCCTAAATAACACGGCGTCGGCATAGGTAAGCAATGACCGAACCTGATTCCAGCGCCTCCAGCATAGATGACATTATTCCTGACTTTGCCGACCAATCGGGCAGTTATAATCAGGGCCTGACACCGCTCCACCCGCCTCAGAAGGCGTTGATGAGGGTGGTGACGATCCTGACCATGGTACCTTTTGTCGGTGGGGTCGGCATCGCTGACTATATCTTACAGGCCGAATTGGGATTTGCGCCCGGTGCGATTTTGGTTCCAATTGCGGTTTTGGCACTATTGCTGGTGCTTTTGCTTCCGCACCGAAAATATCGTCGTTGGGGCTATGAAATGGGTGCCCAACAATTGCGCGTTTTGCGCGGCTTCCTATGGCGAACGGACACGATTGTTCCGTTTAACCGCATCCAGCATATCGATGTCGCGCAAGGTCCTTTGCAGCGTATATTCGGGTTGTCGACGTTGATTGTCCATACCGCGGGGACGCATAACAGCATTGTCACTCTTCCGGGGCTGGCCACGCAGGATGCAGAAGCGATGCGTGAGACGATCAAGGGGCATATCCGGCAGGATATGATATGAACGATGCTCCTGGCACAACCGGTGATGGGGTTGAGGATACTGTATTTCAGCATCTGCATCCGCTCAGCATCTTAGTTGGGTTTATAAAATTCCTAAGTCAGAATATCATATTGATCGGGATATTATATTTCGGGATCTTGGATCAAAACCTGATCTATACCGTGATGCTTGCGGGCGGTGTTTTCGTTCTTGCGATTCTGTTTTCCTATGTCGTCTGGTCGCGATTCACCTATCAGGTTGGCGAGCAAGAGATCCGCATAAAAAGCGGTGTCATCAGCCGCAACAACCGCTCAATACCTTTTGAGCGTATTCAAGACGTCAGCCTGGAGCAAAAGCTGATCCCGCGGTTGTTGGGACTGGCGGCGGTGAAGCTGGAAACCGGTTCCGGCGGCGGGGAGGATGGCAAGCTGGATGCGCTCGCGCTTTCTCGGGCCGAGGAACTTCGCGATTTGATCCGCGACCGCAAGTCCACCGGGCGCGCTGACCAATTCGCCCCGCAAGACGACCTGCAAGACCATCATCCAGTTGCAGAGATGGAAGGCAGCCCGCTGTTCGTCATGGATGCCAAGCGCCTTGTCATCGCTGGGCTATTCAACTTTTCGTTCGTGCTCTTTGCGGTGATCGCGGCCTTGGCCCAAAATCTGGACGTATTCGTGGATGTTCCCTATTTCGAGATATCCTATTGGACGGATCGATTGCAGGGCACTGAATTTGTCGACGGCCTGAGCCTTGCCGGACGGATAGCGGGTGTCCTGGCTGCGGTTTTGTCTCTCATATTGGTTGGCACCGTAAGCGGGGTCGTCCGAACGGTAATCCGGGACTATGGCTTTCGGCTCGACCGCGTACAAAACGGGTTCCGCAGGCGTCGCGGCCTGTTCACCCTGACCGACATGGTCATGCCCATACATCGCGTGCAGGCAGCCATATTGAGAACTGGCCCAATTCGCGAAAAATTTGGGTGGTTTCATCTAAAGTTCCAATCACTGGCCGGAGACGTTGGCGGGGAAACGGACCATAGCGCCGCACCCTGCGCAGTTATGGGTGAAGTGCATCCGATATTGGATGAGACCGATATTCGGTTGAATATTGACAAGCATGCGTTTCAGTCGGTGGACCCGGCCTTCTGGTGGCGCGATGCCATCATTATCTTTTTGGTTCTGGCCGCGATTGCTTTTGGAAATGCCACATTTGTTCACCCGGGTTTGATCGCGATCATAATATTGTCGGTACCGGCGGCGATATTCATGTTTCTGAGCTGGCAACGCCACCAATATGCAATAACCGACAATCAGATTTTTGTGCGTCAGGGCTGGTGGCAGAGGAAACTGACCATCTTGCCCCGCCGCAAAATTCAGACGGTAGATATCAGTCAGTCACCGCTTGATCATCCGTTGAATCTTGCCACCGTGACAATCGGTGCGGCCGGTGGTTCCGCGTTGTCGCCCATCAAGATAATGGATATACCTTTCGATCAGGCTATGGCGTTGAGGCAAAAATTGCTCTGACGGCCAACCGAAACATGCTTGACTCTGCCGCCTGATGATCCACGATAGTTTCAACAGATATTTTCGGGGAGAGCGACATGCGCATCGTCAAATTGGCACTATTGGCCGCACTATCAACCACCGCAATTGGAGTGGCGGCAACCGGCGGGCCAGTAATGGCACAAGAAACGGGGGCACAAGAAACGAGCGCTACCAAATCCCAAGCTTTGCACGATATCATCGGTGAATATTGGGCTTTTATATTGGACCAATATCCCGAATTTGCATCGGGTCTGGGTGTTGAAGACCCGAAAGGCCGAGTGACGGACCCCAGTTTGGAGGCCGAGGATGCCCGGGTTCAAAAGGCGCAAATGTGGCTAGACCGGCTAGGTAAAATTGATCAGAGCACATTATCGGAAGATGACAAATCGAATTTTGGTATTTTGCAACGGAGTCTAGCGGAGCAAATCGAAGCGAACGGTTTTGGTCAGCGAACAATCAACTTTACCAACCGTAGTGGCTGGCACCAAAGTTTTGCGGGCATGCACAACAATCTACCGTTTCGGACCGCTGCTCATTACCAGACATATATTAATCGCCTGAAACAATATGGACAGGTCAGCGGTAAATCCATTGCTGTCGCAAATCAGGCGCTGGCAGGGGGCTATGTTCTGCCCTGTGATTCCATGGTTGGTTATGAAACCAGCATTTCGGGATTGATTACGGATGATGCAAAAGCGTCTCGCTTTTACGAGCCGTTCAGAAAATCCAAACCGGCCAATATGGATGATGCAACTTTCGCAGCGTTGGCAATGGATGCGGAGCAGGTGATAAGTGATGTTATCAAGCCTGCGCTTACCGAGCATCTGGATTGGTATATAAGCAAATATGCGCCGAATTGTCAGAAAGCGCCGGGCGTTTCTGCGCAGCCCGGCGGCCCCGAATATTATGACTTTCGTATTCGTCAAATGACCACCACCACCAAGACGGCCGACGAGATTCATAATATCGGCTTGTCTGAAGTCGCCCGGATACGGGCTGAGATGGTGAGTGTCGCCAAGTCGGCGGGCTATGACACGCGCGAGGCGTTTATCGAACATCTCCGCACCGATCCCAAATATTATGCCAAGACACCCGAAGAACTGATGGAAAAAGTTGCCCGCGTTACAAAAATCATCGACGGCAAGATGCCAACGATCATCGGAAAACTCGCGCGCCTGCCCTATGGAATCCGTGAAATTCCAAAAGAAACGGCAGAGGGTACCACGACGGCTTACTATAATCCTGGATCTCCCAAGGTTGGTATATCCGGCACTTATTATGTCAACACGTCGAAACTGGACCAGCGTCCTTTTTGGGAGATCCCTGCTCTGAGTGTGCACGAAGCGGTGCCCGGGCACCACATGCAAATCGCGCTGCAACAGGAACTCGACATGCCGGATTTCCGTAAAAACGGCGCCTTTTTCACCGCCTTTGTGGAGGGATGGGGATTATACTCGGAACGTCTTGGTATCGAGATGGGCCTATATGACACGCCCGCAAAGGATATGGGGCGTCTATCCTATGAGATGTGGCGCGCAACCCGGCTGGTGGTAGACACGGGTATTCATTCGAAAGGTTGGAGCAAACAGCGTGCGATTGATTTTATGACTGACAATACTGCGTTGAGCGCCGCCAATATCGAGGCCGAAGTAAACCGTTATATCTCATGGCCCGGACAGGCATTGGCCTATAAAATGGGAGAGCTGAAAATCCGCGAACTACGCGGAAAAGCGACAGAAACATTGGGCGATAAATTTGATCTTCGCGAATTTCATGATGTGGTGCTGGGGCAGGGCGCCGTGCCGCTTGACATGCTGGAGGCACAGGTCAATCGTTGGATTGCCGCAAAGAAATAGACGCTAGCGGGAGAGCGCGATTTCGGCTTCGGAAGTAAGCGATGCGATAATATCGACGACGCTTTCTTCTGCCTTAACCATGCCGACCGATTGGCCGGCCATGACGCTGCCATTTTCAACGTCTCCGTCAATCACCGCTTTGCGCAAAGCTCCGGCCCAGAAATGTTCAATCTGCAACTGAGCTTCACCCATTTCAATGTCGCCGGCATCAAGTAGTTTCGCCACTTCAATTTGTTTGCGGGTAAACTCCTCGGTGCCCTTATTTTTGAGTGCGCGCACTGGTATGACGGGCAATCGCGGGTCAACCTGCACAGATGTGATGGCATCACGCGCATTGCCGCGCATAAACGCTTTCTTGAAATCCGGATGGGCGATCGATTCATGTGCACATACAAAGCGGGTGCCAAGCTGTACGCCGCTGGCCCCCATTTCCAGATAAGCTGCGATCATCTCTCCCGTGCCGATACCCCCGGCCACAAAAATCGGAATTTCTTTGGCTAGCGCAGGCAGTATTTCCTGCGCCAATACAGATGTGGATACCGGGCCGATATGCCCGCCCGCTTCCATGCCCTCGATGACGATGGCATCGACTCCGGACCGCAGAAACTTTTTTGCCAGCGCCATTGCGGGCGCGAAACAGATGACCTTCGCGCCGATTTCCTTGATCGCTTCCAAACTGCCCTTGGGCGGAAGGCCGCCAGCTAATACGACATGGCTGATATTGTGATTGCCGCATATTTCAATGAGCTGCATCAGGTCGGGATGCATGGTGATCAGGTTGACACCAAAAGGTTTATGCGCGAGTTTTTTCGTCTCGGTAATTTCGGTATCCAGCAATTCCGGCGTCATCGCGCCGCATGCAATAACCCCGAAACCGCCTGCGTTGCTGATCGCGCTGACCAGATTGCGTTCAGAGACCCAGGACATAGCCCCGCACATAATTGCAGTGTCACTACCCAATAGGTCGGTGCCGCGTTGCATGAGTTCGTTCAACATAGATTGAGACATTAAACTGCGTCCTCCGCATCCAAACCATAGGCGGTATGCAAAACCCGCAGCGCAAGCTCGGTATAATCTTCTTCGATCAACACGCTGACTTTGATTTCGGATGTCGTAATGGCCTGAATGTTGACGCCGCGATCGGCCAGCGCTTTAAACATGGTCGACGCGATACCGGCATGGCTTTTCATGCCCACACCGACGACAGAGATTTTGGCGACATTGGTATCAGGGATCAACCGGTTAAAACCAATGCCTGCCTGCGCCTTTTCAAGCACTTGCATCGCGAGGTCGAGATCCGCACTAGGCACGGTGAAAGTCACGTCCGTTTCGCCTTTTTCCCGGCCAACGTTCTGAATGATCATATCGACATTGATCGCGGCTTCGGCGAGTGGTTCAAAGATATTGGCCACCGCGCCGGGCTGATCCGGTACGCGGGTTAGTGTGATTTTTGACTCGTTCTTGTCATGGGCGATGCCGGTTATCAGCTGACGTTCCATTTCTTCTTTCTCCATGTCGCCTTCGGCGATAATCATCGTTCCGGGCAAATCATCTGCGCTTGGCGCTCCGTCTTCGGTGAAACTTGACAGCACCTGGATCGGTACGCCTTCTTTCATCGCAAGACCAACGGAACGTGTCTGAAGTACTTTTGCTCCAACGCTGGCGAGTTCCAGCATCTCCTCAAACGTAACGGTTTTCAATTTGCGCGCGCGCGTCACGATGCGCGGGTCGGTTGTATATACGCCGTCGACATCGGTATAGATATCACAGCGGTCTGCTTTGACGGCAGCAGCGATGGCAACCGCGCTGGTATCAGAGCCGCCGCGGCCCAAGGTGGTGATACGGCCTTCTTCGCTAATTCCCTGAAAACCTGGTATGATCGCTATTTCACCGCCTTGCATGGCTTTTGTCAGTGCGCTGCCATCAATCGTCTCTATGCGGGCTTTGCTATGTGCTTCCACCGTCCGGATGGGCATTTGCCAGCCCAGCCAGCTGCGCGCCCTTGCACCCAGTGACTGAAGCGCGATGGATAGCAGTCCTGATGTTACCTGTTCACCCGACGCCACCACCACATCATATTCGGCGGCATCATATAGCGAACTTGCCTCGCGACAGAAATTGACTAGCCGATCGGTATCCCCGGCCATTGCCGATACCACGACCGCAACCTCATTTCCGGTGTCGGCTTGCTGTTTTACGATTTGCGCGACGCGGCGAATGCGTTCAATCCCGGCCATCGACGTACCGCCAAATTTCATCACTATGCGCGCCATGATAAAGGTTGTCTGATCTTTCGCTAAAAAGTGCCTGAATTGGAACCAAAGGTCTGATAAAGGGGAGGTATGACAAAGGCAAGCGCGACCAAAGGCCCCGACCATGGGACAATCAATCCGGATGAAGCGGCGCATTTTGGAGCGCTGGCGGAGGACTGGTGGAATCCAGATGGTAGCTCTGCGATGCTCCATCGTCTCAATCCGGTCCGGCTGAAATATATCCGCGAGGCGATAGACGTTCATTTCGCCTGCGACGGGCGGATGCTGAAGCCGCTGGAAGGTAAGAGGGCACTGGATGTGGGCTGCGGCGCGGGCCTTTTATGTGAACCACTTGCCAGACTGGGTGCAGATGTGACCGGACTTGATGCTGCGCGGGAAAATATTACAGCGGCAAAGGCCCATGCGTCGCCTCAGGGTCTATCCATCGACTATAAAAATGTCGCGATCGAGAATTTCGGCAAGACTGACTATGATTTAGTGACCTCTCTGGAAGTCATTGAACATGTCGAGGATCCACCAGCTTTTATTGCTGGCCTTGCAGGGGCGCTTGCAACGGATGGTCTGATGATTCTCTCCACACCTAATCGCACCGCCATGTCCAAACTGATGCTGGTTGATCTGGCAGAGATGACAGGGCGCATTCCCAAAGGCACGCATCATCACGATCAGTTTCTTACCCCCGACGAACTTGACAAAATGCTGGATGAGGCGGGGCTGACAGTGACGGATGTCACGGGTATCGAATACAGACCGGCGCGCGGCTTTTCTCTATCTGACAATCTTGCGCTCAATTATCTGATGACCATCGTCAAGAAGTGATCATAGTGAAGAAATGACAATAGCGCCGCGCCGATATGGCGGTGCTTAGCTCTCCGGCAGGTTATACGAGATGGTATAGCTATGTTTTCCGTCTTCAACTTGTATGTCCATGGTGCCGCTGATGCCGGTTAAAGCTTCGGTGCCGCTGTCGGGTGCAATAATGATAGCTAAATCTTGCCCTTGTTTTGTCATCGTGCCGCGATGAACGGCTATAAAGCTGCCCTTTTTGCCGTTTAATGTCCCCGCAATCGTCTCTATTGCTACATAAACGCGAGACTCCGTCGCCGGATTGCCGCCATGCATCATCTGACCGGTGCTGGTTCCCATCAGATCACCGGCGAACGTTTTCGCGATCGACATGCGAGCAGATGTGTCATTTTCGCCTGATATTGGCTTTACTTCAACTTCAAATGTACCGCTTGCTTGTTGCATATTCTGTGTCTCCGCGAGCGCGCCATTGCTAAATATAAGCACAGCGGCCAACCCGCTTAGCGCTTTGTTGTAGGTCACTAGAAATCTACTTTTTCATAGTGCTCTGGCGGCGCAATTACTTCCATCCGTTCGGACAGCAACGGCCGGAAAGCAGGACGTGATTTGAACATCTGATACCAGGCTTTGGTCTGCTCATGCCCGGCCCAGTCAATACCGCCGAGATAATCCGCAACCGACAGTTGCGCAGCGGCGGTCAAATCGGCCAGGCTCATGGTTGCGCCGGCAAGCCAGCTGCGATGATCGATTAGATAGTCAATATAGTCGAGATGAACATTGGCTCGCCGCATTGCCTCTCGCAATATTTTGGCATCGGGCGGCGCGCGATGAACCAACCGCTTGTGCATGCGTTCATAGAGTAGGGGCGCTGTGACATCGCCGTAAAACTGCTCGTCAAACCATGACATCAGGCGGCGTATTTCAGCCCGATTGGTGGCGGTACCGTTTATCATCGGTGCCTTTTCAACGGTCTCTTCTATATATTCACAAATCGCGACGCTATCGACGAGGGTGATGTCACGCTGAATATGTTTCATAACCGGTGTTCGCCCAGCCGGGTTCATATCTAGAAATTCATCGCGTTGATCCCAGGGTGATTCGCGGATCAGTTCATATCCGACCGACTTTTCGCCTAGCAATAGCCGGACTTTGCGCGAAAACGGACATAAAGGAAACTGGAACAATTGCCACATAGGTTACGCTGATAATCGCGATTGTCTCATTGGGAAAGAGGTTTGATTGACGATCATTGGGGACGACCAATCGAGCCCGCCCAAAGGCCTATTCCAGATCATCCATTCGGCGTTTCATTCGCTCTCCGATTTCCCGGAGCTGCGGCAGTATGGCACCAAATTCGGAGGCCATGATTCCCAGCATTGCAGTGCCTTTGCGGATATTTCGATCCATATTGCTGTTAAAATCAGGATCGTCGCTCCCGGCCAGATCACCTATTGTAGTATCAGAATCGATTGTGGAGAGGCTGTCGCCTTTTCTCATCTCTTCGGGAATGGCCTTGTCAGCCGCAATCACAACCTGCCCAATCGGTATTTCCATCATCGCTGAAAGGAAGCCGCTCATCATATTGGCCAGGCCATCCTGAAACGCCGGATCATTCATTCTTTCAATTGCCTCAGCTTCCGGGGGTATATCTTGAGCCATTGCTGGGACTGATACGCTTAGCGCGATCGTTACTATGGGAAGTGCAAAAAATGTTCGCATGAAGGCCTCCGTCAAAAGATTGTTATTGCCCTTCGGATAGCAGGTTTTGGTTGATCCAATGCTGAACTGCATGATGGCCAAATCGACAGTATCGTAAACGCGTGTAACTTGATGCGTAAGCGGTTCAGTCTGGTTTATAGATGGCCAGCCGATTGCCAGAGGGGTCCAGACATTCAAATCGCTGACCACCCGGATAGGCAAAAATGTCTCTGACTATTTGGCCATTTGCCGATTTGACTTGGACCAGCGCTGCCTCCAGATCATCAGTTTCAAATGTTGGCATGGGCGCAGCTGGTTCCTCTCCGGCGGCCAACCCGATTTGTATCAAACCGCCTTCGACTGCTGCATATTCGGGACCATAATCGGTGAAAGCAAAGCCGAAAGCTTGTTCATAAAAGGCTTTGCTCTCAGGCAAATTGTCGGCCTTCATTTCAAGGTAATTTGGAGTAATTTTCGGCATCACTTTAGTTCCTTTGCACTGGTCAGATTACAAACGTTACTCCGCTGCACATATGTTGACAGAAACATAGGCGCGAGGAGCTTTCTAGGCGAGATGCGTGTGCACAGCTGCGGCCGCTATTCAGGTTGTCACTTGGTTCGTTTCCCCGAAATAAAATCGCGCACAGTTTGCATAGTGGCGGCCTGGACAAGCGGCAAATAAGCGTTCACCGATTTGGTCATTTCCGCCGATACGATCCCGACAAAGCCCTCTGCATTTGCCATGAACTTTCGGCCAGCGGGCGTTGATAGAAAGCGCACAAATTCTTCGATATCTGCGTTTGACATTGATTTGATTGCCGCTTCGCCGGCAAATGCAACAATATCCTCGTCGTTGATAACAAACCTGCCATCATTCGCCTTGGCGTCTTCGTTCAGCTTGTCGGTCAACTGATCCGTATCAGAATTTTCGAGAACTCCGCGCATGATGGCTTGGCCAGTAGAGGATTCGTAGAATCCGTTAACCTCCATCAGTTCGCTAGAAGAAAATTTATCAAGAGCAAAGGCGGCTAGTTTTTCCTGAATGATAGGAATTGTAGCGCCCAGATCTTTGGCAACAATTGATCGACCTGCCGCCATGGCTGCTTCCAGCAAACCAGGATGGCGTTTTTCCAATTTCTGATAGCTATTGTCCTTTGCTGCTGCTCGCCTGAACTGTTGATCATAATTTTGCAGGGCTGCTTCAAGCGTCGTTTCAAGAGGTATGTAATGTTTGCTGAATTGACTGGCCAATCTGTCGGCCTTCGCGTCGGGTTGCTCTAACACTTGGGAATGTGCCGGTGTAACGGCTAGCTGTCCCGAAGCGATAGCCAGGGTAAAAATCGCGATCAACTTAGGAGTAGGAAGAAATGACATATTATTTATCCGCCTGCATCCGCTTTTTCGCATTTTCCTGGGCGATTTGTAGGGCGTCATAATAACGGTCAAATGCTGCGTCATAGTCGGCGTTGAGTTTGTTGACTTTATCACGGTCTGCCACCGCCCAGTTTACAGAATCGGTCCACGGCTCTTCACCCGATTCTTCGACAGCATCTTCCGAAACCTCATCCCAGTTTGAAATGGACGATCCTGAAAGCGCATCGCGCCCAACACCCATCAACTCGCTGAGTTTGGTTAGTTCCGTATCGCTCAAATCTTCGAATTTGCGGGGTGGGGGAATATCATCTGATCCATTGGTCATCTCTTCCATGACACTGCCGAGTTCTTCCATGAATTTGGGCATCATCTCCATCGATGCGGACATGACTTCCGGACTAGCGAAGATTGACAAGCTCTCTCCGGCAATTTTTGCGCCGGCTTCCGTTTCATAAAAGGCCGCTGCGGCTTCCAGTTCGTCGGCTGAAAAGCGGCGCGCATAAGCGCGAGACAATCCTTCGCGGATGCTTGGTTCAATATCGTCCGACAGATCGATCATGATGTCGGTGAATTTGCTCATCATCGACCGATTGCGCTGTTTATAATAGGGGTCAACGATCGCCATCAGGTCAGCGAGCGTTGCACCCTCCTTTAAACTGATGTCCTCTTCACTGACACCCGTAAATACAGCAATGGCCGACAAGGGAAATTCGTCCAGCCCCTCCATCATGGGTTCGATCACTTTTTGAAATGTCTCCGCCATAATTTTACGATAACTGCCCTTTGGTACAACCGCGCCGGCTATCCGTTCCCCCTTGGACAGCATGGCTGGCTCGATCGGGGTTTCGTCTTTTTCGAACATTGATCCGAACAATTTTGCGAACGCCTCTGTATCCGCACTGCTGCCTTTGGCTGCCGCGGCTTCGGTATTTTCACTTTCCTGTGCAGCTACAGGGCCCGAAAGACCCATTGCAGCAATGGCTGTTCCCAAAAGTAGATATTTTTTCATTCCAGACTCTCCGATGTTAAAAGCAAACATGTTGGTATCAGGTCGTTTGTTTTTCTGCCAATTTCATTTCGCGCAGCTGGCGGACGGTAAGACCTGACACAAAAGCGTGTCACCGGAAACATCTTCTACAGCACAGTGTCTCTTACCCACATAAGAGAAAATAGCTGAGGAGTTGGGTTGCTTGAGTGGTGTCGGTGTTATAAAGTCCCGTATCGGACCTATATTCAGCAACGACAAATGTGAATTCCAACTTTATAGAAGGTTTTTCCGCAATTCTCATTTTTTATCTACCTCACAATAAATCGGTTCTATCATGACATTTCTTCAAATGCTGCTCCTCGCAATTGTGCAAGGCGTCACCGAATTTTTGCCGATATCGTCTTCGGGCCATCTCATCATTTTACCGGTTCTAACGGGCTATGCAGATCAGGGGCCAATGATTGACATCGCGGTCCATGTTGGATCATTATTGGCTATCATCACCTATTTTTTCAAAGATGTCATCGCGCTGGGCAAGGGCGGTTTTGCGACTATTGGAATTGGACAGGCCCCCGCAGAACGCCGTCTTTTCTGGTGGATAATTATCGGGACAATACCCGCGGTTATCGTTGGATTGTTTCTGAAGACCGGCGGTTATCTGGATGGTTTTCGAAGCACCACATTAGTTGGTATCAATCTGATAATATATGGAATCCTGCTCGGTATTGCGGATCGTGTCGGTCGCCAGGTGAAGTCGTTTGAAGACATGACTTTGAAAGATGGTATCATTGTTGGTTTGGCGCAAGCATTGGCCCTGATACCAGGAACCAGCCGGTCCGGGGTCACAATGACCGCCGCACGCTTCCTTGGCTATTCGCGGGTCGAGGCGGCGCGCTTCTCATTTCTGCTATCCATCCCTGCCGTTGCGGGAGCCGGAATTTTGATTATTCCCGATTTGATGGAGGCGAGCGGTGACTTGCTGAAAGAAGCGCTTATCACTGGCGCGCTAACCTTCGTTGCGGCATTCGCCACGATGACATTCCTGATGCAGTTTTTGCGGAAAGCCTCAATGATGATCTTTGTGGTGTACCGCGTCCTTATGGGCGCGGCGCTTCTAGTCTGGTTCTAGCGGACTGTACTGCGGGAAATTTAACCCGCCTTGGCGCTAGCGCCAAAACGCCCATGATCGGCATATTGCTCAAGCCATCCGTGTGCGACGGTGGCCAGCGGCGTCGGGCTGACGTTAAGGCTGCTCAAATCCATCGCGCCGGCCGCCACAATATTGTCTTTTTGTAGCATCAAATACTGGTCTTTTGAAATCGGCGCACCAGGCAGGAAACCTGTGCTTGTTGCCAAAATCCGCGCTGCAAGATCGGGAACTTCCACAAACGTGCGGTCTATCCCAATCATTTCGGCGATCCGCCGGTTCAGGCCACTCATCGTGATTATTTCCGGGCCACCCAATTCATATATCCCCGCCTCAGCAGACGACGGTCCGCGCAAAGCGTTCATTACAGCTTGGGCGACATCTCCAACAAAAACCGGTTGGAACTTTGTCTCACCGCCGATGATCGGCACGACCGGCAGCATCTGGATCAATCCTGCAAAGCGGTTTATAAACTGATCTTCCTGGCCAAAGACAATGGAGGGACGCAAGATCACGGCACCGCCAAATGTATCTTGTACTGCTGCCTCTCCTGCCGCCTTGCTCCGGCCATAGGCGGAAGGCGATTGAGAGTCCGCACCAATTGCCGACATGTGAATAAGGGATTGTGCGCCGGCGGACCGCGCCGCTTGCGCTACATTGCGCGCGCCAAGCTCGTTGACGATTTGCATTTGTGATCCAAACACGCCCACCAAATTGATGACAGTGTCGCATCCGCTAACGGCGCGATGAACGCTATCGGCCTTTGTCACGTCTGCACTGGCAAATTGCGTTTGGCCCAAGTCACCAAGTGGTTTGATATGCATCGCGTTTTTGACATGACGTTCCGCAATGCGCACGCGCGCGCCGCCGCTCAATAATTTCTGCGCAATGTAGCGGCCCAGAAATCCGCCGCCGCCAAAGATACAGACCGTCTGTCCCTGCATTGTCATCTCGTATAACACCTGTCCACTTGATTGAGTTGAATTTCCTTTGCATGTACCATCCGTCCGGCGCAATATGATTGTCGATTTCAATCTCTATTTCTTTGGGTCCCTGCATTTAGTCGCGACGCCGCTAGATGAATCATTGACATTCTAACACCGACAACGCTAATCGCCCGGTCCTAACCAGTATGCTTTGGAAAAGCAGACTGGATGGGCCCAGATGGCGGAATTGGTAGACGCGCCAGCTTCAGGTGCTGGTGTCTTTCGGGACGTGGAGGTTCGAGTCCTCTTCTGGGCACCATTCAGACGTCCGCTGACGTCCATAAAAGTCCGCCAACGTGCTGGATTTTAAAGATAAATTCTGATATATCTTCCATAGTTGTCCATAGCGATTTCACTGGTGATACCATGGAATATGGCACCATTCATGGTATCGGTGCGGGGTCCTTTTTCGAGGAGATACCGTGATGCCCCTGTCTGTTTTCGCGATTAAAAACGCCAAGCCAAAAGCAAAACCATATAAGCTGACCGATTTTGAAAGCCTGTATTTGCTGGTGAAACCGATTGGCAGCAAATTGT
>CALKXX010000145.1 GCA_938003725.1 uncultured Sphingomonadaceae bacterium | reverse complement strand
CAGCATAGCTGTTGACTTGGCAGTAATGCTTTCCTAAACGGGCCGCGCCTTGGCGGGTCGGCCTGCTGTTGTTTATGGCTCTTTTTCGCGGTCTTCGGAGGTGTAGAAAGGGTTTGAATGGCGGTAAACGAATCTGATCATGATCCACTTGAAGAAGATGTGCGGGTTTCGTCGCTGGAAGAGCGGCTAGAAAAAGCACAAAACAGAGAGCGGATCAAAGCTAAGCATCGCGATCGCAGCCCTGATGAAAATCAGCAGCTCGGAATGCGGGTGCTAAGTTATTTGATCGGGGGCGTGGTTGTTGGTTTCGGAGTTGGGTGGTTTTTGGATCGCCTGTTTGAAACTTCGCCATTGTTCCTTCTGTCGTTCTTTTTCCTAGGGATTGGGACGGCGTTCTGGAGGATATACAAGATTTCGAGCCAGCCGGTGAAAGATATCGGTTCGGCGATACCAAATGATGATGATTGACGATCAGGGGTAAATTAGTGGCTGAAAAAGGCAAAATTGATCCTATGCACCAATTTGAGGTGCAGCCTATTATTGAAGGTTTTGAGCTGTTCGGTCAGCAAATCAATTTCACCAATAGTGCGCTTTGGATGTTTGTTGTCCTTGGCCTTATCTATCTGTTCATGATGGGCGGCATGAAGCGGGAATTGGTTCCTGGCCGCTGGCAGATCATGGTCGAAGGCGTTGTCGGCTTTGTCGACAATATCATTGCGACGAGCATTGGTCCGGCGGGCAAAAAATATACGCCGTGGGTGTTCACGCTCTTTATGTTCATCCTGTTTGCCAACTTGCTTGGCATGATGCCTTTGGGGATTATTCCCGGCATTCATCCATTTACCGTGACCAGCCAGTTTACGGTTACCGGTATTCTGGCGATTATCAGCTTTTCGATCGTGCTAATAGTCGGTTTTTGGAAGCATAAGCTCAAGTTTTTCAGCTTGTTCGTTCCTCATGGAACACCGCTACCGATGATCCCTTTGATCTTCATGGTGGAGCTGCTTTCCTTCATGGTACGCCCATTCAGCCTGGCGCTACGTCTATTCGTTGCAATGATTGCGGGGCACATCCTGATTAAGGTGTTCGCCAATTTTGTTATTCAGGCCATTGATGCAGGCGGTGCCAGTATTTTGGTTGCCATCCTCAGCATTATTTTCATCGCCTTTGTTAGCGCGCTGGAATTGTTGGTTTGCGCCATTCAGGCTTATGTTTTTGCTCTCCTCACATCACTGTACATCAATGACGCGGAAAACCTTCACTAGTCACTATTTAATACGTCACTTTCAATCACTATATTTACAATACGGAGTTAAAAAATGGATCTCTCTTCTGCACAAGTTATCGGCGCTGGCCTTGCGGCAATCGGCGTGGGCGCGGCGGCTACCGGTGTTGGTAACGTTTTCGGCTCTTTCCTTGAAGGCGCTTTGCGTAACCCATCTGCGGCTGACGGCCAGCAGGGACGTCTCTTCATTGGCTTCGCTGCCGCTGAATTGCTCGGCCTGATCGCCTTTGCTGTTGCAATGATCATTCTTTACGCACCGCCAGCAGCCTAGTTTTAGTGGGGCTGCCCTTTGGGGCTGCCCCGCCAAACTGCCGGTTTTGTGTTACGAAATAACGGGTGAATAATGCCTCAAATTGCTCAGCTTATGGAAGTCTATGGTAGCCAGTTTTTCTGGCTGCTGATCGTTATCGGGATCATCTATTTCTTCATTGCGAAGAATATGGTGCCAAAGATCAGCAAGACCGTCGATGATCGCCAGAAGCGTATCACGGATGATCTTGCTGCTGCTCAGGCCGCACAGGATCGCGCTGAACAGATTGAGGAAGACTATCGCGTTTCAATCAATAATGCGAAATCGGACGCTGTCGGCAAAGTTAACGCAGCAAAAGCTGAAGCTGGGAAGAAGCATGAGGCCGCAGTAAAGCGTGCTGATACCTCTATTGCTAAAAAGGCGGATGAAGCGGACAACGCCTTGAAAGTAGCGACGGCGACCGCGTTGACAGAAATAGAGGCGGTCGCTGCGGAAGCGGCGAAAGATATTGTCGCAACGGTATCCGGAACCAAAGTTACTGCGGCTCAAGCAAAAAAGGCGGTTAAGGCTGCTTTCTAAGCGCCTGCTGGAGGAGATAGATCATGATATTATCGATTTTGGCAGAGGGTGCAGAAGCAACGGCATTGGGACTCAACGCGACTGCCTGGGTTGCCGTGGGCATGTTGATCGTGTTCGCTATTCTGCTTTGGGCAAAGGTACCGTCCATCGTTGGCAATATGCTCGACAAGCAAATCGCTGAGATTAAAAAGACGCTCGATGAGGCGGCGAACCTGCGTAAGGAAGCCGAAGATCTGAAAGCGGAATATGAAGCCAAAACCGCTGGCGCGCAGGCAGAAGCCGAAGCGCTGATGGATAGTGCGGAAAAAGAAGCTGCGGCATTGGTAGAACAAGCACAAGTCGACACCAAAGCACTGGTCGCACGTCGTAAGAAAATGGCCGAAGAAAAAATTGCTGCTGCAGAACGTTCGGCAATAGCCTCTGTTCGTGCCAAGGCGGCTAACGCTGCGACTTCCGCTGCTCAATCATTGATCGCTGCTCAGCATGATGCGACGGCAGACCGGAAATTGATCGATAGTGCGATCAGCGACATCGGCAAGACCGCAAACTAAAACACCGCTCTCCCATTTGGACAAAATGTCAAACCGGGATTATTCGTTCCCGGCTGTTACTTCTGCGGTCTGACCGGCACGGATAGCTGCTCGTGCGTCTTCTTTGGCTTTCGCATCACTTTTGGCTTGCTGATCAATGGAACGCATTTCGCTAAAAAATGTGCGGACCGGGGAACATTGTCAGTTCCAAATGATCACGTCAGAACTGGTAATCCTGATTGGTCTTGCCTAGATTGAAACCATGTCCAAAGCCGGTCGACCAGACTTACCCAATGCGGCGTCACGCTTCAACGAAGAGCAAGCCACTTATGCGGTGCGCGGAGACGGCGATACGCCCGACCTGGACACCGGTATGGCGGCGATTAGTGATGTCCTGAAGACCTTACCGAACCGACCCGGTGTCTATCGGATGCAGGATAAGCGCGGTGATGTGCTCTATGTTGGCAAAGCCAAATCTCTGAAAAACCGCGTCGGCAGCTATGTGCAAATGGCCCGGCTGCCACAACGCTTGTTGCGGATGGTTGCACAAACCCGGTCGATGACGATTGTGACGACGGGAAGTGAAGCAGAAGCTTTGTTGCTGGAAGCACAGCTTATCAAGAAGTTTCGCCCGGCCTATAATGTGTTGTTGAGGGATGATAAAAGCTTCCCATTCATCCTGCTACGCGAGGATCATGACTTTCCCAGGATAATGAAACATCGGGGCGCGCAAAAGGCTAAAGGCAAATATTTTGGCCCTTTTGCCAGCGCTGGGTCGGTTAACCAGACGTTGAATGCCTTGCAAAAACTGTTTCTGCTTCGCTCATGTACCGATAGTTTTTTTAACAATCGTTCGCGACCTTGTTTGCTTTACCAAATCAAGCGCTGTTCGGCGCCTTGTGTCGCGCGGATCGATAAAAATGACTATGCTGAGTTGGTTGAGGATAGCCGTAACTTTCTTTCCGGTAAATCAACGGAAGTGCAGGGTAAGCTTGGGCAACAAATGGAGAAAGCGTCTGAAGCGCTGGATTTCGAGATGGCAGCGGTCTATCGGGATCGTTTGAAGGCACTGACTTTCATTCAAGGAAATCAGGCTGTGAATGCAGCGGGATTGCCCGATGCCGATATTTTTGCGCTGGCATCAAAGGGCTCAACCGTTTGTATTCAAGCCTTTTTCATTCGCGGCGGCCAAAATTGGGGGCACCGAAGTTTTTTTCCTTCGCATACCACCAATGTAGAAATTGAAGAGGTGTTCTCCAGTTTTCTAATGCAGTTTTACGACCGTATGCCGCCGCCGAAGTTGGTTTTGCTGGACCGGGAACTACCGGATGAAGAATTGCTGGCGGAGGCACTCAGCACCAAGGCGGAATATAAAGTGGGCGTGTCTAAACCCCAACGCGGCGATCGCAGGAAGTTGCTGGAACAAGCCAGTCGCAACGCTACCGAGGCGCTTGACAGGCGACTGGCGGAAAGTTCGACACAAGCGAAGATCATGCGCGAGATGGTTGAATTGCTGGAATTGGACGCCGTACCGGACCGGATTGAAATATATGATAATAGCCATATTCAGGGCACGAATATGGTCGGCGCTATGGTGGTCGCCGGGCCCGAAGGTTTTCGCAAAAATGCCTATCGCAAGTTCAACATTAAAAATCCCGATATCGAACCCGGCGATGATTTTGCGATGATGCGGGAGGTGCTGGAGCGCCGCTTTGCCCGTGCGCAAAAGGAAGATCCGGACCGTGAAAAAGGCGAGTGGCCTGACCTCGTGCTGATCGATGGCGGCAAGGGGCAGATGAGCGCAGCGAAAGATGCGTTAGCGGAAATCGGTGTCGAAGATGTCGTGATGATCGGTGTCTCCAAGGGTCCGGATCGTAATGCCGGGCGAGAAACGTTTCACTTACCTGATAGCCGTGAAATCAACCTGCCGCAAAATAGCCCGGTATTATTCTATCTTCAGCGCCTTCGCGATGAAGCGCATAGATTTGCCATCGGCGCGCATCGCGCCAAGCGTGCCAAGGCCGTGGGGCATAGCCCGCTGGATGATGTGCCGGGCATTGGTCCAGCCCGGAAAAGAGCCTTGCTCTTACATTTTGGGACAGCGGTCGCGGTAAAAAGTGCTTCACTAGATGATTTGCAAAATGCGCCGGGCGTTTCAGGTACAGTAGCGCAAAAAGTCTACGACTATTTCCATGCCTAGCCTCCGAACCACCGCAATCATCTGTTCTGTCCGCTCTCACGGCGAGCATGGTGCAGTGGTGCGCTCTCTAACCCCCGAAAACGGTCTCATGTCGGGTTATGTGCGCGGTGCGCGGTCGCGAACTATGCGGCCAATTCTTATCCCATCCAATATTGTGCAAGCCGATTATCGCGCGCGTACTGAGGATCAATTGGCCTCCATGACCGCGGAGCTTGAGCAAAGCCGAGGCCCTTATCTTGGGGAACCATTGGCTAGCTCCGCGCTGGACTGGGTGACCGCACTGACCGCAGCAATATTGCCGGAAGAACATAGCTACCCGAATCTCCATTCTGCCCTGTCTGCTTTGCTGGATGCAATTTGTGGCGCGCCGTCAGCGAAGGGTTGGGCGGTTGCGTTGGTTCGCTATGAGCTGTTGTTGCTATCGGAACTCGGCTTTGGTTTGACGCTGGATAAATGCGCTGTAACTGGTTCGGGAGAAGATTTGATCTTTATCAGTCCCAAAAGTGCCACTGCGGTTAGCGCGCATGCTGGACTTGAATATAAGCAACGACTGCTCCCGCTTCCCACATTTCTAAAAGCATCCGTCCGGCCCGACTGGGATGATATTTTCGACGGCCTGCGCGTCACAGGCTTCTTCCTGAAACGCCATTTTTTTGAAGACCGCCGCAATGATGTGATGGCGGCACGGTCGGTATTGGTGGATCGTCTAAAAAGGGTGGTTGCATAGAATCGCAACTCTCGGCAGGAACTGCGGCGATATTTGAAGGAATACCCAATGAAAATCGCAGTGTTGGCCGGGGACGGCATTGGTCAGGAAATCATGGTCGAAGCGCTGCGCGTTCTCGAAACGCTTCGTCTGCCGGACCTACAACTGAACTTCGCAGATGTGGGCGGGGTTGCCTATAAAGCACACGGTCATCCGCTGCCGCAGGAAACTCTTGACCTGGTCATGTCGTCCGATGCGGTTCTGTTCGGTGCGGTTGGTGATCCTTCGTACGATGATCTGGACCGGCATTTGCGGCCTGAACAGGCGGTTCTGGGTCTGCGCAAGGAGATGCAGACGTTTGCCAATTTGCGCCCGGCCAGGGCTTTTGCCGGGCTGGAAAATCTGTCCGCCCTAAAGCCGGAGATTGCCGGTGCGATTGATCTTCTGATATTGCGCGAGCTGACTGGTGATATCTATTTCGGTGACAAGGGGCGGCGGGAGACAGCCGATGGTCTGCGTCAGGGCTATGACGAAATGGCCTATGACGAGAGTGAGATCGCCCGGATCGCGCATGCCGCATTCAAGGCGGCACAGGGACGGCGCGGAAAGCTGTGTTCGGTCGACAAGGCCAATGTGCTGCAAACCTCGGTACTGTGGCGCGAAGTGGTAAACGAAATTGCCGACGATTATCCGGATGTGGAGCTGGAACATATGTATGTCGACAATGCCGCGATGCAGATGGTCCGCAATCCGGGGCAGTTTGATGTTATGCTGACCGGCAATATATTTGGTGATATCCTCTCGGATCAGGCCAGCATGTGTGTGGGTTCGATCGGACTGCTGGCTTCCGCTTCGCTGGGCGAAGGTTCGCGCGGCCTTTACGAACCGATCCACGGCAGCGCTCCCGACATTGCCGGGCGGGGGATTGCAAATCCGATGGCGATGATTTTGTCCGTCGCGATGATGCTAAGGCATAGTTTTGCCGACGAAAATAATGCCGTTCGGATTGAGCAGGCGGTCGCTGCTGTTCTTGAGCAGGGCATCCTGGGTCATGATCTTGGCGGAAAGGCCTCGACCATTGAAATTGGCGATGCAGTGGTTGCCGCCCTGTCATGAGTGAGCTGATGTTCACGCTGGAGGAATTGCGAACGGCGGCAGACCGCGTTTATCGCGAAATGCCTGCAACGCCGCAATATGCATGGCCGCTGATGGAGAAACGATTTGGAGCGAAGCTGTGGCTCAAACATGAGAATCACACGCCTACCGGCGCTTTCAAAATTCGTGGCGGGATAACCTATGTCGATTGGCTGCACAAAGAGCATTCGAGGCTGCGCGGCATTGTAACCGCGACACGGGGTAATCATGGACAGGCACAGGCACGCGCAGCGAGCAAGCTTGGTCTTGAAGTTGTTATCGTCGTGCCGTTTGGCAATTCGACAGAAAAGAACGAAGCCATGCGCGGATTTGGTGCCGAGGTGATCGAGCATGGCAAAGACTATAACGAAGCAGCCGATCACGCGGACAGGTTGTCAGGGGAGCGTGGTCTGGCTTCGGTTCCGGCATTTCACCGGGAAATCGTGCGCGGTGTCGCTTCATACGGACTTGAACTGTTCGATGAAGCCGGAGAACTGGATGCCGTCTATGTTCCGGTCGGGAATGGGTCAGGCATATGCGGCACAATCGCAGCGCGCGATGCGCTGGGACTGGAGACCAGAGTAATCGCGGTTGTTTCGACGCGGGCACCGGCGCTCGAAGCGGCTCTGGAAAGTGGAACCATGGCCCCTGGCGGTGATGCCAAAACCTTTGCGGACGGGGTTGCGGTGCGGTTCCCGCAAGAAGAAGCTTTTCGGCTCTATGCGCGGGGCGTTGATCATGCGGTGACGGTTGATGACGACCTGATCGCTGAAGCGATACGGATCATCTGGCAGGACACCCATAATCTCGCCGAGGGCGCAGGTGCTGTTGCTTTGGCTGGCTTTATGGCAGAGCATGAGCAGATGCGCGGCAAACGAGTCGCCGCTATCCTGACGGGCGGGAATATCGACCAGTCCATGGTTGCAACGGTTCTTTCAGGACGAACGCCGCTGGTGTAGGCAATGGTGCGAAAAGAAAAGAAAACATGAAAAGAAATACCGGTAAAAACCGAGAGATAACCAGAAACTGGCGTCCGGCAACCCAGGCGATCCGCAGTGGAACGCAGCGCACGGAATTTGGAGAGACGTCCGAAGCATTGTTTCTGACATCTGGCTATACGTATGACTGTGCAGAAGATGCCGCCGCGCGCTTTGCCGGTGAACAGGACGGGATGACCTATAGCCGCCTGCAAAACCCGACCGTCCAGATGCTCGAGGAACGGATTGCAATCATGGAGGGTGCAGAGGCCTGTCGCGCAACTGCGTCCGGCATGGCCGCGATGACGGCGGCTTTGCTGTGCCAGCTGGAAACCGGTGACCACATCGTTGCCAGCCGCGCGCTGTTCGGTTCCTGCCGCTGGTTGGCCGATAGCCTGCTACCAAAATTTGGCATTGAAACCACGGTCATCGATGGCCGCGACCTCGATGCATGGGAGCAGGCGATCCGGCCCAACACCAAAGTGTTTTTCTTTGAAACACCGGCTAATCCGACCATGGATGTGATCGACCTTGGCGCGGTTTGTGGTCTGGCGAAGTCAAAGGGCATTACCACTGTGGTGGACAATGCGTTCGCCACAAACGTCCTGCAGCGGCCGATGGAATTTGGCGCAGATATCGTTGCCTACAGCGCGACGAAAATGATGGATGGGCAGGGGCGTGTCCTTGCCGGTGCGGTATGTGGTAGCGAGGAGTTTATCGAGGATACATTGCTCGCCTTTACCCGTAACACCGGCCCTACAATCAGCCCGTTCAACGCGTGGGTCGTGCACAAGGGACTCGAAACCCTGAGCCTACGCATTCACAAACAGTCCGGCAATGCTGTCGAAGTCGGCAAGTTTTTGGAGCAGCGGGTAGAGAAAATCCTGTACCCCGGATTGCCAAGCCACCCGCAACATAATCTTGCCATGAGCCAGATGGATGCCGCAGGACCGATTTTTTCACTCTATGTGGGCGGCGGTCGCAAGGAAGCACACGCTTTACTCAACGCACTGGAATTAATAGATATTTCCAACAATATTGGTGATAGCCGATCGCTGATGTGCCATCCGGCGTCGACCACGCACTACGGCCTGGCGGAGGAGTCCCGCATCGAGGCTGGCATTACCGAGGATATGCTGAGGATTAATATTGGTCTAGAAGATCCCATTGATCTGATTGAAGATCTGGATCAGGCCCTTTCGTCGGTCGGGCTTTAGTCCTATATCATGAGAATGGATGCCTTTTTCCCCTTTGCTGAAACTACCGACGGGGTCACCGTCCGCGTGTCGGCCACATTTCTACCTGAACAATCGGATATCGATGGCAAGCGCTGGTTTTGGGCTTATCATATTAGAATTGAGAATCACCGGGACACTGCGGTACAATTGCTGACCCGGCACTGGTTGATTAGTGACGCACATGGCGGATTGCACAAGGTCGACGGTGACGGCGTGATTGGTGAGCAACCGATTATCCAGCCCGGCAAAGCGCATGACTATGTATCAGGCTGCCCGCTAAATACACCAAGCGGCGCGATGGAAGGGCACTATGTCATGATTGGGGAAGGTCGACCTGCATTTGAGGTGCGCATTCCTCATTTTCCTTTGACCGCGCCGACGGTCGAGCAGTGATATATCGATCATGAAACGCACGCATTTACCGTTAAACGGACTTCGGGTTCTGGACGCAGCCGCGCGGCATCTAAGCTTTACCCGGGCGGCAGATGAACTGGCGGTGACGCCTGCGGCTGTCGGGCAACAGATACGCGCGTTGGAAGATATGTTGGGTGTGGTGATGTTTCGCCGGACGCCAAAGGGTTTGGAACTGACCGATGAAGCATCTGCAGGTCTGGATGCTCTGCGCTCTGGTTTCCTGCAATTTGAAGATGCGGTGCGAGCGATGCAGTCCGGTCAATCTTCTCACAAATTGACCATTGCGGCGCCGCGAGACTTTACCCAAAAATGGCTGAATGAGAGACTTCCTACCTTTGCCGCTGATAATCCCAATACTAGTTTCGCGTTAGTGGCTGCGGACAATGAGATTGATTTTACCGAAGCCAATCTGGATATTGCAATCTGGCTGGGTGACGGACCCGGGGAACATGAGGGCAGGTTGTTGGGTGACACGGTTTTCGTGAAGATCGCTGGACCCAATAGCGGCACGAAAAATAGCGAAGGCAAGAAAATTGACTGGCCGGGTTGCCCAATCTCGGAGGGTGAAGAAACGCTGATGCGGGTTGCAGATGGCGGCCTTGCGATAGAAGCAGCGGCCAACGGATTTGGTCACGCATGGGTTCCAAAAATGCTCGTGCAGCGGGACCTGACAGCGGGACGTGTCCAAGTGATTGGTGAAGACAGTGTGTCATCACGTGGCTATTGGTTGATGGCCCCTACGCCGCAATGGCGGCAGAAGAAAGTCAAAGCACTGGTCGCTGCGCTTTCGGAAACCTAAATCTCCGACAGTAGATTGATCAGACGTGTGGTCAGGCCAAGCAATTTCCCTTCATCCAAAGACCGTTCGTCGTCATTCCAGTGGATCGACACCGCATAACCCTGTCCTGATCGTGATTTGAGAATAAAATTGTAAGAGAGTACGCCCGGTTCGGATCCTCCCTTATACCCGAAAAAATCCCATTTGCTGGCCGCTTGCGGTCCGATACCCGGATTGATCGCCAGAATTTTGCGAGTCTCCTCACTGGCGTTGCGTTCCAGATAGTCCAACAGTCGCACAATATCTGTGGGACTTGCGAACCACTCCAACTCGTTAATATAGTTTGGCTTTCCCGTAAGAACACGGGCGTCCAGTGTGTCGATGGTCAAGGCGTCATCATATTGCTTCAATACATCAAGTCGCCCCGGTGTGTCCGCGGCCAGATATTTTTTCCGTTTGTCCTTATGCACTGGCATTTTTAGGGTCGAAGCCTGACGCGTCATCAGGAAAGGGTAAAGTTGATCGGGGTCACTATGGCCGGTACTCCTCACAATATCTGCCAAGCGTTTTTGCCCAATCGCTTTGATCAGCGTATCGGTCGCCGTATTGTCGCTGATCGATATCATCAGCGTCGCCAACGTATGCACAGAAACGGGTGCGCCATCTGGCCAGTTTTGACTGATCCCCGATGGATGTGATTTTGGTCCTAGTGGTAAAATATCGGCCCAGCTTCGATCACGCATCCGGATTGATCGGTCTAATTCCGCCAGAATATAGAGTTTAAAGGTTGACGCGATGGCAAAGCGCCCATCGGGATCAATTGCCGCAATTGGCGGAGCATTTGTTTCTAAAGGTTGAATGACCAGTCCCTGACGCCCGGGCAGGGCATCAATCGCTGCGACGACCTGTGCAATGCTATCCCCGTTCGCTTCAAACCCTGTGATCATCAAGCCGGAAATGAGGTAAGGTTGACTGCGCTGCAAATCGATATTGATCGTGGCGATCGACTTTTCGTACCGTATTTTCAGGGTGGCAGAGTTGGCGTTTCTTGGTGATATTGTGTCTATCGCCAACGGCTCCCCTTGCTGCGCCTTTACCTGTGCGGATATGGCTCGGAATTGAGCCGGCGGCACCGCGTTTCGAAAATTCTCATCGAAGACCTCTTGTTCGATTTGTTCGCCTTTTAACATGCGCAGCACATCATCTGCGCGTTGTTGTATTTGAGGAGAAATCGCAGCCGCTTGTTGAGCCATTGATGGTGAGGCGGGGTGCATTAACCAGCTGGATAGCAGCAGAAACGAAAACAACCGAAGATAAGTGATGATATGCTCCTTCTCGGTTACAAACTGCCTCTAGCGATTAGGCATCAATCGCCTCTTCATCCAGGCTCGCGGCATTTTGCTGAATAAAGTTGAACCGATGTTCCGGGTTTTTGCCCATCAACCGGTCGACCAAGTCTTTCACGCCAGCGCGCTGTTCATATTCCTGCGGCAAGGTCACTTTGAAAAGCGAACGGCTATCCGGGTCCATCGTGGTTTCTTTCAGCTGGCTCGGGTTCATCTCGCCTAAGCCTTTGAACCGGCTAACCTCTACCTTCTTGCCCTTAAAGGCGCCCGCCTCGATTTTAGCGCGTTCTCGTTCATCCTGCGCGTATAAGCTTTTGCCTCCGGCAGTCAGGCGATAGAGCGGTGGTCTGGCAAGATAGAGATGACCCTGTCGCACCATCTCTGGCATTTCCTGAAAAAAGAAAGTCATTAGCAAGGTCGCGATATGTGCGCCGTCGACATCGGCATCGGTCATGATGATGATGCGTTCGTAGCGCAGATTATCAGGGTCGCAGTCTTTTCGCGTCCCACACCCTAGCGCAAGCGTCAGGTCTGCAATTTCCGCATTGGCAAAAATCTTGGTCGCGGCGGCAGATGCAACGTTCAGAATCTTTCCTCGAATAGGCAGGATAGCCTGCGTCTTTCGATTGCGCGCCTGTTTCGCAGAGCCGCCGGCACTATCGCCTTCGACGATGAACAGCTCAGTGCCCGCCGGGTCATTGCCGGAACAGTCGGTCAGTTTGCCGGGCAGGCGCACTTTGCGCCCTGACGTCGCGGTCTTGCGTTTGACCTCGCGTTCGGCCTTGCGCCGCAATCGTTCATCCATCCGCTCCATGACAAAACCGAGCAGAGCTTTGCCCCGGTCCATATTATCCGTCAGGAAATGATCGAAATGATCGCGGACAGCGCTTTCAACATATTTAGCTGCCTCCGGTGAGGTCAGCCGGTCTTTGGTCTGACTTTGGAACTGTGGGTCGCGGATAAAGACCGAGAGCATCATTTCCCCGCCGGAAATAATGTCATCGGCTGTCAATTGTGAAGCCTTTTTAATCTGCACCAATTCTCCGAAGGCACGCATACCCTTGACCAGCGCGTTGCGCAGGCCGGTTTCGTGGGTGCCGCCATTGGGGGTCGGGATGGTATTGCAATACCAGCTATAACTGCCGTCGGTCCAGATCGGCCAAGTCACGGCCCATTCCACCCGGCCCGCTTCGTCCGGAAAATCCTGATTGCCCGCGAAAAAGTCGGTGGTGACGGTTTCCCGGCCTTCCAGCTGTTCCCGCAGATGATCCGAAAGTCCCCCGGGGAATTGGAAGACGGCTTCCGCAGGGACATTGTCATCTGACTGAGCCTCATCGCATTTCCAGCGGATTTCAACGCCCGCATAGAGATATGCCTTGGACCGCGCCATCTTGAAAAGTCTAGAGGGCTTGAACTTGTTGCCGGTGCCAAAAATTTCCGTATCGGGAATGAAGGAGATCGTTGTTCCGCGGCGGTTTGGGGTACTGCCAACTTCTTCCAGCTTGGATACCGCATTACCTTGCGAAAAACTCTGGCGATAAATCACCTTGTTGCGGGCTACCTCCACGACTGTATCCGAAGACAGGGCATTGACCACGGAAACGCCAACACCGTGCAGTCCACCGGACGTCGCATAGGCTTTGTCAGAGAATTTGCCGCCCGAGTGGAGTGTCGTCATGATGACTTCTAGCGCCGATTTTCCGGGAAATTTTGGATGGGGGTCAACCGGGATACCGCGGCCGTTGTCGGTGACGGTCAGGCGGTTGTCGCTGTCCAGCGTAATTTCTATGCGGTTGGCATGTCCGGCTACCGCCTCGTCCATACTGTTGTCGATGACCTCTGCGGCCAGATGATGCAATGCGCGCTCATCGACACCGCCAATATACATGCCCGGACGCTTTCGGACAGGTTCAAGGCCCTCAAGCACCTCAATTGCTGAAGCGTCATAGTCACCAGATTTGGAATTTGTCGGCGGTTCACCCGCGAATAAATCATCACTCATGCCTGATCCTATAAGAGGGCAAGAGTCGCGCTGGCAAGAGGCTTATGCAGCCTTTTGCCAGTCAATTGAAAATGGGGCTATAATCGTACGTTGTCGGTCAAGGAGGCTACCGAACCCGCGGACCACCAAATGGCAATGGCGGGGGAGGACGGCGTGTTCCGCGTGGCAATTGTGCCTGAAACGCACGACCGCAATGTTCCACACAATACGGGAATCCGGGGTTCACCTCTTCACCGCAAAAATGGAAATCAGGTTCGCCAGGGTGGTTCATTGGCCACCGGCAAATCTTGTCGTTCAGATCAAGCAATCCGGTTTTGTCAGCAATCTCTTCGCTAGGCTTTGCCGGTACCAGTCGCCGTGGCGGTGCTGGCGGAATAGGTGCCTGCTGATCGCCGGGCCCCTGACGCAGGAAACCGCCCGGGCCAACCGAAACAATTTTTGGACCATCCGATTTTGGTGCACGGGCCTGCTGTGCGGCATGGGTACGCGCTGCCGGTGTCGGCGGCGGCATAGCGCGCCGAGCGACGTGCTCTTCTTTTGGTTTTTTTGCCTTTGCGGTCTTGGCCGGTTTTTTCGGTTTTGGAGCCGGCTTTGCTCCTTTTGGTTTTTTCGCCTTGGCTTTAACCGGAGATGGTCGCGATTTGAGGCCAAGCCGGTGCGCCTTGCCGATGACTGCATTGCGGCTTACACCGCCCAGTTCTTCGGCAATCTGGCTGGCGGTCAGGCCTTTTTCCCACATTCCTTTAAGGGCATCAATACGTTCGTCGGTCCAAGCCATGAGAAATCCTATTTATATCCAAGTCCCCATATAAGCGCCGTGAATCGAAATTCAATTGCGCGCTAAAGTGGGTTGTGATTGATCGCCAGAGCCGATAGGCGAAAAGCCCATGTTAGACCAGCCTAAAAATGAGAATCTCAACGATTCTGAATTTGCCCATCCCGGTTTCAAGGAACCGGGTGAAGCGGCTATTCGCGGGGTCAATTGGGGCGGCTTCATGGCGCTATATTGGAAAGAAGTACGCCGCTTTTTCAAAGTGCAGCTACAAACTATCTGGGCACCATCGATCACGACATTGCTGTTTCTTATCATTTTTACGGTCGCTTTGGGCCGGGGAGGGCGCACGGCTCTGGGCGTTCCATTTGCCGATTTTATCGCACCTGGCCTGATTTGCATGGGTATGATCCAGAATGCCTTCGCGAATAGCAGTTTCGCGCTACTCGTTGGCAAAATTCAAGGCACAATCGTCGATTATCTGATGCCGCCATTATCCGTGGGTGAATTGCTGGCAGGACTGGTCACTGCGGCCATGACGAGAGCGGTTTTAGTTGGCTGTACCGTGTGGCTTGCGATGGCGCTATGGCCCGGCGTTAACGTATGGGTCGTTCATCCATGGGCGGTAATCTGGTTTGGTTTGATGGGATCGGCAATGCTGGCTTTTTTCGGTGTGTTAACGTCCATATGGGCAGAAAAATTTGATCATGCTGCGGCGGTGACCAATTTCATTGTGGCTCCTTTGGCCCTGTTATCAGGTACATTTTATTCGATTGAACGGCTATCGCCAGCCTTTCAGGCATTCAGCCACGCCAATCCGTTCTTTTACGCAATATCCGGTTTTCGATATGGGTTTTTGGGACAAGCAGACTCTCCGATCATGGTCGGCTCTCTTGTTTTGCTGAGCATCAATATCGTGCTCGCGGCGGTTTGTTATATGCTGCTGAAAAAGGGTTGGAAGATTAAATCCTAATGCGGGGACCCTTGTGAGAAAATATTAGTGGCGGTGAATGCCGTGCAGCTTATATTTTCCGCCATCGAGTGATCCGAACATTTTGCCAACTTCCGGATGCATGACGGGCTCACCGCTATCGTCATGAAGCAAATTTTGCTGACTTACGTAGGCAACATAGCTGCTGTCTGAATTCTCGGCGAACAGATGGTAGAATGGTTGATCCTTCGCCGGCTGCAAATCCTTTGGAATAGAATCGTACCATTCATCGCTATTGGCAAAAACCGGATCAATATCATAAATTACCCCGCGAAAGTCGAACAGCCGGTGACGAACCACTTCGCCAATAGCAAAATTGGCGTCGAGTACAGGCGGAGTCCCAGAAGGAAGGGGGTTTGTCGAAGCGCTATGTTTGGTTACATTCATATCTCTAATCTAAGCTTATTCGAACTTGATGCAAGGCCCGACACTGGTTTGAGCCTTGGCAAAATGAGATAGTTGGTCTAAGCGCGCCGCACGTTCGACGCCACATCTTGTGGTTGTACCGTTTCTATAGTGCGGAGAGGTGCCAGAGTGGTCGAATGGGGCGGTCTCGAAAACCGTTGTGCGTTTTGCGTACCCAGGGTTCGAATCCCTGTCTCTCCGCCAATAAGCTATTTTCGATATCAACAGCGCCCTAGATAGCAACTTGCATGAATTTAGGTTTGCTTGCTGAATTGGGGGAAATTTCCGCCAACGGGTAATTGCCTTCCGGCAGCGCGGCCAAAGGCATTCCAGCAGCAGCAAGGTCATACGGGGATACGCGGTGGCGGGTACATAATCCGCCGGCACCGTCACTGACCAAGGATGTCTCAAACTTGGTTCCCACGACAGCATCTTCGGACCGTGCGACACTGCAAATAACCAGCTGTCCGGCTCCCAAATCTAGTACCAATTTGGTACCTATCGGAACGTCAAGCATCCCTTCAAATTGAGCACCGGTTTTCGACAGATCACGCATGACCACCTCATATCGATGATCTTCATGAATGGCACCAATCCGGCGAAAAACTTTGCGCCGATCCGGTCGGTATAAGTCAGGTCCATCGGGCTCAATCATAAATTCGCCGGAGCCCATTTTTTCTGCAATCTCTTCAAGCTTAAGGGCTTTCGAATAGATCCAGCCTTGAATGAAACGAGCACCCTTTGAACAAACGACGTCAAATTGGTCGAATGCCTCTACGCCTTCAACCGTTGTTTCCATCCCCAATGCTTCAGACAGGCTGATAATAGCCGCAATGATCTTTTCACTATTCTGATCCTTCTGAGTGCAGGAATCCACAAAGCTCTTGTCGACTTTGATTTTGTCAAAAGGT
>CALKXX010000144.1 GCA_938003725.1 uncultured Sphingomonadaceae bacterium | reverse complement strand
TTATCAGCTGTTGCTTGACCGCGTAAGGGCCAGAGTTGGCGAGAAGCGTTTTGCACTGGGTGTGCAACTGATAGAGAAACGTCACGATGCACTGGACATTGCTGCTGGATATGCCCGGGTGGCAGAAGCGGCTATTACCGTATTGACTTCGGCCACCATCGCTGAATTTGCTGAAACGCATGGCCATGTTCCGGATAGTGAAATCCTGATCCTTGCGCTGGGCCGGCTGGGTGGGGAAGCGCTTACGCACGCCTCTGATCTTGATCTCATCTTCTTGTTTACCGGTGATCATTCATTGGATTCAAATGGCGAAAGGCCGCTGGGTGCGACGCAATATTATAATCGTTTGACTCAACGTATTGTGGCGGCCCTTTCGGTGGCGACAGCAGCGGGCCCTTTATATGATGTTGATACCCGGTTGAGGCCTTCTGGCACGCAAGGGCCATTGGCGGTAACAACAGAAAGTTTTCATAAATACCAACATGATAATGCATGGACTTGGGAACATATGGCGCTTACGCGCGGGCGGACTGTATATGGAAGTATCGAAGCGCGAAGCGCTTTGCAGGCCGACATGTCCGGCATATTGTCGATGGACCGTGATCCGGAGAAGCTGCGCAAGGAAGTGCGTAAAATGCGATTGGATATTGTCGAGCATAAGCCGCCCGAGGGGCCGCTCGATGCAAAATTAATGGAAGGCGGGTTGGTAGACTGGGAGTTCATTGTCCATTTTCTTCAATTGAAAACCGGCGAAGCTCTTCATCCTCAGCTGGGACGGGCAGCGAAAGAACTGATCGCCGCTGGCCATCTGCGAGAAAATATGATTGTGGCACATGAACTCATGACCCGGTTATTGATTGCCTTGCGATTGATGTCACCCGGCTGCGACTATCCGCCGGAAGCCAGCCGGGAATTGATTGCGCACAGCGCCGGAGCAGATAACTGGGATGCGTTGCTTGACGGATATGACGCGGCTAGGCAGTGCGTGATCGAAGAATGGAATCGCCACTTGCGACCTGACCCGGATGAAATTTTAGGAGACATAATATGATTGATGTGGGCGATACACTGCCGGATATGGAATTGACGAAATCAGATGGCTCGCCGATGAAACTGTCGGATTATCATGGCCAAAAACTGGTTTTGTTTTTCTATCCGAAGGCCAGCACGCCGGGCTGTACAACGGAATCAAAAGATTTTTCGGCACTCCTTCCAGAGTTTAAGAAAGCCGGAGCAGCTATATTGGGTATGTCTGCGGATTCCTCTAAACGGCAACAGAATTTTATCAATAAACAGGAATTAACGGTTGATATAGCTTCGGATGAAAGCACCGAATTTCTGGAAAAAATTGGCGTTTGGGCCGAAAAGAAAATGTACGGCAAAACCTATATGGGGATTATCCGTTCCACATTCCTGATCGGCCCGGACGGCAAGGTTATGCAGGCTTGGCCCAAAGTAAAAGTCAAAGGCCATGCAGAGGACGTGTTGGCCGCCGTTCAGGCCGCCTGAGACACGTTTGTTGAAGATCCAGACACAGAGCACGCGTTCGGTTGGCGAGGCCGTTCTTCACGTTCTTGAAACCGCTGATCCGGCTGCCAAGGTGATGGCGGCGCGTCATGCTGCGCGGGAATGGCGAATGGGCCGATTGACCCATGATTTTACAGCGGTGATGCCCGATGCCCCGGCCAGGCCCAAAAATCCGGAATTGCTTCGTCCGCGTGATATGCCCCGGCGGGGCAAGGGGACATCCGTAACCAAGCGAATAGCGCTAATCCACGCGCTGGCGCATATCGAATTTGTCGCCATCGATTTGGCCTTCGATATGCTTGGCCGATTTGGTGCAGACTTCCCATCTGAATTTGCGGATGACTGGTTTCGAGTGGGCGCGGAAGAGGCGATGCACTTTGTGTTGCTTGACCGAAGGCTTCGCGAAATGGGGAGTTTTTACGGGGCACTTCCCGCGCATGATGGTTTGTGGGATGCTGCGCGCGAAACAGCTCATGACGTTTCCGCACGTTTGGCGATTGTGCCGATGGTGCTGGAGGCGAGAGGGCTGGATATCACACCTGAGACCGTTAAACGCTTCAAGGAACAGGGTGATTTGTTAACTGCCAAAGTTTTAGACCGCATTTATCAAGATGAAATTCGTCATGTTTCCTTTGGTACCAAATGGTTCGAATCCTGCTGTAAGGCGCAAAAAATTAACCATTATGAACATTGGAAGGCACTGGTGAAAACGTACTTTCGGGGGCAGTTAAAGCCTCCGTTCAACGATTCAGCCCGTGCCGCAGCCAGTTTAACGCGCGATTACTATATTGGTATTGAATAATTAACCAATCTCATTTTACACCTGACAACAGATCAACGGGGGCAGTAATTTTGCCAGATATTAGCAGCCGTTATCCGGAATAACCGGAAAACGGGTCGCAACAGACAGGAGTCGATCAGTTTATGACCGGCAGTGTAGTGGTTTTGTTCAAAAAGGCTGTGTCCAACGTCACAGCAATAGCAGTTTTCGGATCAGCGATGATATTTTCGTCCGCGGCAATTGCCGAAGAATCTGCCGCAGGCGAAGCAAGCATCCCAGTTGATGCCCTGAAAAGCCAATCTGGAAATTCAGTGTTTGGTGATGCTGATCCAGCTTTCAAAATGATACACAAGAATTGGTCTAATCAAGGCAAAAAAGAGCTTGTGAAACTGACCATTCCTTCGCGTAAGCCAGTAGCCGATTTTACATTGACGAGCAGTTATGGCTTCCGCTCCGATCCCTTTAAAGGTCGCCGCGCTCGCCACAAGGGCATTGATATGGCTGGCCCTATCGGTACGCCAATATACGCAACTGCTGATGGCATTGTTGGCCGCGCCCAATGGGTTCGTGGCTACGGAAAATATATCGAAATCAACCATGGCAACGAAATTCAAACGCGTTATGGCCATATGTCGCGCCTCAACGTGAAGCCTAACGCGCGTGTGAAAAGCGGTGATTTGATCGGCTTTATGGGATCAACCGGCCGCTCTACGGGTAGCCATTTGCATTATGAAGTGCGGATCGCTGGCGAAGCGGTAAATCCCATTCCCTTCATGCAATCGAATGAATTCCTGATTGCGCAGAAAATGAAGCCGGGCGAAGCCCTTGGCGGACCAGCCGAATAAAGTTATAGACGAAATTCACCTTTGGGAGAGGGTGCATAAGGGGTGTGCAGAGCTTAGGGCTTGCCGCCCCTTTTAATTCTCCCTATCTCTTACATATGAGCGATCAAGTGCAAGCGACCGAACAGGATATCATCCTTACGCCCAACGCAGCGAAACGGGTGGCTGCTATAGCCGAAAAACAGGGAAAGCAGGCAATATTGCGCCTGGCTGTTGAAGGCGGCGGCTGTTCCGGTTTTCAATATCGCTTCGGTTTGGCCGAAAATATTGAATCCGACGATATATCGGTTGAGGAAGCCGGTGTGACGTTGGTGGTGGATGAGATCAGTCTGGACTTGGTGCGCGGTAGCGCGGTCGATTTCGTCGAGTCGTTGGGTGGCAGTGCGTTTCAAGTGACTAACCCTAACGCAGCTTCGGGTTGCGGCTGTGGTTCCAGTTTCTCCGTCTAGTCCGTGAAAATAAGCTCTTTCAATATTAACGGAATTAAAGCGCGCCTGCCGCGATTGTTGGAATGGCTGGAAGAAACCAAACCAGATGTCGCCTGTTTACAGGAAATCAAAACCCAAGATGCAGGTTTCCCCGCCGAGGAATTTGAGAAAATTGGCTATGGCGCGATCTGGCATGGTCAAAAAAGCTTCAACGGTGTCGCGATACTGACCCGCGATCAACAGCCTGTGGAAACAAAGCGCGGACTGGATGGGGAACCAGAAGACGAACATAGCCGCTACCTAGAGGCCGACGTGAAGAGTGCCGATGGCAATATCGTGCGTGTCGCAAGCATCTATCTACCCAACGGCAACCCACACCCCGGACCCAAATTCGATTTTAAGCTGCGCTGGATGAAACGTCTACGCGACCGGGCGGCAGAGATATGGGCGGAGGAGATTCCTGCCATATTGGCTGGGGATTATAATGTTATTCCCCGCGACAATGATGTGTTTTCGGTGAAAGCCATGCAAAATGACGCGTTAATGCAGCCGGAAAGCCGCGCAGGGTATCAACGAATACTTGGTGACGGCTGGACGGATGCGCTGGGGGTTACCTATCCGGCGGGGAACATCTGGACCTATTGGGACTATCGCAGCGGCGGCTGGCAACGCGACCAAGGTTTTCGTATTGACCATCTACTGCTTAGCCCATTAGCGGCAGATACGCTAAAAAGTTGCGGCGTCGACAAGGATCATCGCGGCCGAGAAAAGGCCAGTGACCACGCGCCGACATGGGTGGATCTGGGGATCTAATGCGCATGCTGTGTTGGAGTTTCGCCATAGTGGCCGGGCTCTACATAATGGTGCTGGTGCTTGCCTATAGCTTCCAACGCAGCTTGCTCTATTTTCCGGATCAGTCCGGCCTTTCCGAACTCCCACCCGGGTTTCGTTATTTTGAACGAGAATCAACCGCTTATATTGGCCGCTACCGCTCGTTGTTCAAAGCCCCTGCAGATGGTTCGCAGCCGATCATATTGCACTTGCATGGGAATGCCGGATCAATTGCCAGTCGGCTGCCAATATATCAGGCACTAGGTGCTGATGGAGCAGGCGTTCTGGCGGTGGGCTATCCGGGCTATGGCGGAAATCCGCAAATGCCATCCGAAGAGTCAATGTATAGCGTTGCCCAGAAAAATTATGATCAATTGGTAGAGGTCGGTTTTGTCCCGGAACGTATCGTGATTGTGGGCCAGTCGCTAGGAACCGGCATCGCGATAAAGCT
>CALKXX010000143.1 GCA_938003725.1 uncultured Sphingomonadaceae bacterium | reverse complement strand
GGGTCGCACCGCTATGTTGATCGTTAAACCGGATGGAGAGGCGTGCGTTGGCCTGTGCCGGAATAACATTGTGCGCCGGGTTTGGTGCATTGACCTCGGTAAATTCTATATTGCTGGGTTGAAACCAATCGGTCCCTTCATCTAGTGGCAGCGCATCAATCTCTGCCATGATTGCCGCCAGTTTTGTGATCGGATTATCGGCATTTTGCGGATAGGCGACATGGCCCTGTGTACCATTTACCGTGATCCACATATTGACCGAGCCGCGCCGACCGATTTTCATCATATCGCCCAATCGGTTTACGGACGTGGGTTCACCGACCAAGCATAGATCGGGAATATTGCCCTGCTTCTGCATAAGATCAATAAGGGCCACCGTGCCAAAGCGGGCCGGACCTTCTTCGTCGCCGGTGATGATAAGGCTGATCGTACCGGTATCTTGGGGCAGCTGGTGTAACGCAGCAACATAGGCGGCGATGCTACCCTTCATATCTACAGCGCCGCGGCCATAGAGCAGCTCTCCGCGTTGTTCCGGTGTAAATGGATCGCTGTCCCATCCTTCGCCGGGCGGCACGACATCGAGATGACCGGCAAAAGCAAAATGTGGCTTATTTTCCATTCCCTCACGCATTGCGAACAGATTTTCGACTGGTCCGTCCGGGGCATCGCCGGCGACAAACCGCGTCACGTCAAACCCCAGTGGTTTCAGCATCGATTCCAGTTCGTCAAAGACACCGCCGGTTGCCGGGGTAACACTGGGATGTGCGATCAGGCGCTTTGCAAGCGCTAGCGCGCCGGTTTCTGTTGTGGATGTAACAGTCATAGGGGGTTTCAGTCTTTCGCCGCTTCGGGTTGTTCCAGCCGTTCAATTACCCACGGCTCGTCCTGCGCCGCGTTCATCCACGTTTCCACCCATTCCTGTTCTTGTATCGTTTGTAAATAACTGGCTGCAAATCCCGGAAGTTGAAAGCCGTAAGTCTGAAAGCGGGAGACGATTGGGGCATACATAATGTCAACGGCGCCAAATGTACCGAACAGAAAAGGACCACCTTTGCCAAACCGTGCCCGTGCTTCGGCCCAAAGGCGGATGATCCGATCTGCATCTTGCACCACTTCGGGAGAAAAAGTGATACCTTCATAAGTCTTGCGCGTATTCATCGGGCATTGCTGACGCAGCGCCATGAAGCTGCTGTGCATCTCGGCTGCCATCGACCGCGCCATGCCGCGGGCCGTCTCATCCTTTGGCCAAAAGCGATCACGGTGGGTTTTGTCCGCTAACCAATCGATGATCGCCAAGCTGTCCCAGATTACCGTTTCACCATCCCATAGGATCGGCACTTTACCACCGGAGGGCGCAAAATTTTCGCTAGCCCGGACATTGTCCCAATCCTCACCAAATAGCGGTACGGTGAGTTCTTCAAACGATAGGCCCGATTGCTTGCAGGCAAGCCAACCACGCATGGACCAACTCGAATAGGCTTTATTTCCGATTATCAATTTCATGCGGGTATCCTAGCCGTTCGCTTCGAGCGAAGTCGAGAGGCAAATTCATGGGCTAAATTTGCACAGCGTCCAGCACTGCTATCCGCAGATCGTCAATACCGCGCTTTTTCTCTGACGAAGTAATAATCAACTCCGGATGTGCCGCAGGATGTTTCTTTGCCATCGCCGCAACGGATTCCGCGGTTTTATCAAGTTCTACCTGTTTGACTTTATCTGCTTTCGTCAGGACGATGCGATAGCTCACCGCCGCCTGATCCAGCATCTCAAATATCTCTTCGTCGACGGGCTTTATGCCGTGCCGCGCGTCAATCAGCACGAAGGTTCGCTTCAGGACAGCGCGTCCGCGCAGATAGTCGTTGATCAGGAAGCGCCATTTCTTGACGACCTTTGGAGGTGCTTTTGCAAAGCCGTAACCCGGCATATCACAGAGCCGGAATACCGGCGGACGATCAGCGGTATCACCAATATCAAAGAAGTTCAGCTCTTGCGTCCGGCCTGGTGTGTTGGAGGTCCGGGCCAAGCCATTGCGACCCGTCAACGCATTGATAAGCGATGACTTGCCGACATTGGACCGCCCCGCAAAGGCGATTTCCGGGCAGTCCGGATCGGGCAAGAATTCCAGCTGCGGCGCCGATTTTAAAAATGCAATCGGCCCGGAGAAGATTTTGGGATGGAGTGGTTCCACGTCCTATCCTTCGGCTTCCGCCGCTTTTTTCGCTTTCTCTTCTGCTTCTCTCGCCAACATTTCCTTCATCTGTGGATGACGGGAATAGAGCCATTTCTGTTGCGCAATAGTGAGTATGTTGGAAACGGTCCAATATAGCTGAAGGCCAGCGGCAAATGGGGCCATGATGAACACCAATATCCATGGCATCAGGTTGAATATCTGTTGCTGCATCGGGTCCATCTGTTGCGGGTTCAGCTTGAACTGGAAGTGCATGGTGATACCCATCAGGATCGGCAGGATACCGACCGCCAGAAAACTTGGTGGATCGAAAGGCAGCAAGCCAAACAGGTTTACCGGCGTCATCGGATCGGGTGCTGACAGATCCTTGATCCATAGCGTGAATGGCTGGTGACGCATTTCAATCGACAGCATCAGAACTTTATAGAGCGCAAAGAAAATCGGGATTTGCAGGAATATCGGCAAGCAGCCAGCGAGCGGATTTACCTTCTCGTCCTTATACAGCTTCATGATTTCCTGCTGCTGCTTCTGCTTGTCGTCCTTAAATTTTTCTTGAATTTTTTTCATCTTCGGCTGAACCGCACGCATTTGTGCCATGGACGCGAATTGCTTTTGTGCAATCGGGAACATGATCAGGCGAACGATGAATGTCATGATGATGATCGCGACACCGAAATTGCCGACCATTTCAAATAACCAATTAAGCAGGTAGAAAAGCGGTTTTTCAAACCAGTAGAACCAACCCCAATCGACTGCTTTGTCGAGCAATGTGATGCCTTGTTGTTCTTTATACTGATCTAGCAGCGCGGTCTCTTTTGCGCCGGCGAACAAACGAGTTGTGGTCTTGAGCACTTTGCCTGGCCCGACAACTTGTGCGTTTTCGCGGGCAACCTGCGCTTGGTAAATATCCCCCTGGCCAGCGCGAAATTTGGCCTCGACTTTAGCCGCCTTGTCCGGAATGAGCGCGCCCAGCCAATATTTGTCGGTAAATCCGAGCCACCCGTCGCTGGCGTTGAAGTCTACGCCTTTGGCGCCCGCTTCGGCAATATCTTCATAATCCCAGTCATAGTCCGCGGTTCCGTCAAAAACGCCCATCGGACCAATGTGAATAGTCCAGCTGGATTGTTCGCTCGGCGGTACATTATTTTCGTCCCGAACCCGGCTAAGCAGGCCATAGGGGTTTAATGCAATTGCATTGGCCCCGCGATTGGTGGCGCTTTGTTCTGCGGTGATCAGATAATTTTCATCTATCGAAAGTTTGATCGCGAATGCGATGCCAGCTTCGTTGTTCCAAGTCAGATTAACCGGCGTGGCGGGCGTCAGTGTGCTTTGATCCGCTGTCCAGACCGTATTGTCACCTGGCACCTCAACACCATCACCCGCCCAGCCGAAACGGCTGAAATAGGCGTTTTTTGTGCCGGAAGGCGCGAATAGCCGGACCGGTGCACTTTTCTTGTCCAGTTCGACCGTATGATCGGTCAATGTCAGATCATCAATTTTTGCGCCAGTTAGATTTATCGATCCTTGCAGACGCGGCGTATCCACCATGATCCGTGCGCTTGCTTTCAATGCATTGGGCAGGCTGGTTGTCGTGCCGGTCGCTGCCTGTGTTGCGATCCCAGCGGCACCAGTGGTCGTCGATACAGCGGGGGTCCCGGGATCAACCTGATCCGTTGCCGGATTATTGGCTTGTTCCACCACTTCATTCTCATTGGCCATGTCTGGGAAGAATGTTTCCATCAGCACCGGCCAGCCGAACAGGATGATACCGGTGAGCAGCACCGCCATGATAATATTACGCTTGTCGTCCACCGCTATGTCCTGTTTTTCTGATATTTACTGCAAATGGGGTTGGTATATGACCCGTTCAAGGCACCGGGTCGTAACCCGACCCACCCCATGGATGACAGCGCAATAGCCGTTTCACCCCTAACCAGCTACCTTTAATTGCACCATGTTTTTGAAGTGCCTGTACAGCATAAGCCGAACAGCTCGGGCTGTAGCGACAAGTCGGCGGCAAGATACGCGAAGGGCCCCATTGCCAGCACCGTACAAAGAAGATGAACAGGCGTGCCAGCATAGCGGTTATAGCTTCTTTGCCAGATGTTTGAGGCCCTTTTCCAAAGCGCTCTGCATCACGGCGAAGTCCGGCTCATCATCTTGCTTGCGTCCTATCACTATATGATCGACGCCCGGCATGCCATGTTGCGGCAATATGTCGGTGACCAAAGCGCGAAAGCGCCGCTTCATCCGATTACGCGCAACGGCGTTGCCAATTTTTTTGGTCACGGTAATGCCATAGCGAGCAGAACCGGCGGGCGCGAAGTGGCCGTCTTTGCGTTTATAGGCCAGCAAAATAAACGCCGGCGTAACGAATCGCTTTCCGCGATTCGCAGCAACAAAATCGGAACGTTTCCGAATCACTTCTACAGGTTTGATAATATCCATTGCACCTGAAGATTCAGGTGCCGCGAAATTGGTCTGCTGCGGATCAGGCAGAGAGTTTGGCGCGGCCACGAGCCCGGCGCGCCGCCAATACTTTGCGGCCTCCGACAGTGGCTTTGCGTGCGCGAAAACCGTGGCGCCGTTTACGGACCAGTCGGCTAGGTTGAAATGTGCGCTTCATCGCGATTTCCTAAATCCAAATATCGATAAAAAGGCCGCGCAAAGTCGCAGCCGCTTGTTCGATGCTGCGATTAGTTGGCAAGGGCCGGAAAGTCAAGCGTTACGGGGCTGTTTTCTTGTCATCGTCACCGGTTTTCACTTTTCCAAAATAGGGCAATTCAAAATCATCCGGCAAATCTTTGTGCCGGGGCCTGCGCATCGCCCAGTCCGTCCATTTTCCAAAATTTGGAAACCGACGTTTAAAATCGACATAGCGTTTCTTTGCAAAGCGTGAATTTTGCAAAACCAGCGCAAGGCCAATCGGAAACACAATGATGAAACCTGGTCCGGGTATTGCTCCGATAATGGGGGAAACGAGAATCAATAAAAAACCGAGCACCGAGAGCGCAAATCGCGACCCCGAT
>CALKXX010000142.1 GCA_938003725.1 uncultured Sphingomonadaceae bacterium | reverse complement strand
ATCTGGTCCAGCACTGGATGTTTTCCGATAGTGAAGCAGGCATTATATACGGTGCTTACGCGGCGCTTGTTTACATTACGCCTGTTATTGGCGGTTATCTCGCTGATCGATATTTGGGTCAACGAAAAGCGGTCACGTTCGGCGCGTTGCTTCTAACTTTCGGCCATTTCCTGATGGCATTTGAAGGGGATGGCGCGGGGCAAGCCGACCCGGCGATCAATATTTTCTGGTTGGCCTTGGCCTTCATCATCGTCGGTTCTGGTTTCCTGAAAGCCAATATATCAGTCATTGTTGGACAGCTTTACACGCGTACCGACACCCGCCGCGATCCCGCCTATACCATCTTCTACATGGGGATTAATCTGGGCGCTGCGCTTGGTGCTATTATCGCCGGTTGGTTGGGTCAGACTTATGGCTGGGCCTATGGCTTTGGTGCTGCCGGCATTGGTATGTTATTTGGCCTGATCGTGTTTATGTGGGGCACACCACTTTTGGTTGGTCGCGGCGAGTCATCAAACCCAGAAAGCTTGGAACGCAAAGTCGGCGGGATCAAATTTGAGTGGCTGCTATATATCCTAAGCTTTGCGACGGTTGGTTTGGTTTGGGTGTTGATTCAATATCAAGCTCTGGTCGGATCATTGCTGGGAATAGCGGGCGCAATTCTGGTGCTATACGTTCTCTACACCGCCGTTGCCAAGCTATCTCGGGAAGATCGTGATCGTATTTTTGCGGCAATGTTCCTGATCTTTGGATCAATCTTGTTCTGGGCTTTGTTTGAACAGGCGGGTAGCTCGCTGAACCTATACACGGACCGCAGTGTGGACCGGAATATCTTTGGTATAGAGGTCCCAGCATCGGTGTTTCAATCTATCAACGCGATCTACATCGTGTTGCTGGCTCCAGTATTTGCGCTTGTGTGGACATGGCTGGGGCGGCGAGGTCTTGAACCTTCCGCGCCTGCCAAGTTTGGACTAGGCCTTATTCAACTGGGTGCAGGCTTCCTTGTTCTTGTCGCTGGTGCTCTATCAGTTGGAACGGGCAGCATGACTCCGGTGATATTCATCTTCCTGATCTATTTGCTGCATACAACCGGTGAACTTTGCTTGTCGCCCGTTGGCCTGAGTGCGATGAACCGTTTGGCTCCTGCACATATGGCAAGTTTGATCATGGGCACGTGGTTTTTTGCATCCGCGACCGGCAATTTTGCGGCGGGCCTGATCGCTGCGGCGGTTGGCGCCGAGGGGGCAGGGCCAGAACGTGTTATGGAGGTCTATTCCACTGTAGGTTGGGTTGCCGTCGGTGTCGGTGTTGGCGTTATCGTGATTTCACCTTTGATCAAAAAAATGATGCATTTGGATACGCTTAAGGATGCAGACCATCTGGAAGGCGAAGGCGAAATTGGTGAACCTCAGGCTGCAGGTGTGCATCCCACAACACAGGCGTAACGCGAAGGAAGATATATGAAATTTGGGGCTTTGCTGGCGGTATTGGCCGCTGGAACTTTGGTGACCGGATGCGCGGCAACGGCGGCGGATCGTAATACGGCAAGTGCCTCAAATTCATCGTCTGCAAAGAAGGTATCTGCAAAGAAGGTAAAGGCCAAGGCTGCCTTTCCATCGACCTACAAAGCCTATCCCTCGACCGAAACCCTGATCATACCGGTAACGGTTTATGACGGGGAGGGGGCACGGATCGACAATGGCTGGGTCCATATGGCGGATGGCAAGATAAAGGCTGTCGGCGGACCAACCTCGCCGCCGCCAGACGTCGCCAATCAAGTGGATGGGGCCGGTAAATATGTGACGCCGGGTATTATCGATATCCATAGCCATCTGGGCGACTATCCAACACCTAGCGTTGCTGCGCATAATGATGGTAATGAAGCAACATCGCCGGTGACGCCTCAGGTTTGGGCAGAACATAGTGTTTGGCCGCAAGACCCCGGTTTCTCTCGTGCAATGGCCAATGGCGGAATAACTTCGCTCCAGATATTGCCCGGATCGGCAAATCTTTTTGGCGGGCGCTCCGTAACGCTAAAAAATGTACCTGCGCGTACGGTGCAGGCGATGAAGTTTCCCGGCGCGCCTTATGGGATGAAAATGGCGTGCGGCGAAAATCCGAAGCGGGTCTATGGCGGACGCAATCGGTTGCCATCGACGCGGATGGGCAATCTGGCGCTCAACCGGCAAACATGGATTGATGCGCAGGAATATCGCGACAAGATAAATGATGCAAAGCCGCCCAAACGCGATTTGGGAAAGGAGACGCTTGCCGGCGTCCTGGACGGTGACATATTGGTTCACAATCACTGTTACCGCGCCGATGAACTTAACCAGATCATCGATATGTCGAAGGAATTTGGGTATAAGGTGACGGCATTTCACCATGCGGTTGAAAGCTATAAAATCGCCGATATTCTGGCCGAAGAGGGCATTTGTTCCGCGATTTGGGCTGACTGGTGGGGTTTCAAGATGGAGGCCTATGACGCCATCCCCGAAAATGCCGCATTGCTGCAACAGGCAGGGGCCTGCGTCATCATCCATTCCGATGATGAAAATCAGATTCAACGCCTCAATCAGGAAGCGGCCAAAGCACTATCGGATGGCCGCGCCATGGGTATTGAAATCAGTGATGCCGAGGCAATCCGCTGGATCACCTACAACCCGGCAAAGGCGATGGGTATTGAGGATATGACCGGAAGTTTGAAGGCCGGAAAGATGGCGGATATTGTGTTGTGGAACGGCAATCCGCTTAGTGTCTATTCCCGCCCCGAAAAAGTCTGGATTGATGGTTCGTTGCTCTATGACAACGCTGATCCCGCCCGCAGTCCGGTGAGCGATTTTGAACTGGGCCAGCCAGGTGAAGGAGATGTGAAATGAAGCGTCTTGCATTGGCTTTCTTTTCAACCGTCGCTTTCGCCGCAGCGCCTGTCGCTGCTGAAACAATCGCCATTACCGGCGGCAAAGTTGTTATTGGCGATGGCAGTGCCCCGATTGATGGCGGTACGGTGATCATCCGCAATGATCGCGTGGTTGCCGCCGGCCGTAATGTTACCATTCCTGCGGACGCACGGCGCGTCGATGCTTCGGGCAAATGGGTAACGCCGGGTATCTTTGCGGGCTTTAGCCGCATCGGTCTGGTCGAGGTCGGCGCCGTCGGGCAAACCAATGACCGCAATGCCAGCGGATCGGATTTCTCCGCGTCTCTGGATGTTCAATATTCTATCAATCCCTTTGCCTCTCCGATGGCGGTCAATCGCGCCGCCGGTATTACGCGCGCGGTTGTCTCCCCTACAGCGGGCGAATCCATTTTTGGCGGCTTTGGGGCAATTGTTGATTTGGGACAGGATGAACGCGCAATCACCAAGGCGCAGGCATTTCAATTTGTGGAACTGGGTGAAACCGGACATGCCAAGGCGGGCGGCAGCCGCGCAGCGGCCCATATCCTGTTTCGATCCTTGCTCAATGAAGCACGTACATATGCACGCAGCCCCAGCGCGTTTGATAGCGATCTGTTGAAGGCGTCCGACGCCAAGGCGCTGCTCCCGGTGATCAACGGTTCGGTTCGGCTGCTCGCTCATGTTGAAAGCGCCAATGATATTTTGAAAGTGCTTGATCTGCGCAAGGATTTTCCGGCTCTGAAATTGGTGCTCGTTGGGGTCAATGAAGGTTGGCGCGTGGCCAATCACATCGCCGCTGCGCGGGTGCCGGTCATTGCGTCCGCACTTAGTGATCTGCCTTATGGTTTTGAAAACCTTGCCGCGACGCAATCTAATATTGGCCGGATGAAGGCGGCGGGCGTGAATGTCGCTATCGGTATGATCAATGACCGCGATGCCCATCAACCGCGCTATACGATGCAATATGCAGGTAATTTGGTCGCATTGACCAAGATACCGCGTGCATCTGGATTAAGTTGGGACGCAGCATTTGCTGCGATCAGCTCAAAACCTGCCGAAATTATGGGAATGGGCGCGCAGCTTGGCTCGCTAAAGGCCGGGCGCAAAGGTGATGTCGTCATCTGGACCGGCGATCCGCTAGAGCTGTCTACACAGGTGGAGTCGGTATATATTGATGGCGTTGAACAATCGCTATCGAACCGCCAGCAAAAACTACGCGAACGCTATCGCAATCCGACGCCGGGTAATTTGCCAAAGGCTTATGATAGATAAGCGCTAAATTCGCACCATTGACATCATGGCGTCACCATAGCGGGGGCCAGCGGTGCCGCCGACTGGTGCCGCTTTTTCCAGGACATCCAGATCACCTTCGGTCAGGTTTATGTCCACCGCAGCCATGCTATCTTCCAGCGTCGCGCGGCGCTTGGAACCGGGGATAGGGACAACGAAATCACCTTGTGCAAGAAGCCATGCGAGGGCGATCTGTGCGGCTGAACATCCATGCCGTCCAGCAACTTCCTTGACCACATCGACCAGTTTCAGGTTCTGGTCGAAATTCTCTTTGGAATAGCGCGGATCACGTAGCCGATAATCGTCTGGGCTCAGCTCATCCCGGCTTTTAATCTGACCGGTCAGAAACCCGCGACCCAGCGGACTATAGGGCACAAATCCAATATTCAGATCCTGACAGATTGGAAGTATCTCTTCCTCAATGCTGCGTTCCCACAGCGAATATTCGGACTGTAGCGCCGCAATGGGATGAGTTTTGTGCGCGCGCTTCAACGTATCGGCCCCAGCTTCAGAAAGCCCTAGATATCTCACTTTCCCTTCTTTCACGAGATCCGCCATTGCGCCCACGGTTTCCTCGATCGGTACATTGGGGTCCACGCGGTGCTGGTAAAACAGGTCAATCGTATCGATGCTCAGTCGTTGCAAAGACCCCTCGCACGCGCGGCGCACATTGGCGGGGGAGGAATCGACGCCAATCTTGGTAGGGTTGGTCAGGTCAAATCCGAACTTGGTAGCGATGACCAAGCGGTCCCGCCGGCCTTTCAAAGCCTGACCCAGTAATTCTTCATTTTTGTAGGGCCCATAGACTTCTGCGGTGTCAAAGAATGTGACGCCTAGCTCTATTGCGCGGTCCAATGTTGCCAGGCTTTCCGATGTATCCGCTTTCCCATACATGCCCTGACCGATGCCAAACATGGGCATGCAGCCTAGGCCCAGAGCGGAAACTTCCAGTTCTGCACCTAGTTTACGGTATTTCATCCCATGTCTCCCTCGTGGCGAGCAATGGTCGCCGTAACGCTCATATTCATATTCACATTTGCGACGGTGCGCATAATATCCGGAAATGTTTCGATAGCCAAAAGTAGCACAAGTGGTTCAATCGGGATACCCATCGCCATGCATATGGGGGCGATGGATGTGATAAAGCTAATCGAACCGGGAAGGCTAACGGCGCCCATGGTGGTGATGGCGGCAACCACGACGCCGATGGCCAGGGCGGCAAATGATAATTCTATACCAAGTAAATGGGCGACATAGATTGCGACCGCCAGATTCATACAAGGCCCCGTCGCTCGGAATAGTGCAACGGCAATCGGCAATACAACATCTGCTGTTCGTTCACCGACGCCCATCGCCTTTACGCCGTCCACACAGGCCGGCAGGGATGCAAGCGAACTTTGTGTGGAAATTGCAACGGCTTGTGCCGGCGCAGACGCACGGAAAAAAGCG
>CALKXX010000141.1 GCA_938003725.1 uncultured Sphingomonadaceae bacterium | reverse complement strand
GTCGATATTTGATATCGATTCCAATCGAGATACTTGGGTCTCAAATGCCCTGTGTTTGGATGACTTTACGCGCAATGGACTGCTTCTCCCTTGCCGAGAAGGGGAGGCCTTCCAAACGGGTTGGCCGCTTCATCGTGGGCCACATCCGGAATATAACAGTCTTGTGATCGATCGAATGTCTAATATCTTTCGCCTCCGCAATCGTGTCGGCAACGTCAAGGATCAGCGAGATTTTTTCGCGTTTCGCATTCTGTCATTGCAGCGCGGACTAAGGCGAGGGTTGATCGGGAATAAATTCCTGAAGCTAAGACTAAACAAGCGAGATCCGTTTAAAAGTCAGCAGAAATTTCACGATCTGGATAACAAGGTTGATGAACTCTGGAAAATTACCTCAACCAATGACTAAGCAGAAACGCGTTCCAAAAGGCCCTCAAAAAGGTCTCGGCCATCTGTTCCACCATGTTTGGTATCAATCGCGCGGTCGGGATGGGGCATCATCCCCAATATATTCCCCTGTTCGTTCACAATCCCGGCGATATTCCGGGCCGAACCGTTAATGTCATCATCATAGCGAAACGCGACTTGATCGTTTTGCTCGAGTTGGTCCAGCGTATTTTCGTCGGCATAATAATTGCCGTCATGATGCGCGACGGGAATGCTGATCGTTTCACCGGCTGTATATTTTCTGGTAAACAGGCTGCGATCATTGCTGACCTTTAGCTTGGCATCTTTGCAAACGAAGTTCATCGCGCTGTTGCGCATCAGCGCACCCGGCAACAAGCCAATCTCCGTCAAAACTTGGAAGCCGTTACAGACACCCAAAACAGCGACACCTTTTTTTGCCGCTGATAGGATTGCCGGGATTATGTGGGTGCGAGAAGCCATCGCACCGCAGCGCAAATAATCTCCGTAGGAGAAACCCCCGGGGATCGCGATGACGTCTAGATCAGACGGCAAATTGCTATCGCCGTGCCAAACCATGATGGGCTTTGTTCCGGAAACAGTTTCCAAGGCGACCGCCATATCACGATCACAGTTGGAGCCGGGAAATACGATGACGGCTGATTTCATCTTTAGGCTACCGTTTCCGGTAATTTACGAATCTCGTAATTTTCGATGACGGTATTGGCGAGCAGCTTTTCGCACATTTTTTCCAGTGTTTCATCACTGGTTCCCTCGTCGACTTCAAGCTCTATCAGCTTACCCGCTCGCACATCGTTCACGCCCGAAAAGTCGAGGCTTTCCAATGCATGATGAATGGCTTTGCCTTGCGGGTCCAGAACACCATTTTTCAATGTGACAAAAATTTGTATTTTCATGGTCTCGCTTTTCGACTGACCGCATTTCCAGACATTGAAAACGCCCGTTTCCTATAGCGGGGTCAGCGAGAGGAGCAAGAGCCTGTTCGTCGATTTGAAAGCATGTTGGGCCCGAAGCCAATCAAAAGAACTTCGCGAGCTTGAAATTTACGCGGTGGCGATTGATCTGATAGAGAGCATAATTGCTGTCGATCCGCGAATAATTATAGTCGACTGATGGTGAAAACCCCAAAAACTTAATCTTCCTGGATCCGACATAGGCACGCGCAAAACCGCGCCAGTCTTCACGCGCTTCGGTTGAATATAGTGGCAACGCCTCATCAAATGTCGCCCGGCTGACACTGCCGGAAACGCCGGCGTTCAGGCCGAATGGCAGTTCGCCGCCTATACCCATATTGACGCCATAGCTTGTGCTGGAAAAGCGATCTGATTCCAACAAGTCGCGGCGGCCAAATAGGCTCACCGAAGCAATGAACGATTTACCGATCAGATGTTCATAAGTTGCGTTTGCACCTAGTTGCCACCCGTCATAGCTGTCGTCAAATTTGGAGTCGGTACGCCGAGCATCAAGTTCAAGTCCGAGACGCTGACCTTTGCTGAGGACCTTTTGCAGGCCAACGCGGGTGCCATATTCGCGGGTGGCCAGACTGCCACCAAACCAGCGTTGCTGGCCGACCGCTTGGATTGAAATACTGGTATATTTGGCTAGTTTCAATTCCGGACCCACAGCTATTTGAGCGATAATATCGTCGGAAGCTGTGCCGGCATAGTTGGTGATTTTGCTGTCAGCATCGAACAGAAAGGCAAGTTTATCATTTGCCTTCAACCGCACACCACCGGAAAAACCGGCAGTTTGACCGATGCCTGATTTTTCGCGCGCATCTTCATTTAGCTCAAGTTCACCGCGTTGATTTCCGAATATTGGGTTGATCGCTCCAAAATTTACGTCAATGGTTTCGGCGCTGGTGGCACTGTTGATGTTGGTGTCGGGGGCGAAGCCGAAATCGAAGTTGAAACGCCAGATTCGTTGATCCCGCAAAATGCTGCGGGTGTTACGAATGGTACGGGCAATTTCATCCGGCAGATTTTCGTCATTTTGCGCTAACCGGAAATGGTAGTCGGCGTTTGATTCTTTGCCGCTCAACAAATAGGCGCGCGCCAGTTCCAAACGCACTCTGGTATCGCCAGGATTTTGATTTAATATCGAACGAAAATTCTTGATCCCACCCTTTAGGTCGCCGGTTTCAACGGCAATGAAGCCAGCAAGAAACTGGTGCTGCATCTGCAGTTCCGGCACTTGGCTGAGAGCTTCCACGAGCGGCCGTGCGCTCTTGTAGTCCTTTTTCAGGACAAGCTCTTCGGCCTTCGCCAACAATTGCTTTGGTGTGACACGGTAACTTCTGGAACCACCGCCGAGTTGTTCATTCGATCGGTCAAATTCCGTATTGATGGCCGTATCAGCAGCTTCGGCTTCTGCTTCCGCGGCAAGTGCCGGAGAAACAGCTGTCATGAAAGCAATTGTCGAAATTGCAACCCCTAGGTCGGAAATTTTGTGCACTAAAACCTCTAGTTTCCGTCGCCAACAAATGTTCCCAGGATGTCAATTCGCTCATCGGGGGTGCCGCCGACAATCCGGAAACCGCCGCCAACTTCTTCGGCATTTGGACCATAGAACGCGCCATTGACGCTCGAGCCTGCGATATCGAGGTTATAGCGCTCGCCATCGGGACGAACGAACCAAGCCGAGTTGAACTGGCCAAAAAAGCCGCCGGTGCCCACAAGGTCAATATCGCCGTTCCCGCGAGCATCGAACGTCGATCCGCCGGGCAGGAAGGTTATGCGCGGGGTCGTCAAATCATATTCCGGTGCGAAAACAGTACCGCTTATGTCGAGCTCAAATGTGTTCGAACCGAAGTCGACCGTGGTCTTTGCACGTCCCTCTATCCATTGAAAAAATGTCGACGCAAATCCGACATCATCGGGCAGGTTGTCAAACACCATGGACGCCAGCATCGCGCCTTCAAATGACCCGGTTCCGACGGTTGGTACAGAATCGTCTGTCGATTGTTCGCCAAAAACAAACGCGCCACGTTCATAGTCATAGTTGTTTCTGACAAATGTTGATGGTCCGATAGGAATGAAATTACCTTCGGCGTCGACAGACCGAGAGCCATCGGGTTCGAGTTGAAAATCCCTTTGCTCAATAGGAATGGCACGACGTTCGAGTGTGATATTGTTCCTTAAATATCCGGCAAAGGTTACGAACTGTGTTTCCGTACCAGGCGTCTGATAAAAGAAAGTGGAGACATCGTAAAAACCGTTTGGTGCACCGTCCACCAGGATGGGGGCAATGTCAGATACATTGCCGACAAAGCCGCTGCGCGCCGTGGGACTTTTCTGTTCCGGAAAGAACACAAAGTCAGCTCCGCCGGCTTGTAGATAATTGATGCCGGGCGTTGTTAGATTTGGAACGCCGCCCTGCGGTTCGAGTGCGCCTCCGAAATCTGTCCGGTGCAAGGGATCCTGAAAGCGCAGGTTTGTGGATGCACCTGATAGATCATCAGTAACTTGTACTTCAAAGATCGCATCGCGCGGATTGAAGGTGACCGATATATTGCTGTCGCGTACTGTCGTGGCATTGCCGCGATAGATCTGATTTTCCTGGGCACGTGTTTCAATGCGGAAAAGGCTGTCGGTTGGATCATCCGGGGTGCCATTTTCAAATTCTTCCGTCGCATATTTGGTGCTGCTACCATATTCGTAATTATGCGAGGCACCGATAGCGCGATAGGTCCTGACTTCGGTTGGATCTACAAAGCTATGTTCTTTGCCGCCAGGAACGATGGGACCGCCGCCACCTCCGGTTGTAGGAGGTGCAGAGCCACCAACTGTCTCGGGGCCGGCGCCGCCGCATGCTGCGAGCATTGCTGTACTGGCTAACAAAATAAAATTACGCATCAGGAAATTTCCTCATATGAGTTCCACATGAGGGCGTAGCTATCATCTCAATGGTTAAATTCGCGTAAACCATCCGGGTAATTTGCCCGCCCCCAGCAGCAATATGTGGGAACGGCCATCACCAACGTTCAAAAGAACATAGTTACTTTCCGCGCTTCTTTCGTTCACTATCCAGGTCGAGAACTTCGCTAACGCCGTCTGGAAATAGTCCTAAACGCCGCGCAACTTCTTGATATGCTTCGGCTTCGCCGCCCAGGTCGCGTCGGAAACGGTCCTTGTCCAGCTTTTCGTTGGTTTCGATATCCCACAAGCGACAGCTATCCGGGCTGATTTCATCAGCCAATATTATCCGTGAAAAATCTCCATCAAACAAACGTCCAAACTCAAGTTTGAAATCCACCAGTTTGATTCCGATTCCGGCGAACATTCCGGCCATGAAATCGTTGATCCGGATCGCCATGGCGGAGATATCTTGCATCTCTTCCTGGCTGGCCCAACCGAAGCACGCAATATGTTCCTCCGCGACCAATGGGTCGCCCAGTGAATCATCTTTATACGTATATTCGATCAAACTATGCGGGAGCGGGGAGCCTTCCTCAATCCCAAGTCGTTTGGTGAGCGATCCTGCTGCAATATTTCGAACGACCACTTCAATCGGTACAATCTCTACCTGCTTGACCAGCTGCTCGCGCATATTGAGTCGGCGGATGAAGTGACTTGGAATACCAATCAATTCAAGCCGCGTGAAAATATGTTCGCTCACCCGGTTGTTGATGACGCCCTTGCCATTGATCGTGCCCTTTTTCTCCGCGTTAAAGGCGGTGGCGTCATCCTTGAAATACTGGATGATCGTGCCGGGCTCGGGGCCTTCATATAAAATTTTGGCCTTGCCTTCGTAAATCTGGCGACGACGGGACATATTTGGATTCCTACTCGCATGAATAAGCGACAAAAAATCATGCCCCGATAAGTCGAATCGCTGGGACTCAGACCAATCGGGGCAACGAAGTCACTCGTATAATCAAAAGCGACGTGCGGCGCAATCAATCCTCGACACTGGCTTGCTCGGTCGCTGTTTCGCGTCGCCGACCCCAAAAGGTGCGATCATCAGCTTTGAAACGGCGGCGCAAATATATCGCTAGTCCGATAGTCAATATCCAGGGTAGCAGGAGGGCAGTTAAGGTTATCGCTCCGCCTATGGAGCTACCCAAAATGGATGATAGGCCTGCCAATGCGTCACGGATCGGGCGCGTAAATCCGCCTGAACCTGGTGCACCGGATTCATAGTCGACGATGATTTTGCTGAACGCCATGCGTCCCCGCATTTCTGTTAGCCAGCTGCGCGCTTGATCAATTTCCTCATTCACCTGTGTAACGGCGCGCTCGGCCTCGACCAGTTCTTTTACCGACCCACTTTTTGTGCGCAGCAATTCGGTCAGGCGCTGTGATAGCAATGTGCGGCTGCGCAACCGGGCCTCGGTATCCACAATTTTTTTAGATAAGTCTTCGCCGCTGATTGATGCGGCAATCTGGCTACCGCCATATTCTTCAACAGGCTTGGCAAGTTCGTTGCCAAACGCCCGTGCCCGAGCTGCAGTGACCTCCATGTGCAATCGGCCGGTGGCATAATCGCCTTCGCTTCCGCTGTTCGCCATGTTCAACACGCGGCAGACTTGCGGCCCACTTTTCTCACATAACGCGACATGGGCTTGCTGTGCTTTGGGAATTTCTGATGCAGGCACACGGAAACCGAAATCGTAACTATAGGCGATCTGGGGCAAAGAAACCGGAATCTCTGTGGGCGACAATGCTTCATCTGGTGCCGAGGCCTTTGCCCCATCGGACATGCGGACCATTTCCATTTCTGGTTTGGCAGCGCTCTCGGCGATGTCGAAACTCGCGGCGTTTTCACCTTCGCTACAGGCCCCCAGGGTGGATATCGCGGCTGCTATCATCAGATATTTGCGCATTTTGTTTCCAATCATTGGTTCAGAGATGTCGAGAAATAATGTGATAACATTACATAGTCAACGATGAATAGTTGTTTTCCATAGACGAATCGAATTTCACCGCTGTTTTCTGGCTGCTGTAGAACTTTACGTGCATATAGGATGACAAGAGGCCTTTGCTGCGGGGAAGAGCGATAATATGACAAAATACAAGACAATCGATGAAATCATGTCAACGCTCTACGATTGTATATCCGGTCCGCCGGGCGGTCAGGATTGGGAGCGGGATCGGGAAATTTATCACCCGCGTTGCGTGCTGGTGCGCACGCGGATCGAGGACGGCAAACCGGTGGCTTACCCATTTAGCTATGATGAATTTGTTGAAGCAACGATCCCGCTGCTGGAAGGCAAATCATTCTACGAAATCGAAATTGGCCGCAAGACCGACATATTTGGTCAGGTAGCGCATGTCTATTCAGCCTATGAAGCGCGTGAAACGCCGGACCATCCCGAAATTCAGTTTCGCGGTGTGAACATGATCCATTTGTGGAACGACGGGTTGGGTGATGATGGTCAGCCCGGTGGCCGGTGGTGGATAATGGGTATCATCTGGGACAACGAGCGAGTTGGTCTGGATTTGCCGGAAGAGTGGTTGTCCCAATGACTGACATGGCGAGGCAGCTAGCAACGACGACGTTGCTGACTTTGCTTTCCGCCATCTTTATTTTTGCGCTGCTTAATCTGGTCGGCCCCGACTGGTCGCGATTCGCTCCGGCATCTTGCACGGCAACCCATTGTTTTTGCGAAATGCCGAGGACTGGAGCGCTGCTGTTGCAACCCGCCAATAGCA
>CALKXX010000140.1 GCA_938003725.1 uncultured Sphingomonadaceae bacterium | reverse complement strand
AATAACATCGATGAATATGACATCGGCTGTTGCTGCTGGTGTCGATGTTGATGAAAGTGGTTTTCCGACTTTGATTGATACAGCCAATGGTACAGTTGAGGCGCGGCGCGGCAAGATTGGTAAATTCGATGTGGGACCGATTACAGCGGCGGACTTGCCAGTGGTTGTAGCCGCTGAGTTTGGCGATACAAATGTCATCGGAATGAATTTTTTGTCCGAAATGAAGAGTTGGCGCGTGGAAGGCAGAGAGATGGTGCTGGAACCGCAATCTGAATATTAATATCATTTATTTAACATAATATATATTATCAACCTTATATAGATAATTGAGAAATCCACTTGATCGAACCCCTGCTCCAAATAATGCGCCAGTTACGTGACCCAGACACCGGATGTGATTGGGATAAAGTTCAGACGTTTCGCACAATCGCACCCTATACTATCGAGGAAGCTTATGAAGTCGCGGATGCCATCGAACGTGATGATCTCGACGATTTGAAAGATGAACTCGGCGACCTTTTGCTCCAGGTTGTTTTTCACAGCCAGATTGCCGCTGATCATGAACAATTTGCGTTTACCGATGTCGTTGAGGCAATTTGCGACAAAATGCAGCGCCGCCATCCACATATTTTCGGAGATGCTGATAAAAGCCCGGGTTGGGAGGCCTTAAAGGCAGAGGAACGGAAAGGAGATGGCAAAGCTAGCGTCCTAGACGGTGTCGCCCTGGCCTTGCCAGCCCTCCTACGCGCGCAAAAAATACAAAAACGGGCCGCTAGAGTTGGTTTTGACTGGCCGGACGTGGGACCGGTAAAGGCCAAATTGCTAGAGGAATTGGAAGAGGTTGAGCAGGCAGAAACGGTCGATGACATTCATGAGGAAATTGGCGATCTGCTGTTTGCTACCGTTAACTTAGCGCGGCATAAGGGCGTTGATGCAGAAAAAGCGCTTCGCGATGCCACTCGTAAATTCAGCCGGCGTTTCAACGAAGTCGAACATATGGCAGGTGACCGGATCGCGGAGACATCTCTGGTAGAATTGGAAGCGCATTGGCAGCGCGCCAAAGAAATCGAGAAACTGTCCTAACTAGGCCGTCAGGGCGTGAAAACGGCCCCAATTGCGCTCTGACATTTGCACATCAAGGAACATACTGCCATCTATTTGGTCCGTATCAAGGACGCGCCCATTCTCATGGAGCCATGCTAGTCTTTTGCCGTCTGAGGCAGGTAGTTCGATTGTTTCGGTATAGTGGTTTTTTGAAAGCTGGTCCGCAATCATCTGTGTGAGGGCATCAACACCCCGCCCGTCCATAGCGGAGATCAGGCAAACATTTTCCGGGACGGTTTCCGGAAGTTTCTTCGCATCGGGATTGTCGTCATCCAGCAGATCAATCTTGTTCCATGCTTCGATGATCGGCACGCCCTCTCCTTGCTCTATTTCCACGCCCAGGTCGGTTAATATCATCTCGACATCTTGTGCCTGAGCATCGCTGGACCAATGGGAAATATCGCGAACATGCACAATTACATCCGCGGCGGTGACTTCTTCCAGAGTGGCCCTAAACGCAGCTACCAATTGTGTTGGTAGATCGGAGACAAAGCCAACCGTGTCAGAAATAATCGCTTTGTCATATCCCGGTAATGGAAATTCGCGCATCGTCGGATCAAGTGTAGCAAACAACAAATCTTCGGCAAAAACTTCTGCCCCGGTAAGCCGGTTAAACAGGGTCGATTTCCCCGCATTCGTATAACCGACAAGCGCGATAACCGGCCAAGGCGCCTTTTGTCGTCTGTCGCGATGTAGGGATCGTGTTTTGCGCAAATGCGACAAATCCCGCCGCAATTTTGCCATCCGATCACGGATCATCCGGCGATCGGATTCTATCTGTGTTTCACCGGGACCGCCCAGAAAACCAAAGCCGCCGCGCTGGCGTTCCAAATGGGTCCAACTGCGCACTAGCCGTCCTGTCTGATAGTCGAGATGTGCTAATTCTACCTGCAACCGCCCTTCGGCCGTCGCCGCACGGGCACCAAAAATTTCCAAAATCAATCCCGTGCGATCGATCACTTTTACCTTCAAGGTCTCTTCCAGATTGCGTTGCTGGATCGCACTTAAATTGCCGTCGACAATCAAGATATTGGCATCATCCTGTGCCAAGATCGTCTTTATCTGATCGACTTGCCCTGACCCAAATAACGTTCCTGGCTTCGGAGCCCTTACGGCAAAGTAATTTGCCGAAGTCGTGGTCAGTCCGATCGCCAATGCCAATCCAACTGCTTCTTCAAGCCGGTAATCCAGAGCGGCTTGACCCAATGCCCCCAAATCTGGGTGCGCGATAACAGCCCGATCAATCGAACCATTCACATCATCTTTTTCAAAAGGAATCAAAGTTAGTCGTCATCCGCATTATTATAGTCAGCCAGGTTGAGTGGACCGCCTGGCTGCACCGTTGAAATGGCATGTTTGTAAACGAGCTGAGACATCCCTTCCCTCTCCAGCAACACACAGAACAGGTCATAGGCCGCAACTTCACCTTGCAACATCACACCGTTTACCAGGAACATTGTCACCGCGTCTCCGCTGTCTCTGACGGCGGTCAGAAAAACTTCCTGTAGGACGCCGGGTCGGTTTTTAACTTTGTCCATCAAATCCATAAATGGCCCCATATCCATTGGCTGAGATGGCATCACCGTTGA
>CALKXX010000139.1 GCA_938003725.1 uncultured Sphingomonadaceae bacterium | reverse complement strand
GTTCTGCAGGAAGAGCGCTACTCGCCATTCGTCCGGGTGACACTTAGAATATGGATTAAAACTTATCGCTCTGTCATATCGTTGATCAGTCCTTTTTTTGACCTGTTGGTCAGGTTGTTATTGGCTCAGGTCGTTTTCCGTTCAGGTATTGTGAAACTCACGGATTGGGAAACGGCGCTTGATCTGGCTCGGCTGGAATATCCGGTTAGCTGGATGGCTCCGGAAACGGCAGCCATAGTCGGCGTCACGATAGAGGTTGTTGCGCCTATTCTGCTACTCTTTGGATTGTCGACCAGAATTGCTGCCTTTGCCATAGCGGCGTTGCTGATCGTCAGTCAGATTGAATATTTACCAATTGACCTGAACCTCTTCCTGATCGCGATACTCGGATGGTATGTGTTCCGGGGCGCTGGCGGCTTTTCTCTTGATCGGGCTTTTGCCGGCGGTCTGGGGCAAAGCGCGCTGCCTTTGGCAAAACCGCTCATCTCCTTCTTCGCCTTTCTGACGGAAAAAGTGGCGCCGCTATGGTTGACCATCATCCGCATTTGGTTGACCATCACGATGCTCGCCGTCTCTGGCGTTGCAGCCTTTGCCGATGCAGATGTCATCCTGCCGATCAAGAGTTTTGTCAGTATCTCACCGGTTTTGGCAATCGGCCTTGCGCTGTTTCTGTTCTTCGGTTTTCTGATTCCTATCGTGGGTTTTGCGCTCATTTTCGTTTTGAGCACCTTGGCGGTGATGGGTTTGCACCCCGATCTTACGCTCTATCCGATGCTATTATTTGGTATCATGATACTGTTCGGTTCCGGCCATTTCGCTGTGGATAGGCTCACCTCCCGCTGGTTCGAACATAATATCTTATTCGACCGTAAATATGATGATATCCCGGCGCATTGGCCGCACGTGGTCGTTGTTGGCGCCGGATTTGGCGGTCTTGCCTGTGTGAACAAGCTCAAAAACCTGCCGGTCCGGATCACGTTGATTGATCGGCACAACTATCACCTGTTTCAACCGTTACTTTATCAAATTGCAACCGCTGCATTGTCCCCCGCTGATGTGGCGACGCCCATACGAGGCCTGTTTCGCAATGATGGAAATGTTCGGGTTATACTTGGTGAGGTCAGCGCAATTGACGATGATTTACAGACATTGACTTACGGCCAAAATTCGCTGGACTATGATCATTTGGTGTTAGCCACCGGGGCATCGCATAGCTATTTTGGCAAGGATGAGTGGGCGCCATTTGCGCCAGGCCTGAAAACGATAGAAGACGGTGTTTCCGTGCGCGGTCACGTTCTGCGCGCCTTTGAACGGGCAGAGTCCACTGATGATCCGGAACGGGTACAAAGGTTGCTGACATTTGTCATTGTCGGCGCTGGACCGACCGGTGTAGAATTGGCCGGGGCTATTGCCGAGCTGGCGCATCAGGGACTGAAGGGCGAGTTTAGCCGTATCGATCCGGCCAATGCGCAGATCATATTGGTGCAATCCGGAAATCGAATTTTACCAGCCTTTCCGAAAGAATTGTCCGACCATGCAGCGAACTCTTTACGCAAGCTTGGCGTCGAAATCCGGCTCGGTGGGCGGGTGACAGACATATCATCCGATCGGGTCATGATCGGCGACAAAGATGAAATCGCGACCGAGACCGTATTGTGGGCAGCAGGTGTAGTTGCTTCACCGGCAGGTCGCTGGTTAGGTGCAGAAACTGATCGATCCGGCCGGGTGACAGTGGATGAACATCTTCGCGTCAAAGGATATGAAAATGTGTTCGCGATTGGTGATACGGCGGGGAGCGATGGCTGGAACGGCGATCCCGTTCCGGGATTAGCTCCGGCCGCCAAACAGGCGGGAGCTTATGTTGCCGACTATATCGCCAAGCAGTTGCTTGACGATAAATCCGTGACAGCGTTTCAATATAAACATCAGGGAAGCTTGGCGACAATCGGTCGCAAAAGTGCCGTTGCGGATTTCGGGTTTATGAAATTGCATGGTGCGATTGCGTGGTGGTTATGGGGCGCGGTGCATGTAGGTTTTCTGTCCGGAACCCGCAACAGGATTTCGGTATTAGTCAACTGGATATGGTCTTATTTCACCCTGCAACTAGGCATCCGACTGATCACCGGTAAAGATAGCGGAGCCTAGTCAGACCCGCCTAAATCAATCCCTGGGATCGAAACGAAGTGTGACCATCTTTTCCTATGATGATATGGTCATGAACCGCTATTCCAAGCTTACTTCCCGCATCACAAATATCTTTGGTGATCGCGATATCCTGACGGCTTGGTGAACTGTGTCCGCTGGGATGGTTATGTACCAATATGATTGCGGCTGAACCGAGCTCCAGCGCGCGTTTAATTACCTCGCGTGTATGGATGGCGGCTTGATCGATCGAACCCTCGCTGATCAACTCGTCGCGAATGAGGTGATTTTTGCTGTTAAGATGCAAAACCCGGACACGTTCATGGACAAGATGCGCCATATCCGCGCGCAGATAGTCCAACAGTGCCTGCCAACTGGTCAAAATCGGATGCTCGCGAACCGGTTCGGATATCAATCTTAAAGAGGCTGCTTGAACTATCTTGAGAGCTGCCGCACTGCTTTCGCCCATACCGGCCACATTTTTGAGCGACTCTCCATCGGCCGTCAACACGGCCGACAAGCCTCCAAATTGGCTAAGCAACAGCTTGGCCAAAGGCTTTGTATCGCGGCGCGGGATCGCCAGTGCGAGCAAATATTCGATCAGTTCATGATCGAGCAGCGCCTCACTTTTACCGTTTAGCAGGCGCTGTCGCAGGCGCGCACGATGGCCTTTCCCCAAATGACCTTTCGAGTTTTGTTGATTGATCGCATCTGCCATTGGTTTAGCTTTAGCCGTGCTATCTAGGGCAGGGAAAGCGACTAATCACAGAAGGCCGAAATTGTATAATTGCGATAAGGTTCGTTGGCAGTGCGTAAAAACACGTCCGTTAGAGAACTTGTGCATTGCAACTTAAGCAAGAGTTCTGCATTTCACCGATCATGGAGGAGGAACCCGACTACACGCCAATAGGCAGCCGTTTTCGCAAACGAACAGCGATATATCTGTTGCTTTTTCTGTTTCTGGTAGGGTTTCTGGTCATCTGGTTCAGTCGTATCAGTGTTGCAGAAAATCTAGTCGCAACGGAGCTCGACAAGCTGGATGTGCAAGCAAGCTATGAAATTGCAGATATCGGTTTTAGCAAACAGGTAATTCGCAATCTGGTTCTGGGTGATCCGGAGCAACCCGACCTGACCGCCGAATTGGTAGAGATCGGAAACTCCATTACAACCAGCGGACCCAATATAAGCTGGGTCCGCGCGAAAAATGTCAAATTATTCGGCAGGCTTGTTGACGGAAAACTTTCGTTCGGCGAGCTTGATAAATTTACCGACCCGGATGACGATAGCCCGCTGGCGCTTCCGGCCATCTGGCTGGGTATTGAAAGCGGACGCGCCCGGATCGATAGCGAATATGGGGCCATCGGGGTGACGCTCAACGGCGAGGGGCAATTACAACGGAATTTCAGCGGCGAGATTGCGGCGATTAGCGATGATCTGGCGGTTGCAGGATGCCGATTAAGCGAAGTCAGTTTTTTCGGAAATATCGCGATCAACGATAAAAAGCCCAGATTGAAGGGGCCGTTGCGGCTTCCAAGTGCGCGTTGTGCAAATGATAATTTTTCGTCCGAAGATATCGCGGCCCAAATTAATGTCTCGCTCTCAGAAGATTTTACGAGCTGGGAAGGTGACGTTGGTTTGATCGGTGGTCCGGTCAGATATGCCGCATATTCGTCCCAAGAGGTCAAAACATCCTTCGGTTTTTCGGGCGATTTGAATCAAAGTAGCGGCAATATTGAGTTGACCGCGCGTGGATTGGTTTCGCCTTATGGCGGCGCCAATGTGGCACAGATTAATGGCCCATTGAGATTGGCCTATGGAGAAAATGGATTTGCCGCAAATTTTGAGGGGCAGTCGGCGGTCCGTGCCGTCCGCCTGTCAAAAAGTCTAAAGGGTCAGCTTAACGCCATCGCTACTTCTACCTCGCAAACACCGGTTGGCCCAATAATGGGTAAGCTTGCAACAGCTGTAAATCGTGCAAGCGACAATATTGATTTACGCTCCAATCTGCGCGTTGAGAGCGGTGCGGCGGGCACAAATCTGCTTCTAGAGACATTGGACGCCTCTTCACGCTCTGGCGCAACTGCAACGCTAAATGCGCCGCTGGCTTTGATCTTTGACGATAACGGGTTTGCGATGGGCGGCGATGGAAATTTCGGTTTGTCAGGTGGCGGCTTCCCGCAACTCAACATGGCCCTGAAAAGCGGGAGTTTGACCAGTGGGCTTTCCGGTCAGATCAATATGGCGCCCTATGCAGCTGGCGCTTCGAAGCTTACGGTGCCAGCATTACGCTTTTCGGCGGCCAGAGGGGGCGGAACGAATATTGACGGCAGGATTATATTGTCCGGCCCGTTGCCCGACGGACAGGTTACGGGGTTACAGCTTCCGATCAATGGCAGGATCGACGCGCGCGGAGGTTTCGCGCTGTTCCGCCAATGTGTCACCGTGCAATTTGCCAGTATGCGAATATCATCCCTCAGTGCGGGACCAACCCGTTCCACCCTATGCCCTCAAGGAGGGGCAATAGTGTCTGGCAATCAAAATCGTACCAATATTGCAGCACGCGCGGATGGGTTGGATCTCAACGGATTGGTCGGAGAAACTCCTTTGTCCATCCGGTCAGGAAATTTTGGCTTTTCGCTGAGCGACGGCATGCAAGCGAACAATGTTGCGGTTCAATTGGGTGCCGGTGACAGTATTTCCCGGTTAAATATGGAGCTGTTAAGCGTAGCGTTCGGCCGCGAAATTGCCGGAAAGATCACTGGCGGAAATGGCCAGATAGCGAATGTCCCGCTGCTGATGGAAGACGTAGAGGGGGAATGGCGTTTTTCCAATGGTGAACTGCTTGCGGACGCAAAATTACGCGTCCGGGATGCGCAAACCGAAGAGCGTTTCCGGCCGCTAAAGAGCGATGATATATTCCTCAAATTTGCCAAGGGAGAAATTACCGCCACGGGTAATTTATTTGAGCCGACGACCGAAACGCAGGTCGCTTCCGTAAATATCTCGCATCTATTGGAAAATGCCACCGGTAGTGCGATTTTGAACGTTCCTGAAATCCGTTTCCACGAACGCTTTCAGCCGGAACTGTTGACCCCCTTGACCCTGGGTGTTGTCGCCAATTTGGAAGGGAGCATCAATGGGCAGGGCCAGATAAATTGGGACAATTCTGACGATGGGACAAAGAGTTCCGGCGTGTTTCGATCTGATGGATTGAACCTTGCGGCCGCGTTTGGCCCGGTAACGGGCCTGTCGGGAGAGATTAATTTCATCGATCTGCTATCGCTCGAAACTGCTCCCGGACAAATGGTCCAAATGGCAGAGGTCAATCCCGGGGTTGCTGTGTTCAACGGCATCTTAAGCTATCGGCTGCTGCCTGATTTTAAAATGGAAATCGCAGGCGGAAAATGGCCATTCGCGGGCGGGAATCTGCTGCTGGAGCCGACAGTTTTGGATTTGGGAGATGAGGCTGAACGGCGATTGGTGTTCACTGTTGAAGGTATTGATGCCGCGCAATTTCTGACTCAATTTGATTTTGAGAATATGGCGGCCACAGGCGTGTTTGACGGTAAGTTACCTATGGTGTTCGATCAGGATGGCGGACGTATTGCCGGCGGTTATCTGGCGGCTAGAGAAGGCGGTGGATCGCTCTCTTATATCGGAGAACTGACATATGAGGACATGGGCGTGTTTGCGAATTTTGCGTTTAACGCTCTGAAATCTGTAAAATATCGTAACCTGACCATTGGCATGGATGGGGCGATTGATGGAGAGATAGTCACTGAGGTGAAATTCGCTGGCCTGCAACAGGGAGATACCGCTAGCAAAAACTTTATCACCAAGCAGCTTGCAAAAGTTCCGATCGAGTTCAACGTCAGGATTCAAGCGCCTTTCATGCAGTTGATGAGCAGCGCCAAGGCCTATTATGAACCGGAAATATTGGTCGGCCAGAACCTTCCAGCACTCGTTCGCGCAAAAGAGGCGAGAGCGAGCGATGCAGCCAAGAAAATAGAGGAAATCGATGAATAGTCCATTCACCGGGGGGAAAGCGAAGATGCGCTATACGACATATCAATTGACGGATCGCGTGAACAATGCGATTCGCCGTAATATGAGGAGTTTAGCAGCCACTACCCTGATATCGGGCGTTGCTTTTGGATTGGCCGGATGCGTACAAGTTGCCGCACCTGACAAACCAATCGTCATCAACCTGAATATCAATATTAAACAGGAAGTGGTGTATCGCCTTGATGGCGATGCTAAGGATTTAATCAACGAGGAAGCGGATATTTTCTGATGTTTGAGTATATGAAAAACAATAAAGCTTTGACGATATTGGGCGGTTTGGCTCTTACTGCGGTTGTCGCAACACCAGTAATGGCGCAGCGCGATCCCGCTTATGAGGCCGCGCGCTCTTCTGGTGCCATTGGGGAAAAGCCGGATGGTTATCTCGGCTATGTGTCCTCTCCGTCAGCATCGACCAAGGCTTTGGTCGAAGATTTGAACATTAAGCGCAAGGCGGCCTATACCCGAAAGGCACAAGCGACAAATTCGACTGTAGAGCAATTTGCGTTCACATCGGGTTGTAATTTGATCATGCGGACGACACCGGGTGAAAAATATCAGGCGCCTGATGGCAGCTGGCAGACACGTTCTTCCGCGGCGCCAACACGGGATTCGCGCTGTCCTTGATGTTATCTGATTGAAGATGCGCCCAATTTGACTTCGAAATTGGGCGCTGATACCACACGGACATGTGGCCATATTCCACCCGTAGCTTGCTCATTTTGATTGCCATTTTGGTCTTTGTTCATTTTGGCACGCCGCTGCTGGCAGATGCTTTTTTTGAACTTTATCATCTGTTAAAAATTGAAACGCTCTATTCGATATATAGCGCGCTTCGTTATGCCACCGCGCAATATATGTTCTGGAGCAATCGGTGGATCGTGACCGCTTTGGCCGCGATGCTCGCGTTTCTATTCTTGTGGTTTCGTCAAAGACGCCGAACTGCGAAGGCGGCGATGCAATGAAGATTGGACGAAGAGGAGTTCTTGCTGCCGCAGCAGCGACCACCGGCGGAATTCTATATTCCCGGGGATTGTCGGCTATGCTTGGAGGTCCGGCACATGATCACATGGCCATGCCGATGGCGCAGCGCAATGCCTATGTCGATCAGCCAGTCGATGCATTTTCGCCCGAAAAACGCAAGCTTGTGTCTGCGATGACAGAGACCCTGATACCCAGAACCGATACGCCGGGCGCTATCGATGCCCAAGTACCCAAATTTTTGGAATTGCTCTATGACCAGTGGATGGCACCGCCGGAGAGGGCATTGTTTGACAAAGGTCTGACTGATGCGGATGGGCGAGCAACTGCGCGACATGGCCAGAAGTTTTCCGACTGCGATCCACAATCTCAAAAAGCCGTCCTTGAAAAAATGGAAGAAGAGCAAAGCGAGCATGGCTGGTTTGCTTTTGGCGGTGCATCCGTGAGCGAGGTTCAGAAAGACATTCCGTTTTTGGCATTGTTCAAAGAAATCACCGTCACCGGTTTTTTCATGTCGGAAGTGGGTGCACAGCAAGTACTTCGCTATGAAATGATGCCCGGAAAATTTGATGGTAATACCGAGCTTAGCTCCGATGATAGCAGCTGGGCTTCGGTCCCCTTGATGTAATGGCAGACCAAAGCAACCAGGCCTCGACGAATATTATGTATGACGCCATCGTTATTGGATCCGGCATGACCGGCGGTGTTGCCGCGCGCGAGCTGACGCAAAAAGGCATGCAGGTGCTTATGCTAGAGCGGGGCACGGCGCTCAATCATCCGGGTGAATATGAGGGAGAGCATGCGCAAAACTGGTCGATCCCGTTTGGCGGTTTAGATGATTATCAACGCAATCAGAAAGACTATGCTGTTCAATCCAAAAGCTATGCCTTTGACGAGGCAACGCGGTCGCATTGGGTAAAGGACAGCGACGAACCCTATATTCAGGAAAATGGTACCAATTTTGAATGGATGAGAGGTGGTCGCGTAGGCGGGCGCTCTTTAATGTGGGGGAGGCAAACCTATCGCTGGGGGCCGCACGACTTCACTGCCAATGCCGAAGACGGGCACGGCGTCGATTGGCCGATAAGATATGAAGATATCGCGCCATGGTATAGCCATGTAGAGAAATATATCGGGATCAGTGGGCAAAAAGAGGGGCTTGAGTCTTTTCCTGACGGTGAGTTTCAAAAACCAATGGAAATGTATGCGCTGGAAAAGCGGATCAAGGGGAGGCTGGCGCGCCATGCCCCGGATATCACCTATACGATCGGACGAGCAGCGGTATTGACCGAACCTTTGGAAGGTCGCAGTCCGTGTCATTATTGCGGGGCCTGTCCGCGAGGTTGTTCAACGGGCAGTTATTTTTCGACACAAAGTTCCACATTGCCGGCGGCGATGAAAACCGGCAATTTGACATTGCGACCGGAAAGTGCGGTGCAAAAAATCATATTTGATCCCGCTTCCGGCAAAGCAAGCGGCGTGCGGATGAAAGACATGAAAACCGGAGAAATTCTGGTTTACAAAGCGCGTATCATTTTCCTCAACGCATCCACAATTCATAGCGCGCAGATATTGCTTAACTCGAAATCGGCAGCTTTCCCAAATGGTCTTGCCAATAGCAGCGGAGTCGTCGGTCGCTATCTGATGGATCACAACGAGCACAGCACGAATATGGGTGTGTTCTTTGATGATATTGACAAATATTTTGTCGGACACAGGCCTAATGGCTGTTACATTCCGCGTTTCCGCAATATCGGCGGGCAGGACGATGATGCCGATTTTATTCGCGGCTATGGCATTCAATGTGTGCCTGTACGGCTCGATCATCGATTTACGATGCATCAAAAAGGCATTGGCGCAGATTATAAGGAAGCACTGCGTAAACCGGGGCCTTGGATCATGGCGATGGCCGCCTTTGGCGAATGCCTGCCCTATGAAGACAACCGAATTACACTGGATGAGAGCAAACGTGATGCTTTCGGAATGCCTTTGGTGCGGATCAATATGCACTTTCACCAAAACGAGCAGTTGATGCGTAAAGACGTTACCAAACAAGCGGATCGTATTTTGAAAGCGGCGGGCGCGGCCGCGAGTGTTGCTGATGATGGCAGTGAAAAGCCCATCT
>CALKXX010000138.1 GCA_938003725.1 uncultured Sphingomonadaceae bacterium | reverse complement strand
TTATCTGTAACTCAACCGTCGGCAACGGCTGTCCAACAGAACCAAGGCGTCTGCGGACAAGCGGATCTTCGGACGTAATCGCTGCTCTATGCGCATCGGGATCGAGAAGACTGATGGTAGAGCTTGTTTCGGTCAGGCCATAGGCATTGGTGAAGTTAACCTGTGGCAATAATTCCATGGCTTTTTCGATGACCGACAACGGCATTTTGCCGCCGCCATAGGATAATGAACGCAGAGTGGGCAGAGCAAGTTCTCCGCCGGTATCGCCCACATATTCAACAATATGTTGCAACATGGTTGGCACCAGAAAAGCATGGGTAACATTCTCAGCTTGGGCAAGTTCAATCCACTTTTCCGCATTGAAATTCGGCAATTGCACCATCCGGCGGCCAGCATAGGTGGAGCTCAAAACCGCCGAAATTCCGGCGATATGATATGGAGGCACCGTGATCAGGCTCGCCTCATCCTCACCCGCGCTCATGAACTCTACACTGCCAAAAATATAGGCCATCAGGTTGGAATGGCGCAAGATCGCTGATTTGGGTTCACCGGTCGTACCGCTGGTAAACAACTCAATGGCTGTCGCGCCATCCTGACTGGATGCCTCACCGTCGCCACCGCCGCCCCGGATCGCATCACCGCAACCGATCAATTCAATATCCGAATATTGTTTGTCATTGTCGGTGATTAAAAGCGCAGGCGAGACACGCTGCATCAGAGCATCTATCTGCGCAGAAGCCAAACGATAGTTGATTGGAACAAATGGTGTGCCGAATAAAGCTGCACCAAAAATAGCAGCCGACATGGCTGGGTGATTTTCAGCCAGATAAACAAGCCGCTGCCCCGGTTTCAATTTGGCAGCAACAGCCCGCGCCGCCGTGTCCAGATCAGCAAAAGTCAATCTGTGGCCGTTCGCAGTGATTGCCTCCCGGTCGCCCATGGCTTCGGCCGCCATTTGTAGAATGAGATGGATATTCATCAGTCAGAGGACGGAAGCTGCTTAGCCTGTTTTATATCCAGCGAAATGCCGTTTACTTGAACGGTACCATCCCCGCCGCGCGTACAGAGGAACTCCATTGTCTCGCCTTTGTCAACATAACGCTTTCCGACCAGGGTTCCACCGGCAAGGCTATCGTCCATATCCCCCTTGCCTCCATCATCCGCGCCCATCGGGGCGCCGCCACATGTAATTTCCAGCGCCTCGGCCGGCACGCGCAGCGCCATGATCTGTGTCTGACAGACAGCGCTGCTCAGTTTTGTTCCGGCCTTGATAATATCACTCATATTCCGCTCCCGAATTTACTCACCGATAATGGCACCGGCCACACCGGATGCCAAGAACACCGTTTCGACGTCCTTCACTTGATTGGCCGCCGTGCCGCGCACCTGCCGCACGCCTTCTGTAATGTTGTTCATACCGTGAATATAACCCTCACCCATCAGGCCGCCATTGGGACTGAGCGGAGACTTGCCATCAAGCTCCATATGTCCATCTTTGACATAGTCTTTCGCTTCACCAATCCCGCAATAGCCAAAGCCTTCTAGTTGCCGCAGGATTTGCGGCGTAAAATTATCATAAATCATCGCGACATTCGTGTCTTTTGGCGCAATGTCGCACGATGCGATCAGTTTTTCTGTCACCCGTTCAGCGATATCATGAGAAATTAAATCACCTTCATAAAAGTCAGAGATAATCTCATGATTGAACAGCATGGAATATTCGGCACCGATTATGCGCGCTGGCTTCTGCTTTAGGTCGCGCGCCTTATCCATGCGCGTGACCACCAGCGCCACACCGCCGTCTGACTCCTGACAACAATCGAGCAAATGCAGCCATGGCTCAATAATCCAGCGGCTTGCTTGATGGTCTTCCAGCGTAATCGGTTTTTCGTAAAACCACGCATCGGGATTAGTCGCCGCATGTTTGCGCATAAGCACAGCAATCCGGCCCAAATCTTCCGATGTCACTCCGAACTTGTCGAGATACGGCCCGCAAGACAAAGCCTCCCAAGCAGCGGGCGTTTGCGCGCCGAAGGGGAAACACCATTCCAAAAAGGTAGAGCTATGCGCATCAGGGCTGATGGACATGGCAGGCTGACCAAAACGATATTGTGAGCGTTCATTCATCGCCCGCCATATCACAAACGTATCGCACATCCCTGACTCAACGGCATTTTTCGCATGCACTATCGTCGTCACGGAAGCGGCGCCGCCCTGAGGCAGACGCGTTGTATAGTTGATATCCCTGCACCCCAGCGAGCGCATCACATCGATCTCATCGCTATTGTCCAGGCCAAAGGTAGTCATGCCGTCAATATCCGCAGGATCAATGCCCGCGTCCTGACAGGCCGCCAAAATCGCCTCGGCTGCAAGTTGCTGCTCCGAGCGTCCGGAGTTTTTGGAAAACTCGGTCTGACCAATACCGACAATCGCAGCCTGTTTTAAACTATCCACCATCAGCTTGCCTCTGCCGCACGGAAAATCGGTACAGCCTTGCCGCCCGAAGTTTCAGCGAAATCTACCGCGACGTTCATGCCTATGATGATGTCGTCCGTTTCCACACCTTCAAGATTGCTAACCAATCTGATACCTTCTTCCAATTCGATCAGCGCGGCCACCGGAGGTTCCGGAAAACCAAAGGCGCCGGGTGTCACTTGCTTTACCCAACTTAAAAGCCTGCCCTTGCCAGAAAGTTTTTGCGTCGTCTTTTCAGTCGAATGACAGGTGGGACAAATTGGTCTTGGCGGATGCCATAGGACATCACATTTTTCACATTTCTGCGCAACAAATTCACCGCGTTCACAGGCTTCCCAAAAGAAAGCCGTGTCGATGCGTTGGATGGGATCAGGCCGCATGCTCATATTCCGCTCCTATATACCCCAAGGGCTTTCCATTTCTTCCTGTCCCTCACGCGGGGGATCACACACGATCGCAAATTCCTTTGCCATCGCATCAATATCATCCTCGCTATAGCCAAGTTCAGCGAGCAAGGCGGCACTGTTGTCACCAACAATAAGCGGCGGTGTTTGCTTGGCCAATGGCGTATCGGACAATGCATAGGTCGCACCAACTTGTTCCAATTTACCTACGAAGCGGTGAGGATATTCAACGGTCCAACCGCGTTCTTTCATTGCGGCATCATCAAACAGGCTGAGTGAAGCTTCTGCATCGGAAATGGCGGCAGGCACGCCCGCATCGGTTAATTTCGCAAGCCACTCAGCGGCAGTTGCTGCCGAAAAATCGCCACCCTTGGATAGATTGTCAAACGCCGCCTTTTGTTCCTCCGTCACCGCTGCGACCTGAATCCATATATCGTCGGAACAGCGATAAAGCCGATAATGATCGCTATAACCGGTTTGATCCGCATCGAGGCGCGGACGATCAACCGCGCTGCCATCCGGCTTGGCAACCGCATAGCTGGTATTTAGCAACCCGGCATTGATGATCGACGTATCGACAAATTGCCCCTCGCCCGTTTTTTCCCGTTCCATCAGCGCCTGACAGATTGCCGAAGCAGAGAGAAAGCCATTGCCGGTGTCTCCCAGCGATGTCAGCGACCAGAATGGAAAACCTTCACCGGTATGCAGGGCGCCATCCTCATGTTGAATGCCGGAAAGGCAAGCACCGGTTTGATCATTGCCGGGCAAGTTCATCCGCGGCCCTTTTTCAAACCCGCGAGAATGACAATAGATGAGCTGCGGAAATTCTTCTTTCAGGCTGTTATAGTCCAGCCCAAGCCGTTCAACCGCAGGATAGCGCATATTATGCTGTACCACATCACAGGTCGCGATCAGCTTTTTCAAGGCTTCCATACCTTTCGGATGCTTCAGCATCAGCGCAATCGAACGCTTTCCGCGATTGGCCATGTAAGCGATATGGGTGCGGTGCCAATAGCCATCCCACAGCGTATTCACCTTGATGACTTCCGCACCAAGATCGGCCAGCAACTGACAGCCAAATGGACCGGCAATAGCGAGACCCAAATCCAGAACACGTATGCCTTTTAAGGGACCATCTCCGGAGGGTTTTGCCGGCATATCCTGTTCCACCGGATCGGGCAGAGCATTGGCAACGGCCTTAACGGCGTCGGTATCTGCGCCGGCACTTCGCGTTGCACCTTGAATAGCGCCCGGGTTTTTCTCCAATGTATAGGAAAGACCGACCTGATTGATCGGGCCTAACTCAGGATCATCGATGGTTGTCACACAGCCATCATCAAGCAGCAGCGGATCGGTAAGAGAGTCTTCCAACGACCGGGCTTCCTGCATCGTCACGCTGCCAGTTGCGGCCGCATCAACCCACTCATCGGCGTTGAACTTTTTGATCGCTTCGGCAAGAATCGGTTGATAATGCGCCATCACCAAAATCTCTTCCGGCCCGATCCCGAAACGATCGGGATCGTTTTGGACGGTTAGGTCGGGGGTTGCATTGATTTGATCCCCTTTGGACGCCTCCAAAACAAAACGCGGATTGGGGACCCAATTGTGAATCCATTTACCGTCCTTGCACTGAAAATGCCCTTTGGGGCTACTCGCGCCCATGATCCAGGTGTTAAATCCTTCTGCATCGACATCTTCCGCACGCTGCCACACGCCGCTCGCACATGCCAAAGCACCCTGATGCAAAGAGGTTGAAACTTTTTGTCCGCGCCCTGATTTCTCGCGCGCGAACAACGACGCGGATATGCCGGTAATAGCGGAGAAAAAAGCACCCAGGCTTGGCCATGGTGATGCAACAAATAACGGACCTTCACGATTGGCACCTTGTACCCAGTCCGGGTCAATTTCAACTGCATCGCCAAACGGATCTTCGTGTCCGGCCATATGATATAGTGAACCCTCGGGCCAGCCACGCTGCTCAAATTGCAGCCCGGTTTTCGCCGCTACCAGTGCATCATAGCCGGGAAGGTCGCGATTATCCCCTTCTTCGCCATAGCCGGTGATCGAACAATAGACGAGTTTCGGATTGATCTTTGACAAAGCCTCATAGTCGATCCCCAGTCGGCCCGTCACACCGGGCGAGAAGCTCTCGACCAATATATCGGCGTCGGCCGCCAATTTAAGGAACAGCGCCTTGTCCCCGCTATCCTTTAAATCGAACACCGCATTTTTCTTGCCGCGATGCCAGACTTTATACCCCAAAAGCCCATCAAACGGGTCGCCTTCCGGCCTTTCGATGCGTGTCACATCGGCACCTTGATCCGCCAGCAACATGCCGGCCATTGGTCCAGCGATGCCCCAGCTCAGATCCAGAACTTTCAACCCGTCAAGAACACCCGCCATCAATCCATCCTCTTATATTTGCGCTTTTGAACGTCCATCTTGCCATGCATAACATTTGTCGATAGGACTTTCCGAACGTTGTTCTGAAATACGATATTTGTTCGATGAGTCAACCGATATCGACGTGCCTACAGGGAAATATCATGCCGAAAATCACCGTTTTTGATTCTGCCGGAAACGAACATAACTTGCCGGTGGATGCAGGCGCGGCGCTTATGGAACCATTGCGCGATGCGGGGTTGATAGAGGCGACCTGTGGCGGTGCGGCCTCATGCGGCACATGCCATATCTATCTGCGTGATGATTGGGTGACAAAAACCGGAGCGCGTACCGAAGATGAAGGGTACATGTTGGAAGGGTTGGAAGACCTGGTTGAGGTGAAGGACGTTTCACGACTGGCTTGCCAGATCACAGTCAGCGATGAACTGGATGGTATCAGCATGGATATTGCACCGCAGATATGAAGTCGTCACAGCTCCATATAGCCGTTGATACTATGGACGGCAGATCATGGGAATTGACGGCTACCCTATTCCAACCGCAAAACCGGTTATCCGGCGTCACATTCTTCTGCCTTCCCGGAGGAGGAATGTCTCATGATCTCTTCAATCTTGGTCAATATGAGAGCATAGATTATAGCTTCGCCTCGCGGATGACTGCGCTGGGCCACACCGTTATCACCATGGACAACCCGGGCACCGGGGCCAATCCGCTCCCTAAGGACCATCCTTTCCTAACGCCCCGCCAATCAAGTGACTATGTTGGGAAAGCTTGCACTGAATTTATGCGGCAAGTCGATTCCAGCGCTTCCAAAACCATCGGGCTGGGTCACAGTATGGGCGGAATGATGACGGTGCTGACACAGGCAAGGCATCGTCCTTTTGCTGGCATTGCGTTGCTTGGAAGCAGCGCGGGCGGATTGGATTGGGGCCTTGATGACCATGAGAAATTCTACATCGACAAACCCGGTGCGGCAGAAAAAGATCTGGAAGAACTGGTCATCCGCAAATTTGGGACGGAATTCGTCAAAGTGACGGGAGGCCCAAGCGGCAAGTCCATCACTTTTGGCGGCGCAACCGAAAAACTCACGGAGCGCCTACGCGAGCTTTCTATTCCGCTTTATGCCGCCGGCGGAATGATGAGCATGATCCGAGGCAGCTTTTTGGGTGAGGTTGAAATGATTGACGTCCCAATATTCTTTGCTTTTGGCGACCACGATATTGGAGTTCCGCCGCAAGAGGCCCCGCGCCCTTTCACAGGAGTATCCGATATAGAGCTCCATGTCTTGGAAAACTGTGGACATAACAGTCTGGCGTTTCCGGTGATCACGAAAATGTGCGCCGAGATGGACCGCTGGGCCCGAAAAATTTAGCGCGCCAGTTTTTCCTCGGTATCCCGCAACCGATAGGTCAGCCAGTATATTTCATAACTGTTTTGCAAGTCATTTTCGGCGTCGGTTAACAATAGCTGCAACGCATCCTTTCGCACGCGCAACGCGGTTTTATCTGCGCCATCCTTACCCAGGACAATATCCACCAGATGCAATGCATGAACCGGTTGCTTTTTGATCAGATGATCTTTCGCCTTTTTGACCAGCGGTGCAGCGCCGGCGACGTCCACTATGTCCGCATAGACTGCGGATGCCGCCACCGGATAGAGTTCCGTTGTTTTGTCAAAATGAAACCAGGTCGCGTAATATTCCCAAATTGATTTTACCGCCCAGGACACCCGCCCATGCTGCTGTGTCAGTACCAGTTCGGGGGGCAATTTGATTTCCATCATAAGCTGCTCAACGGTTTTGCCTTCGTTCATACCCTTCACAGTAGCATCGTGGACAAAGCGCGTAGCATCACGCATTTTGATCAATCCGATCATAATCTTTTCTTTACCGGTGATGGGGTTTTTATGGCTAGGCACGATCATTTCCGGCTGCAGTGCAATGATCTGTTCAAGTGACGCGATATACTCAACGGGCTTGCGAATCTTCTCGCCGCGCATCGTAAATATATTCGGAAATTGTGGAAATATGGGTCCAAAAAAATCTCCGCTGAGCAATATTTTTTTCTGCGGTAGCCAGAGCACAAGATTGTCCGCGCCTTCGGCACCCGGTAGCGCGAATAGCTCAATATCCACGCCGCCCTGAGTGAATTTATAGGGCGCTCCATTGGCGACGGTAGACGTTGGTTCAACCCCGCCATAGGCCAGCAACTCGATGGTCGGCGGCTGTTCGGGCATGAATGGAAACAGTGTGCGGTTTCTGTTCCAGAAATAGGATTGCAGCTCCGTCAGATAGCGTTGCTCTTCTTCAAACTCCTGATGCGCGATGATTTTTGTATCTTCTTTTTTCCAAACTTTGACGCCGCCGGAATGATCGGCGTGAGAATGGCTGACTATAATATGGGTAAGGTCTAAATCCGGAATGGCGGCTTGCAAAGCCTTCAGCTGTTTGGGGGCCTGTGTCACCAACCCGGTATCAAATAATATATGTCCAGCATCGGTCGCTATCAACTGGGCATTGGCGACACCGGTTGCCTGATAAAGCCCGTCGCTAATTTCCCGCGCTTCAATCGGAATATTGATAAAGTCGGCGGCCACCCCGCCTTCCGCCGCGCCGGAATCTTTCATCCGCTGAACGGCTGCGTCCCCCATTTTGTTGAGCGCTTCATTTTGAACCGCCTGACGTGCATCCTGCGAAAAGGTGAATATCAGGGCTCCAACGACGACAATGCCCACAGCGATCAAACCAATGCGTTTCAAGATGCTTTGTTTCGAACCACTGGCCATATCAATATCCAAACGAGAAGGAGCAAAAAAAGAGGCGAGCAATCAACTGATCGCTCGCCTCTTTTGTGACGAAATATTTTATCAAGCCTAGAATTTTATTCCGGCCGTCACCCCATAAGATGCCGGCTGTCCGAATATTTGGGTCCGAAACGCGAAGGTTTCAAATGGCAGCGAGTCTATTTGATATTTATTATCAAAAATATTCTCGCCCCACAGCGCCAGCGTAAGTTCCTGACCGCCATCGGTTTCCCAATTTATTCCGATGCGCCCGCCAACCAGGTCCTGGTTTGAGAGTCGCAGTGCATTTTGCGGAATGGCAAGGATCGAATCCTTGTGACTGTAACTTGCATTGGCGAACAGCTCAATTGAATCGCTCACCGGCGTTTTAAAGTCAAAACCAACGCGGTAGCTATTCTTTGGCGTACCTTGCAACTCGGTACGTATTTCCCGAACGCCTGTTAGCGGATTGGTCACATCACCGGCATTACCATCAACGTAACTATACGTACCGAACAAAGACAATTCATCGGTCACTGAGAAAAGGACATCAACTTCTGCGCCCCAGACTTTTTCGTCCGCATTCACGACAGCACGCGCCGTAGCAACAATGGGGTTTAACGCTACGGTCGTTTGAAGATCGGAAATGTCATAGTAGAAACCGGCAGCGTTGATCCGCAGACGATTATCAAAAATATCCGCTTTCATACCGAATTCATAGGCATTGATATCCTCACGCCCAAACAGGAAGTCCGACCCAAATGTCTGACCGGGCACGCGAAGACCAACAGCACCCTGATTGAATCCACCAGATCGGAAGGACTGCTTGAAGCTTGCATAGTACAGGATATCCTCATGAATATCGAACTCTACAACGAGAGATGGATTAAGTTTCGAGAAGCTGAATCCACCGACATTTGGTTGGATGGGGTTCCCTAGCAAATCGGTATCGTCCAGGAAAAATGGAGATTTTGGCTGACCAATGCCATCCTTGCTTTCATCCGACCAACGTAAACCGCCGGTCAGGCGTAACCTGTCATTCACATGCCAGGTCACTTCACCATATATCGCAAAAGCTTCTGAATTGATCCGCAACTCATTCGCAGCTGATTGCCTTGCGCCGCCATAAATTGCTGTCAACGTATTCACCGACGGTAGCAACTGGGTTTGAATGAGAAAATCTTTGGTCGTTTGCGGAACAAAGGGATTGTTCAAGGTCGGAGCCAGTCCTTGAGCTGTCAAAGCAGAGGTGATGATCGGTGAACCTAGTGCAGGACTTAATCCAGCAAGAATGAACAAATAAGAGTTTACGTCGTCGGTGTTTCCGGGGTCATTTACGTCGGTTCCTGTCTCCTCGTCGTAATAATATATACCCGTCGTATATTCAATTGCACCGTCGGCAAAGTCACCATTGAATGTGGCCTCAAAACTTAGCTGCTCATGCCCTTCTAGGCTCAATGCACCACCGGGATTGGACAGAAACAAACCGGTGTTCGGACCAAATGCTCCGGTAAACGGATCGGTAAAATCTGCTCTGATTGGGCGGCCTGCCAATTGGAAAGCTAAAGCTGAACCCGCGACAAGATTACGGATTGACTGTACACCTGGAACACCGCCGGGCGCAGGTGGGTTTGGAATAATATCCGCGCTCAAAATGCCCTGAAGGATCAACGGATTTGCCGTTGGTACCAGTGTCGAGAAACGGCGACTATCCGCCTCGCGGTAGGCCGCTGTCAACTTGACACTGTGATTGTCAGCAAAATCCCATTCGAGATTGGCCGACACACCCTGCGTAACCAATCTACCTTTTTCATTGGTAAAAGCTGTCGTTGTCCGATTCTGCCTTCCTGGAGCAGTTGATACTGCAGCTGCAAACAGAGAACCTGGATTTGCGAAACCCGGGATCGATTGATAAAATAACGGTTCGCTGCGAGTTTTGTTGTAATCAGCCGCAATGTCAAAGCGAACATCTGGTGTCAAATCAGCACCAAATGCCGCGCGAAAACTCTGTTTCGTTCCGCCACCAAAATCAACACCGGGACCGTCATTTTCAACCCAACCGTCGCGATCGGAGATTAGGCCAGAAATACGCAGTCCGCCAACATCACCAATAGGGACATTCACTGCGCCAGAGAACTTCAAATGATTAAAGCGACCGTATTCGGCGTTGAATTTGCCCGACCAACCGTCGGCATTGGGACGAGCAGAGATCAGATTAACAGCACCCGCCACAGAGTTCCGACCATAGAGCGTACCCTGAGGCCCTTTCAGTATTTCAACGCGTTCCAAGTCCGGAGAGTCGAACGCAAGACCTTGCGTCTTACCAAGATAAACACCATCCACATAAAGCGCGACGCGGCTATCCTGTCCGACTTGGGGATCAAACGTACCAATGCCTCGAATGTTGATACGAATACCGTTAGGGTCAGCAGGGTTTGGCGTCACATAAACGCCAGGAGCCACCTTACCGAGATCACTGACACCTGCAATGCGATTCGTCTCCAACGCTTCGGTATCAAAAGCGGCAATAGCGATCGGCACATCCTGAAGGTTTTGAGCTCTCTTCTGTGCCGTCACCACAATAACATCGTTACCAGACACTTCATCTTCAGCTGAATCCTGAGCAAAAGCCGGTGCTGACAAAGCCAAAACCGATGTCGCCGACGCAAGCGCAACAATTCGTGAATTTCGTTTCAATGACATAATGTACCTCCCCAATTCATTGTACCTATCGGTTCTCTCCGATTTTCTGGCAAAACCAATATCATGTATAGAACCAACCGACAATTAGCTTTCGTAATTTGATGCGGAAAAATAGCGCGAATTGAGCAAATACTAGCAGTTTTTTAAACTAATGCGTAATTGTGTTGTATATATGTTACGCAGATTGCCTAGCACGCCCTAGTTATCCGGTGTTGCCGGCAAAGCTGTTTTCGGCTGAATTCGCGCTCTGCCCCACATGGTACCGACAAATACACGCCCTTTTTCATCGATAGTTGGTCCGGAATATTGGTTGTTCCATTTCTGACCTCCCAATATGTAATGAAATGTCGGCTTACCAGTAGCCCAGTCGAGCGCCTCCATCGTCCATTCATTGTCACGTGCACCCATTAGATAGACTTGTCCTGAGCCCAGACTGACCCATGGCACTCCATTCGGAGAACTCATGGTCTCATTAACCCACGCCATTTCCAGGCGTTTCTTTTCCGGGTTCCATTGGAATTTCTGGACGCCATAGGGCTGAAATTTTGGATTGCCGCCCAATGGGCCATTCAACAAACCAAGCGAATTGCCATCCTTGGGGAGGAAAAACGGTATATTACGCGGACGGTTATTCACTACCAACGCGCCATAGCCCGCAACGATAACCGTTTGTTCGGACTGGATTTTTTGAACATCAAGCTTGCCCATCGAGGCCGGAGCCATTCCCGCGATACGATTTGACGGCGCCCCTTCTGGGGCTTTCCAACCTTTGGGAATATCATCGCGCCAGAACAAAGTTACGTTCATCCGGATATCGCCATCTGTAATAGTAACAAATTTATCTTCGTTGCCAAATCCCATCAAGCTTGGCGTTGCCCCTGTACCTTCTCCAGTGCCATTGCGATATCTTGCGGTCCATGCGCCACCTTTCTCGTCGGTAGAGAATTGATCTCCGTCCCAGACCACCTTGTGCATGTGATTACGCGACGCCACATAAATCCCGCCGTCTTTATCAATCGCGATGGAATTACGCACCCAGCCGTAACCAACACTCTGAGTTTCTGTGTTCTCTGTATCCGCATGTTTAAGGCGAATTGCGCGATAATCCTGCAAATCTTCGGAAACCGCAATCAAATGACCTTGCTCCATCGGAAAAATAATCCAGCCATCAAAGGTCATGTTCATGCCGATGCTGGCGCCGGCCAGTTCTTTTGGCAGCTGAAATTCAGCTTTTAGCTCGATCTTCGAAGCCGGGTCATTTTTCACACTGTCGCCATAGGCGACAACAGAACCGTCCTTTTTTGCAATATATATCCAGCCATTGCGCCCAACTACGGTGTAAATACCCGACAGGCTCATCAATGGGGAGATGGCCTTGTAGGAGGTATAAAGCGCGCTCGTTCCGTTATTCTCATTCAGATCAGCGGTTATTCCTTCCGCCCACTCCTGTGTAAATTCTTTCGCTTGCGCGGTCGGCAGATGGTCGTAGATTTCGTAGGTTTCATAATCGAGCTTATAAAGTCCGTTCACGCCATTCGTCCAAAGTATCCGCCGGCCATCCGGATATTCGCTAGAGTTAAAAGCACCGAAATGGCCGGGACCCAAATGGACAAACGCCAGCTCACTTTTTTCCAGTCGCCGGGTCTTATCTATTGGCCCCGGGAGAATCGTCGAATCTTGCTGTGCCGGCTCGCCATGCGGCAACGGATTTACGCCTTGTGCAGCCATGGGATTTATCGGCGGCATAGCAATTTCAGAAACGGAACGAACTCCAGTGGTCGCTGGCGGCGCAAGCGCCAAGTCGAGATCGGGCCGATCCTGCGTGGCTTCTTTGACATAGCCATAGATCATATATCCACAAATCAGTGCTAGCAAAAAAGCACCAAGGGCCTTCAAAGTCCGCTTCATATTCTGTGTCCCCGCCTCAATTCTGATCAAATTCGTCGCCAACGCGGTGGTCAGCCAAATCGCGTCGGGATTAAATCATTGACGCATGGCTACACGAAATTTAATGCAATCCAAATAGTTTTCGAATGACGTTCGAAAACTATCTCTCCGAACGAATACGGTTTGAGACATAAGGAAATATCGCCACATATTTGAGGATAGTTAAAATGACGACAGCATTACTCACCGGATCAGCATCTGGCATCGGCAGTTGTGTAAAAGCCCGTTTGGAAAAATCCGGTTGTCGCGTGATTGGTGTTGACCTGAAAAACGCGGATATATCCGCTGATCTTTCCACCAAAGATGGGCGCGCCACTGCAATTTCTCAAGCATTGGAACTGTCTGACGGGTCGATTGATATCATGGTACTGGCCGCTGGTTTAGGTGGTCATCTGGAAGATGGTCAATTGGTCGCCAAGGTCAATTACTTCGGGGCGATTGCGTTACTCGATGGATTGAAAGATGCGCTGGCCAAAGCGAAGGGACGCTGCGTGGTCATTTCATCCAACAGTGCTCAGATGCATATGGACCCCAATAATGACTTCGTTCGTGCGATGCTGGAAGGTTCCGAGGAAGAGGCAATGGCGGTGATCGGAGATAGCCATGCGGCACTCATCTATGGCAATTCCAAACACGCACTTGCGCGCGGGGTTAGACGCCGGGCAGCGGAATGGGGACAGTTGGGGATTCAACTAAACGCCATCGCCCCCGGCATGACGGAGACACCAATGTTCCGGGGTGCCGCCGATCACCCGGAGATTGGCAAAAGTGTCGATGCCATCCCAATCCCGCAAAACCGCTACGCAGATCCGGATGAGATTGCCGGCGTGATTGAGTTCATGCTGAGCGACGCTGCGGCCTATATGCAAGGTAGTATTATCTATGTAGATGGTGGGACAGACGCGCAATTGAGGCCCGATGCGTTTTAGTCGTAGATGACTTTGCCTCTGTCGCCATAGCGTTGCTGCAGCGCTTTGGATGACCGTTCACCATATCCTGTATAGGGCTCAGCATTGACTTTATCCGAAGCGATAACTGCATCGGCATAATCCTTGGGCGCACGCCATCCGGGATGCGGCATTACCTGAACATATACACCGCCAATCGGATGCTGAGCCAAACGTGCATCGAGTAACCTCGTTAGTTGCGCAACGCGGTCAGGATATTTTTGTGCGAGATCATTTTGCTCATTTGGATCAATATCAACATTGAACAGGAATGTTTCCGATCTCGTGCTGCGCCGTTGGTGATCAATTGTCTGTACGAGTTTCCATTTGCCGTCGAGCACAGCATGCATAAAGCTATTATAAACAGGCGAGTTGGACGTAAAATAAAGCGGATCGCCGCGTTCCCTGCTCCCCCTGCCCGTGATCGCTTTCCAACGGTTTTTGCCGTCCAATTCCTTTTCATTCTCCGCAACAACGCCCGTTGCATTGGATAGGGTCGGCAACAAGTCCATAACCGAAATTACCGCGTCATTTACGCTATTCGCAGGCAGCACTTCCGGCCAGCGAATGACGGCTGGCACGCGAATACCGCCCTCAAAAGTTTCCGTCTTCCCCCCGCGCAAAGATCCATTGCTCGCGCCGAAGGGAACAAACCCGCCATTGTCGCTAAAAAACAGGACGATCGTATTGTCCGCAATACCCTGCTCATCCAGTATATCCAATATCCGGCCGAGTGCCTGATCCATGCTGTCGACCATCGCTGCATAAGTCTTTTTTGGCGAGGTCGGCAGATCGAGGCGTCTGGGGTATTTGTCCATATCCTCTTGCTTTGCGTTCATCGGGGAATGGGGCGCAATGAAAGGTACATAGAGAAAAAAGGGTTTTGATTTGTCCCGTAATTCTTGAAGATAGCGTACCGACTGATCCCCATGAATATCGGTGGCATAATCCCCTTTGTGGTCAACCGATTTTCCGTTTTCCTGAAAATCATGACCGCCGGCAAAATCATGTTCAAAATATTGGACGTTGGTATTCAGGTGCCCATAAAAGTGGTCAAAGCCGCGCGCATTTGGTGTGTGCTGCTGTATCGTATGTCCCAGATGCCACTTGCCTATCATCGCGGTATCATAACCGGCAGCCTTAAAGCTTTGCGGCATAAAATGTTCATCAAGCGAGATGCCGCCATCATTCCACGGCATGATCCCCGCATTGGCCATGCCCAGCTTGATCGGGTCGCGCCCTGTCATCAACGCCGATCGGGTCGGCGTACAAACGGGCAAAGTATAAAAGCGTTCCAGCCGCATGCCCTCTTTTGCAAGACGGTCGATATTGGGGGTTTGAATATCAGAGCCGTGATAACCAACATCGCCCCAACCCAGATCATCGGCCAGGATTATGATGACATTTGGCGGCCGTTCGCTTGTGCGCTGTTTGATCAGCGAGGCTAAGTCGGCCGTAACCTCGTCGCTAAACCCCTCGGCGGATGGAGGGCGATTGCCGAAGTAAGAATAGGCTGCGATACCCGCGATAGCCAACAGGCCGATTGCCAGGAAAATCGCCCGCTTCATGCTATTCGTAAATCACCTTGCCCTTTTCGCCATATCGTTGCTGCAGAACTTTGCTCGCCAATGTACCAAAGCCTTCGTGAGGCGCTTGATTAACTTTATCAGCCGGCAATACGACATCTGCATAGTCCTTTGGCGCACGCCAACCGGGATGCGGAGAAATTTGTACATAGGTACCACCGACCGGATGTTCCGCTAAGCGCTCATCCAATATCTCGGTAAGGCGTTCCACTTGATCAGGATGTTTTGACGCGAGATCCGTTTGTTCATACGGATCAGCGGAGACGTCAAACAACAATGTCTCAACCTCGGTGGCGCGCCTCTGATGATCGACCGTTTGCACCAATTTCCATTTGCCATCGAGAACACCATATTGAAAATAGTTATACAGGGGAATGTTAGAGGTAAACACGAGGGGTTTTCCGCGCCAATGATCGCCTTTGCCCAGCACCGCCTGCCAGCGATCTACGCCGTCAATCTCTTTCAAATTTCCGGCTTCAATTCCTGTCGCGCTTGCCAAGGTTGGAAATAAATCCATAACCGAGATCACGGCATCGTTCACCGTATTGGCGGGAATAACTTCCGGCCATCGCATGACAGCAGCGACCCTGATACCCCCTTCAAAGGTCTCTAGTTTCCCGCCACGAAGCGGCGAATTATCCGCCCCAAAATTCTTGTATCCGCCGTTGTCGCTGAAGAATAAGATAATCGTGTTGTCGGCAATTCCCTGTTCATCAAGAGTATCGAGAATCCGGCCTATTGCCTGATCCATGCTGTCGACCATCGCGGCATAAGTCTTTTTTGGTCCAACCGGTGTGTCAATACGGCGAGGATATTTATCAATATCCTCCTGTTTTGCCTCAATCGGACTATGCGGTGCCAGAAAAGGTACATAGAGGAAAAACGGCTTTTCCTTGTCGCGCAGTTCTTTCAAAAAACGCACTGACTGATCCCCATGCACATCGGTCGCATATTCACCGTCATGATCGACAATATTTCCATTCTCCTGAAAATCATGCCCCTTGGCAAACTCATGTTTGAAATAATCAACCTGAGTATTCACATGACCATAGAAATGATCAAAGCCGCGGGCATTGGGAAGATGCTGTTCTATCGTATGGCCCAGATGCCATTTACCGACCATCGCCGTATCATAACCGGCTGCCTTGAAACTTTGCGGCATAAAATGCTCATCAAGCGATACGCCGCCGTCTTGCCAGGCCATCAGAACTGCATTGGCAACGCCAAGCTTGATCGGATCACGCCCAGTCATCATTGCAGAGCGCGTCGGCGTGCAGATAGGAGTGGCATAAAAGCGTTCTAGCCGCATCCCCTCCTTGGCTAGTCGATCAATATTTGGCGTTTTGATATCGCTACCGTGATAACCAACGTCGGCCCAACCGAGGTCGTCGGCAAGCATGATGATGACATTTGGCGGCTTTGTGCTGGTGCGGGTTTTTACCAAAGATGCCAGATTCTCAGTCGTATCATTGCTAAAACCCTCGGCAGACGGTGGCGCTTTGCCATAGTAGATATAGGCCGCAATTCCAGCGATTGCCATTATCCCCAAAAAGATCAACAGGCCGCGTTTAATCATGAAACATTCCTATTTCCGAATCTAGTTCGATAATACCGATAGTCGAACTTTCTAGCGCAATCCAGCCCTACATTATGCCATTGTCGGATAGTCGGTATACCCCGCCTCTTCCCCAATATAGAGTTTGGTATAGTCGGGTTTTGCAAGCTGTGCCCCACCGCGGAAGCGAGCCACTAGGTCGGGGTTCGCAATGAAAGCACGGCCAAATGACACAGCATCAGCCCGGCCATCTTGGAGTGTCGCGGCAGCCGCTTCCAACTTCAGATTGTTGTTGGTAATTAACGCGCCCGACCAATTTGCGCGAATCATCGCCAGTACATCCAAATCGTCAAGCGCCATATCAACAACGTGAACATATGCGAGCCCCAGCTTCTCTGCAGCCATTACGAGGGGACCAAAAACGTCCTCCGGCGAACGCACATCCATACCGTTATATGGATTGCCCGGCGAGATACGGAAACCGACCCGGTCACCCCCAATTGCATCGGCCAGCGCCGCCAAAACCTCGATCGGAAAGCGGATACGGTTTTCGGCCGATCCACCCCATTGATCATCACGAGAGTTACTGGCCGGATTCAAAAACTGGTT
>CALKXX010000137.1 GCA_938003725.1 uncultured Sphingomonadaceae bacterium | reverse complement strand
TGTTACCACTTGTGGCTCCGGTATGACCGCCGCAGTGGTTTCGTTCGCGGCAGCATTGGCAGGCGGCGACAAGATCGCTCTATATGACGGAAGCTGGGCGGAATGGGGTGCCGACGCCGATACGCCAAAAGAAACAGCATAAGCCTATTTCAAATTTATCGTTAGGGCCGCGCCTGTCGAAGCCCGTTTCAATATTGGAAGCGCCCTTCGGCAGGCTCGGGGCTAGCGAGGGACAGTTTGAGCAAGCAAAAACATAACGGGAAGAAGCCTGCCACAAAAATGGTAACGGCTGGCCGCCAGAAGTCTTGGACCGGTGCGGTGGTCAATCCACCAGTTTGGCGGGCCAGCACGCATCTATATAACAATGTGGCGGAACTTCGTGAGGGGGTAAAATCCAACGAAGACGGCCGCTTCTTTTATGGCCGCCGCGGCTCCCCCACACAATGGTCACTTGCCGATGCGCTTACCGAAATGGAACCCGGTGCGGCGGGAACCATGCTCTATCCCTCGGGCGTAGCCGCGATCGCCTGTGCCATGCTTGCGGTGTTAAAGCCCGGTGATGAAATATTGCTGACGGATAGCAGCTATGACCCAAGTCGCAGCTATGCAGATGCATTTTTAAAACGAATGGGCATCACCGCTCGCTATTACGACCCGATGATCGGCAGTGCGATCAACACAGTTTTCACCGAGAAAACCAAAGCCATTTTGCTGGAAAGCCCAGGTAGCCTTACCTTTGAAGTGCAGGATGTACCGGCCATTTGTCAAGCTGCGAAAGAGGCAGGGATCGTCAGTTTACTGGACAATACCTGGGCGACCTCTCGATTCTTTGCGGCACTGGAAAACGGCGTGGACATCTCGATTTTGGCGGCCACAAAATATATTGTGGGCCATAGCGACGTGATGATGGGCGCCGTGACCACACATGACAAATACTGGACTCGGCTAAGACGCACGGCCCAACAATTGGGTCAAGTGGTATCGCCTGATGATGCCTATCTTGCCGCGCGCGGGCTGCGCACCCTAGAGGTTCGGCTTAAACAGCATGAAGCCTCTGCACTCCAAATCGCACATTGGCTAAAAAGTCGCCCGGAAGTAGGGGCTATTCTTCACCCTGCTTTTTCCGACTGCCCCGGACATGAAATCTGGAAACGGGACTTCAAGGGATCATCCGGATTATTTTCCTTTCAATTAACGAATGGAGATGAAGAGTCTCGCGCTGCCTTTATTGATGCGCTGGACCTATTTGGTATCGGCTATAGTTGGGGCGGATTTGAAAGCTTGGCATTGCCAATTGATCCGGCGAAATATCGCACAGCCACGGATTGGAGAATGGACGGAGTATTGGTTCGGCTCAATATCGGGCTGGAAGATCCCGATGATTTGATCGCGGACCTTGCCAAAGGCTTCGAACATTATAACAGTGCCAACAAATGTTAAAGCAATTGCCATGATCGATACAGTCCTAAACCAGCTGGAAGCGCTTGCACCCGATACGCAGGCCAATAAGCTGTACCTGGAAGGGTCAGTAGCCGCAGTACTGGTGGTCTTTGCTCTGGTGGCAGGCTGGTATCTCAGCAAATATATTGGCCCAAAACTGCGCCACCTCTGGGAAGCGAGAGCCGGCTATGAAAGCGAGTTAGCGGGCCGGCGGATTCGCGACATGACACGCCGAGCGGTCACATTCATATTATGCGGTATGTTCCTGGCCTTCTGGCCGTGGACGTTGATCGCAAAAGTGGTCTTCGCACTGACAATCGCGGTAACCATGGGCCTGTTTACCAACGATTTGATCCGCGGGGTGCGGATGCCGGATTGGTTAGGCACCACCATGGGTTTAACCGTTTTCGGTTCAGCCGCGCTGGGCCTAGTCGGCAATATTGAACGTATCACCATCGCCATGGATCGGGTCGGCATCGATATAGGTACGAACCGGATTTCACTGCTCTGGATTGTGACCATCGCAATGACCGCCGTGATATTGCTAGCGGTAGCACGCGTTTTGCTCAAACTGATCAATCACGTCATCGGTAACAGCCAGCTTGACGGGGCACAAAAAGTGCTAGGCCAAAAACTCGCCACCGTAGCTATTCTTGCCGGTGTTTTCGTTCTTGGTCTGGATGTTCTTGGCATTGACCTCACCGCACTGGCGGTTTTTTCGGGTGCCTTCGGCTTGGCAATCGGTTTTGGAATGCAAAAGACAATCGGCAACCTGATCGCCGGGATTATTCTTTTGATGGACCGGTCGATAAAACCCGGGGATGTCATAGCGGTTGGCGATAGTTTCGGCTGGGTAAACAAAATCGGTGTGCGCGCGGTTTCCGTGCTGACCCGTGAGGGCAAAGAGCATCTAATCCCGAATGAAGATTTGATGACGCGGGAGGTTGAAAACTGGTCTTATTCAAACAAGAATGTCCGCATCAGCATCCCGGTAGGGGTATCTTACAATACCGACATGGATCATGCCATTGAGTTGATGAAAAAAGCCTGTGAGGATGTACCGCGTGTTTTAAATCACCCAAAGCCAGTGGTCTGGATGCTAGAATTTGGAGACAATAGCGTGAATTTTGAAATCCGCTGTTGGATCAATGACCCACAATCCGGCGTCGGTAATTTCAAGGCGGCGGTTCTCAAACGTGTCTGGGATCTATTCAAAGAACATCAAATTGAGATTCCATTCCCACAGCGCGATATCCATGTGCGATCTATCCCCGCGACCTTGAATTTGGACAAGGTTGCGCAAGAGAATCCGTAACTAACCCCGCAGCAGCCTAACCAGCTTTGCGCTCGTTTTTTCAATTTCGCGCAACAGACTATTCGCCGCGGCATCCAGGTTCGTTCGGCCCGCTGATTTTGAGGTGAGCAATGATTGTGCACCGGTCCGGGCAACTATCGTCAGCTCATCACATAGCCGATCAAAACGATGCTGAACCATAGGTAGGCTATTTTCATAAGCGTGCCCGAGCTGCGAATCTGCCGACAACGCGAAAGTAGCTACTTCAGTATTTTCCACCATGTCAGAGACCAGTCCAGTAACGGACTCAACCGCCTTCAAGCGTTCCAGATTCGACTGATAAGAAGCCGAGGACCGGTTAACCGGTGAAATAGGGTCGATTTTTGACATGTGCTCCTATTAGGAGAGTTTGGTTAATATCGTCTAAAATGAACTTTTCTAGAACAGGCCCCGCTGTGATAAATGGGCAACGCTCGGCATATATGTCAACGAAGCTGTCATTTTATCTTGTGCAGCGCAGCAAAATGAGGCAGTTTTAACAAGCATGTTTTGAGACTGTCCGGCGAGAAGCGATTCTACGCAATAAAAAAACAGCCAGAACAAATTCCAGGAGGGGCGATACGCATCTATCAGAAAGGAATTTCCATGCGCACGTCCTATACTATCAAATCTAACCTTGCAGGCCTATCTGCTCTAATTCTCGCGTCCGTCGCGACCCCTGTCCTAGCGCAGGAAGAGGATAGCGATGAATCGTCGTCCAGCGGCATTACGGTTTCCGCCAATGTAGCGCTGACCTCCGACTATCGCTTTCGCGGCCTATCTTTTTCCGACGGAGACATTGCCGTTCAGGGCGGCATTGATGTGTCCCATGATAGCGGATTCTATATCGGAACCTGGGCTTCTTCGATCGAGGATTCACCAACATTTGGCCATACTGAATTGGACCTATATGGCGGCTGGTCCGGCGATATCATTGATGGCCTGACCGTTGATGTAGGCTTGCTCTATTATGTCTATCCCAATGGCGACGGCGGATTGGCAGGACCAAGCGACTATTTCGAGCCCTATGCCTCGGTCGCGGCTACCTTAGGACCTGTAGAAGTAAAGTCCGGGATTGCCTATGCGCCATCCCAAGACAGCTTGGGTAATGCGGATAATGTCTATATCTATACCGGCATATCAGGTGGTATTCCAAACACGCCCATATCACTCAATGCCAATATCGGTATCAACGAAGGGTCCCTCGGCAATCCTGCCGGGATTTTCGGCGTTGACGATTATATCGATTGGAAAATCGGTGCAGATTGGGCGGTAACCGAAAATTTGACGGCTAGCGTCGCCTATACCGACACGGATGCCCCATCGATCAACAATTTCACCGATAGCGCGGTTGTTTTCACTTTGGCTGCTGCATTCTGATCCGACATTTCGGTTCGAGACATAAGAGGCTGCTCTGGCAACAGGGCGGCCTTTTTTGTCTGCTGCTGCGCCTTAGCTCGCTGCGATCAGCTTCTTGGCTGCCTCCGTTTGCGGATTGGTTATTATTTCGGCCATTTTACCGGATTCCGCGATCTCGCCTCCGTGCAATATCGCGATCCGGTGGCAGAGCCGCCGCGCTGATGCGATATCATGGGTGATAAACAATATGCTCAGGCGGTTTTCCTTTTGCAACTGGCTCAATAGCTCCAGAATGGACGATCCGACAAGCGGGTCCAATGCCGATGTTGCTTCATCCAAGACCAGTAATTTTGGTTCCGAGATGATTGCCCGCGCAATCGCAACTCGCTGTGCTTGACCGCCCGAAAGGCTAGCTGGTTCCCGGTTGCGAAATTCGGGACCCAGATCTACCTTGGTCAATGCATCGCTTATCATCACCAATCGATCTTCATGAAGCAACTCCGGGCGGAGGTTTTTCAATGGCTCACCAATGATGTCAGAGACATTCCATTGCGGATCAAGGCTAGCGACCGGATCCTGAAATACCGGCTGGATCAACGCCCGCATCTTAAGATCACGCTTGCGTCGTTCGGGCAACCGTTCTCCGCCCCACAGGACCTCTCCCGATGTTAGCGGGCCGATCCCGGCGATTGCCCGTCCTAAAGTAGATTTCCCGGAACCAGAGCCACCAACAATAGCAAGCGCTTCCCCTTCGTGCACCGTCAAATTAACCTTCTGTACTGCTGCAATGGAGCCGCGCCGCCAACCTGGCCGGGGGAATTCCACACAGGCATCGCAAACGTCCAACAAAACCTCGCCCGTTTCGGGCAGACTGGGGCCCGGTTCATCAAGGCGCGGCGTCGCGGTGATCAAACGCTTTGTGTAATCTTCCTTAGGATCAAAGATCAGTTCAGCCACAGGCCCACTTTCGACGACACGGCCATTTTCCATCACGACCAGATGATCGGCATGACCTTCTACCGAGGCCAGATCATGACTAACCAACAACATCCCCAAGCCGTATTCGGCGCGCAGTTCGTCGAGCAAGTCCATTATCTCCCCGCGCAAAGAAGCATCCAGCGCGCTGGTAGGTTCATCCGCAATGAGCAATTTGGGCCGGTGTGCGATCGCGGCGGCAATCATCACCCGCTGGCGTTCCCCGCCGGAAAGCCGGTGCGGGAATTGATCCAGTTTCTCGTCAGGGCGAGACAATCCGACGCGCTCCAGTTTCCGGGCAAGTTCATGGCGTTCCAACGGCGGTGGCCCAGCCTGACCCGCCGCTTCCTGCAACTGCGCACCAATAGTCAGATGCGGCGTCAGTGCGGTCAAAGGTTGTTGAAATACGAAACCCGTCAACTGGCTTCGTGCCTTCAACATTTGATGTTTATCAGCCCGGATCAAATCTAAGCCATCCAGCTTTATCGCGCCGAAAGCTTCTCCGGCACTTAAGCCAAAGGGGGCCAAACAGGTCAGGCTTTTCCCGGACCCCGAAGCGCCGATAATGGCCGTGCATTTTCCCGGCTCGACATCGATATTCA
>CALKXX010000136.1 GCA_938003725.1 uncultured Sphingomonadaceae bacterium | reverse complement strand
CCATTCCCGCACGCGATTGGCTTTCATAGACGGTAATGTCATAATGTTCGCGAAGCAGCCATGATGCCGACAATCCGGCGATGCCAGTCCCAATGACAGCAAGTTTTGGTTTGCCCTGTTGCGGTGAGATGAAATTTCTCCGTGAGTTACCGTGCTGTCTTAGTCCGCGAGTTCGACTTGACGCACGTCATAGCCGGCCTGATTCAATTCTGTAATCAAACCGGCCAATTGTTCCTTGTCCTTCGCCTCGCACTCGATATCTGTGATCAGGCCTTTCGCCGGCAAGTTAGTGAATACGCGTTGGTGATAGACTTCGATGATATTCACTTCATGCTCAGCAAATTGTTTCACCACATTATAGAGCGCACCGGGTTGGTCGCGCAGGTGCAGCCGTAACCGCGCCAGACGGCCGGATCTGGCCAAATCGCGTAACAGAACATTGGCGAGCAAGCGGGTGTCGATATTGCCGCCACACAGGACCAGCCCTACCTTCTCGCCCGCGAATTTTTCCTTGTTGGCGAGAAGTGCCGCCAATCCGGCGGACCCGGCACCTTCGACCACGGTTTTCTCTATTTGTAGGAGCAGGCTTACTGCGCCTTCCAAGTCTGCTTCACCAACCAGCAAAATTTCGTCGATATATTTTTGGATGATGGCAGCGGTAAATTCCGATGGATTGCGGACCGCAATGCCCTCTGCCAGTGTGTCGCCACCGGGGGTAACCTGTGTGCCTGTCAACTTACCGTACATGCTGGGATAAAGAGCAGCCTGTACCCCGGTCATCTTTATGTTTGGATTAATCGCGTGGGCCGCCGTGGCCATGCCGGCAAACAGGCCGCCTCCGCCGATCGGAATGATCAGACGATTCAGGTCGGGAACAGCCTCCAGCATTTCGATCGCGACCGTACCTTGGCCGGCCGCAACGCGGGGATCATCAAATGCGTGGATATAGGTCAGGCCGCGAGAGCGGGCCAGTTCGAGCGCGTGGGCATAGGCATCGTCATAACTGCCCCCAAAGAGCACAATCTCTGCGCCATGCCCGCGGGTTTGTTCGACTTTCACCATGGGAGTTGTGGTCGGCATCACGATGGTCGCGGGAATGTTCAGGTTTTTTGCATTATAGGCCAGGCCTTGCGCATGGTTGCCTGCGGAGGCCGCAATAACGCCTGCTTGCCGTTTGCTCTGATCCATCAGCAATAGCGCATTTAACGCGCCGCGTTCCTTATACGCTGCGGTAAATTGCAGGTTTTCGAACTTCAGATATACTTCGGCACCCGCCATCTGTGACAATGTGATGCTTTTTAGCGTCGGCGTTTGGACGATACGGTCCTTGATCCGGCTATGTGCCGCTTGCACATCAGCAAAGTCAAAAGATGGCAGTTCGGGCGCTGATTGGGAATTTGTCTGTGTCATATCAACCTTGCCCCTAACGCATCTGGTCAATCAGTGAAACAATGATTATGGCCGGATCAAGGACAGGATTTTATGGCAAAAGTTGCATTTATCGGAATTGGAGTGATGGGCGGGCCGATAGCGGCCCATCTGGCAAAGGCCGGGCACCAGATGACCGTCTATAATCGGAGCAAAGCCAAAGCAGAGCATTGGATAAAAGAGCATGGCGGCGTCATGGCGTCAAACCCGGCTGAAGCTGCCAAAGATGCCCAAATTGTTATCAGCTGTGTTGGCAATGATGATGACCTAAGCGCGGTAACCATGGGCCGTGATGGTACTTTCGGCGCGATGCAGAGCGGGGCGCTTTTTATCGATCATACGACGGTATCCGCCCGGATCGCACGGCAATTGTCGGTTGAAGCGCAAGGGCGTGGTATCCACGTCGTCGATGCGCCAGTATCCGGCGGACAGGCCGGCGCGGAAAACGGCCAATTGTCGATAATGTGCGGCGGCAGCAAAGAGGCTTTTGCCGCGGCAGAGATCATCATGTCGGTCTATGCTGCGCGAATTGTCCATGTCGGCCGTTCCGGCGCGGGACAGACAACCAAGATGTGCAATCAGATTGCAATCGCCGGAGTGTTGCAAGGACTGTCGGAATCTTTGCGGTTTGCACAGGCGAGCAAGCTGGATTTGGATAAAGTATATGAAGCGATTTCCGGAGGTGCTGCACAAAGCTGGCAGATGGACAATCGCTGGGCGACGATGGCGAAGGATGAATTTGACTTTGGCTTTGCGGTAGATTGGATGCGCAAGGATCTGGGACTCGCCTTGGAAGAAGCACGAACCAATGGCGCGACCACACCCGTTGCCGCGTTAGTCGACCAATTTTACGCCGATGTGCAATTGGCGGATGGCGGACGCAAGGATACCAGCTCGCTGGTCACCAGAATCCCCAGAGCAAAAGGGCAAAAGTGAATATGTATTTGAAATCCCTACGGACCGCCGTCGCTGGCTTGTTGAGCATCGCTATATGCTCCCCGGCCATGGCCGATAGCTTGATCGACAATGTGGATGGCATCACCCTGAACAAATACGGCGAAGTCACGCATTTCAACGCCTTGGTGATTGACGATGACGGCCGTGTGAAAGCGCTGCTCGGCCGGCAAGACAAACGACCAAAAAAGGTCGATTTCAAGTTTGATGGCAAAGGTAAGAACCTGATCCCCGGCTTTGTCGATGCGCATGGCCACGTTATGGGCATGGGCTTTAATGCCCTGACACTGGATTTGTCCGGCACCAAATCTATGGCTGAGGCATTCGAAAGATTGCGCGAATATGCGGCAAGATACCCCAATCGCCCCTGGATTATTGGCAGCGGCTGGAATCAGGAAATATGGGGCCTGGGCCGGTTCCCGACAGCAGCCGAGCTGGATGCTGTGATATCTGATCGTCCGGTATTTCTGGGCCGGGTTGATGGGCACGCATCCTGGGCAAATAGTGCCGCGATGAAGGCGGCGGGCATTAGCGCGTCAACCAAATCCCCATCAGGCGGCAAGATCGAAAAGCTGGGCGGCAAGCCTAGCGGTATATTTGTCGACAAGGCGCAGGACCTGTTTGCCAAGTCGATCCCTGAACCGCGTGCGATTGAGCGCGATCTGGCGTTGGTGGAAGCACAGAAGATTCTGTTGCGAAACGGCGTGACCACCATCGCCGACATGGGCACATCAATACAGGATTGGCAGAGCTTTCGCCGGGTAGGGGACGCAGGGCAGCTAAATGTTCGGATAATTTCCTATGCGCGCGGAATTGACGAAATGATCGCCATTGGCGGTCCCGAGCCATCGCGCTGGCTATATGATGATCGATTGAAACTGGCGGGTGTCAAACTCTATATGGATGGGGCTTTGGGGTCGCGCGGTGCCTGGCTTAAAAAACCCTATGCAGACGCTTCTTCGAGTAGCGGCTTAGCGCTCCTGGGCTCGGCACAATTGCGCAATAAATTGAGCCGTGCTTCGATGGATCGTTTTCAGGTTGCGGTTCACGCCATTGGTGACCGGGCAAATGATGAAGTGTTATCCGCTATCGAAGAGATGCAGGCCACCTTTAAAGGCGATCGGCGTTGGCGAGTGGAACATGCACAGATTGTCGATCCGATCGATATTCCGCGGTTCGCAAAAAGTGGTGTGATCGCATCGATGCAACCGGTTCACCAAACCTCTGACCGGTTGATGGCCGAAGCGCGTTTAGGACCGAATAGGTTAAATGGTGCTTATGCATGGAAATCATTGGTTGATTCGGGTGTGAAATTGGCATTTGGGACCGATGTACCGGTCGAATCCTCCAATCCATTTCCCGGTTTGGCGGCGGCGCTGACGCGGGAAGATGCGAATGGCCAGCCCTTCGGCGGTTGGATTCCTAGCGAACGGCTGGCTCGTCAACAAGCTTGGAAAGCTTACACAATTGATGCAGCGTATGCCGCGTTCGCAGAAGACCGGCTCGGCACTCTGGAACCGGGGAAAAGGGCAGATTTCCTGATAGTTGACGGTGATTTGATGTTGGCCACACCGGATAAGATTAGGACGATGCGTGTAGAACAGACGTGGATAAACGGGAAACCCGTTTATGTGCGCAAGTGAAAGTGAGCGGGCATTTTACCCTATCATGGTTTCCGCGCAGCTTGTAACAAAGGCAACTAGACGTAAATAATGGCGGCAAAACTTGCGTTTAGAGGGGCCTTATTGTATTTCCGATGGTGATGAGGGGAGGAACTGCTTTCAGCGGTTTTTCGAAATTGTCATAAGCTTGGGGGCAATGAACCGGTTTTTCGGTTCAAACCAACTTAAGTAAGAAAATCCTGATTGGAGCATAAAATGAAGTTTAACAAAATGGCAGCAGCCATTGCTGCTGTATCCTTGACCGTAGCACCTGTTGCAGTCCAAGCTGCGAACAATGTTGCCCCAGCCCTAGAGCGCGTTGGCGCAACCGAAGCCGAAGCTGAACAACTTGAAGGTGGCTCCGGCATCATTATTGCGGTTCTTGCAGCAGCAGCTGTAATCGCTGGCATCATCATCATCGCTGATGACGACGAGCCAACAAGCCCCTGAGGCCTGTAAGCATAAAGATTTTGAAACGGGGCTTTTTCGGCCCCGTTTTTTTGTGGGTGTTTTATCGAACCGATGGTTCAAAGATGTGGTAAACCCACTTTCCTTTCGACTGCATTGGCGGCATAGCATGATCCACACGCAATCGGCGATTCTTCCAACTGCAAATAAAGGCTGTGACACTTGACTGCTCCGGTTCGCTTTCCCCGCTTTTTCGTGACCAATCCCAGCCCGTGTCCCTATTTGCCGGGAAAGAGCGAACGCAAGGTTTTTACCGAGCTGAGTGGTCCCCATACCGATGAGTTGAACGACGCATTGGGTCGTATCGGGTTTCGCCGCAGTCAAAATGTCGCCTATCGACCAAGCTGCATGGACTGCAAAGCCTGTGTCTCCGTCCGCGTGCTGGCAGAAGAATTTAAGCCTAGCGCCACGCAACGCAAATTGATCCGGCGCAATCGGGATTTGGTTGTGGAAGCTTGCGAGCCTTGGGCAACCGAAGAGCAGTTTTCGCTCTTGCAGAGTTACTTGTCCCGGCGACACCCCGGCGGCGGTATGACGGAAATGGACGAGATGGACTATTCCGATATGGTGGAACAATCGCCGGTGAAGAGTTTCGTTATCGAATATCGAGAGCCAACGACCGATGGTAGCAAGGGGCGGCTAGTAGGCGCGTGCCTGACCGATCAACAAGGCGATGGCCTGTCCATGATATATAGCTTTTTCGACGCAGATCATCCCGATCGTGCGGGTTTGGGCAATTATATCATCATGGATCATATCTTGCGTTCCCGCAAAGCGGGATTGCCCTATGTCTATTTGGGGTATTGGGTCAACGGATCGAGCCGGATGGAATATAAAGTTCGTTTCCGTCCATTGGAACGTCTGGGCCCCGATGGTTGGTGCCGGTTTGATCCCAAACAAGAGATAGCAAACTCCCCAGAATCAGCCTGAACCGGGTGATGTGCAGGTGTAGCTTTCCCAAAAAGCTGTCCGCGAACTAGCATAAAAATGAAAAAGCCCGCCAACCGGAAAGGTCAGCGGGCATTTTTTTGTTCAACCTCATATTCTGAGGCCGAAATTATTGGGATGCTTTAGCAATGTGCCTGTTGGCATCCCTTTAGGATTGGAGCTGGTTTGGGGCGCGGCTTCCATTTCCTTTTTGGCGCAGGTTTCCAGCGCTTTTTATACACTGGCTTAGCCTTCTCGTAGACCACTTCTTCTTCGACATAAGTTGTCGTGGTTGTGGTCGTTACCGGCTGTGATTGAACCACAACCGTCGTCACCATCGGTGCCTGTTGTTGCGGATAGTAATAGGCTGGATAATATCCACCCTGCCAACCACTAGGATATTGAGTCTGTGGCCGTGCCGCCGGACGGTAGTTTGGACCGCGCGGAGCAGGGGCTCTGCGATAATCCGCGCCAGCATCCGCTCGATAGTCACCGCGCGCACCGTATTTTTTCAGCAACTTGCGGCATTTGTCGGTGCCGCGTTCAATCGCTCCGCCCGCAACAGCACCAAGGCCGCCGCCGATCAGAGATCCACCAAGTCGGTTTCCGCGTCCGGCAATGCGATTGCCGGCCAGTGCACCAATGGCTCCACCAACAACGGCGCCGCCGATACCGCTGCTTTTCTTGCAGCGTTCCAGATAGGCCAATTCATCATCATATCCGCTTCGTACCGTTTCACGGCCACGATCTTGTCCCCAATGCGGCGTAACACCGCCTTCGCCGACAAAGGTTCCGGAATATTGCCCTTGGTAGACACGGCCATCCGTGCCACGATAGGTTCCGTTCCAATCGCCCTGGTAGCTGCCGTCTTCCCGATATGCTCCGTTCCAATCGCCCTGATATGTCGTGCCGCTTTGCGTGCTTGCACCATATGATTGGTCGGTTGAACCGTATGTCGGTTGTTGGGTCTGTCGATAGACCTGGTCGGTTGAACCATAGGCTACACGGTCGTCGTTCAGCAGGACGTCGCGATCATAGGTTGCACGGCCATCGTAGTAACCGTCATCATAACCCTGATTATAGCGGTCCCAATCGACATTGTAGCGCGTGTCATGAACGATGCCGCGTCGATCAGTCAAAACGGCATCATTATAGTAACGCGACCAGCCATAGCCATATGAGGGTTGGCTTAGGCCATAATTACCATAGCTGCCGATAAAGAAGCTGGGTTGAATGAAAGTGCTTGGCAGTTGGAAACCGCGATATGGCCGCCGATATCCCCGGCGATCATTGAATCGGCCCATGCGGACCCGGCGTCCATCCCGAAAGCGACGTCCGCCGCGATTGACCTGACCTCGATGTCCCCTACCTCTATTTACATGACCCCGGTTCATCCGGTTGATCCCGCGATGTCCGCGATTTTGCATGCCGCGCATATTGCGGCGACCCAGGTTGGGTTTACCCATGCCCCGGCGGCCCATCCGAGGGCCCTTCGCGCCCTGTACCACACCTGTCAGCGCGGTGGTGGAGGCCAGTGCCAAGTCCACTGGCACTTCTACTCCAGCGTTTTCAGGCACCGAGTCGATGGCGGCAAATGCGGTCCCGGGCACAGCGGCCAGAACGCCAGCCAAGCCAGCAAATAAAAGGGTCTTCATGGTTAACGGCTCCCTAGTTTCGGGCATCTGTATATGTGCCCGTCAGTGAAATGATTAACAAAGAGTTACCATTTTCTGCGGCCTATGACCATTAGCAGCTTGTAAATTAGGGTAGAATTAGAACAATGTCTCGAAATGGGGCAGTTGGGTTAACATCCCGTTAGCCTAGTTCGTTAGCAATTGTGGCGATCAATTTCGTCAATCCTGCCTGGTCCTGAGCGGTGAAGCGATCAGGCATCGGGCTATCCAGATCAAGCACAGCGACAACTTTTTCATTGCGGATTACCGGCACGACCAGTTCCGAACGGCTGTCGGCATCGCAGGCAATATGACCGGGAAAATCATGGACGTCTGCAACCCGTTGCACCTCCCCGCTCTGTGCGGCGGTGCCGCACACGCCCTTGCCCATTGCAATGCGAATGCAAGCGGTCTTTCCCTGAAAGGGGCCGAGCACCAGTTCGCCGTCAATGACGCGGTAAAAACCGGCCCAATTGAGGTCTGGCACATATTGCCAGATCAGCGCCGAGATATTGGCCATATTGGCTATGCTATCCGGTTCATCGGTGACCAAGGCGGATGCAGCGGACAGCAGTTCTTGATAAAAAATATCTTCTGATTTCGACTGATCGATTGAGAAATTATGCATGACCGAGCTGTATACCGGACCGTCTGACCTATCAAGGCAGCGGTGCTTTGATATTGATGAAATTTGCCTCAGCTATTTTTTTGAAGGCTGTACGCCCAAAATTGCGACCATCGGCAGAAGCATGAAGAGGTCGGCCAGTAGGGCCAGAAAGAAGATCGCCATGCACATTGTTCCGAAATAAACCACGGTCGGCATTTCGCTAAAAAAGGTCGACGATAATCCGACTGACAGCACAAGGGTCGTTGTAATCAAGGCCGGCGCTACGTGCCGCATGACAGCGGGCAGATCTTCGGTGGTGAAACCCGGCCCTTTCTTTCGGCGGTTAATATTTAGGCGATTTATCACGTGGATCGTATCATCAACCGCAACGCCAAAGGCGATGGAAAGGGCAATAGCGCCCGTAAACTGCAGACGCCAACCGCTCGCCATTAGCCACGCGCCGATTATCAACACAGGAACGACATTGGGCAATATCGCCGCGAGGCCAAACCGCCATTCGCGGAACCAAATGCCGATTAGGATCGGACAGATAAAGGCAGCGATCAAAAAGCTAATCGTCAATTCTTTGATCATTTGGTCAGATAAATGCGCGGCCAGTGCCGTTATTCCGTTGATAGGTTCGACCGTTAGCTTGCTCGTATCGGTTCGGGCCAATTGCGCCTCAATATCCGCGATCAGCCGGCGGGTGTCCTGCGCAGGTTGGTCGGGGATGCGAAACGAGATTTTAAAGGCACTTTCCTGAAGGCCGATGAGTTCGGCCCTGCCTCTGTCGGGAAGGATGTCGAGGAACGCTGTGACATCTTCGGCGTTTCCGGCATCCCCCGTTTTTTGCATCGCCCGCCGCAAGTTGTGAAGCGAATAGATGTCATAGTCGGGATAGCTTCTCTCCAGTGTGTTGTGAACCTTGGTCAATGCATCCAAATTGGCATTGGAGAGCAGCGGGTCATTTCCGTCATGCCGTAATATAATGTTCAAAGACTGTGTCGGACTACTAATCGCCTCTGCGCGTTTTAGCGCCAATATCATGGGCTCATCATCATAGAGATATTCATTGAAACGATGAGTCGATTGGATGGGTAGGAACGTTGCCAGCAACAACACCGCAAACAGGATGCTGAGAATAACAACGGACGATTTTCGGCGGATGAGCCACCTTGTAGTATTCGTGAAGCCGTTACTCCATCGATCCTCAGTCTTTGGTTCGCGCGTGAGAGCCTTTCTTACGATCGGAAAACGCCAGGCAATGGCATAGACAAGTGGATGAATGACGATCGCTGCAAACATGGACAAGAACAGTCCCACAATGGCGGCCATGGCGAAGTTGCGGATCAAGTCGGAATCGGAATAAAACAGGCTCGCCATCGCGGCTATGGTGGTCAAGCTCGTCAAAATACAGGGTGCCGCAATGGCTTTCATCATCTCCCTGATGGAGTCGTCACGCCCTTTTCCTGCAGTGGTATTGCCTCTCAATTCATATGTCATATGGATACAGTTCGCCATGGTGATGACAAGGATCAGGATTGAAATTGAATTGCTAATCACATTCATTTCCAAGCCTAGCCAGCCCATCGCGCCTAGGGTAAGCAATACTGCGAATATCGGTGCAATTCCGTTTAGCAGGCCGATGGTTAGGCTGCGGAACAAAATTAGCGACATTAGCGCCCCTAATATTCCGCCGATGGCATTGAGGAGTCCTTGTTCCGCAATGATCCTGTTCACAATTAAACTGAGCAAGGGCAGGCTGCCGGTAATCTCCAATTCCAGATTGGAGTCTGTCGATGTTTCTTGGATCAGAGATTCTAGCTCGTCAATGGTCGGTTGAAATGTCTTGGAATCTACCAACTGCTCTTCGACCGAAAAGACCATTACCGTTTGATTATGTTCCGCGTTCAGTAGCGTCAGGATTTGCCAATTCGATTGTTCTACCAGGTTTAAGGGAACTGACATATCCGCATAAACGGTCAGATCATCGGAGATCAGATTAACAAAATCATCCGCTTCCCTGTCATAATCCTGGATAGAGAAGATAGAATAAGCTGACTCGACGCCTTCAACCAGTTGGGCGTCCAGCATGAACTCTTTCAGGGCCTCCAACTGAGGGCGATCAAAGCTTTCTCCTGATCGTGCGATAACGACGATTTCAGAATCGGCTTGAGGAAATTCAGCTTTGTGATCATTGAAGCGGAAATATTCCGGGTATGACGAAGCAAAAATACCGCGCGCGCCGTCTTCAATATGGATGCGTGTGGCCCCCCATAGTGACATGATCGCCAACAAAATCGCGAAGAGAAAAAGATATCTCTTTTTTCGCAATATCAATGACGTGATTTTCTCAATCATATCGAACAGGATGCGAAATAACAGATGCCCCCTCTTTAGGCGCCAACCCAATTCACGGGTTCAGCAAAACACAGAAAATTTAATTGTCTTATTAGCGAAAAACGGTCAAGCTATGAATCAAATATAGCTGATATGCACATAGCCAGCACGTATAAATATCCCGTACCTTTGGTCGTAGCCGAGATGAAGTAAGTGAAATGAACAAGAGCAAATCTAAATTCACATATCGAATATTTGGATGCACCGTTGTCACCGCTCTATATTTTGCGACCAGCCCAGCGGCAATGAGCGCGAAACAGGTGAAACTGTCGCAAATGGCCGGAAAATGGAAAGGCAAAGGTTGGGCGTCGCGCAAAAAGGGCGCGGCGAAAGAGAATGTGCGGTGCCGGCTGACAGCCAAATATCGAGCAAAATTGCGGAAACTATCCGTGAGTGGAAAATGCGCGGCAAGCAGTGGGACTTTTACTTTGCTGGGACATATTGCCGAATATTCCGGGTCGAAGAAACTGACAGGACGATGGGTGAACCCCAGGGGCGTGGGGTCAGCGTCCGTGAAAGGGGTCCGAAGCGGAAATCGGCTGACTTTTCTACTCGACGACCGTGATAAAAAATCAAACGTGCGATATAAAACCGTCTGGAATCTGCGCAGCGATGGGTTTACGCTAAATACGGGTCACGCAAATGGCCTTGAAAATGCGCTTGGCCAAATCTCTTTTCAAAGATGACCAGCAGATAGGGTTTTAACCCCATCTAGAGTGAAAGCCGAATGCAGCCCAAAACGCATAGGCTGTTCCTCCGAAACCTAGTCCCTTGAAAGAGCCTCCTGTGCAGGTGAAGAGCGGCAAAGGTCCTGACCCTAATCCAGTCTGGGTTTCTCACGCATTTTCTTAACTGAGGATTTTTTCTTCTTCGAATCAACGCGCCGCGCCTTTGCGGCGCGACTTGGTTTTGTCTTGATGCGCCGGGCATCGCGCTGATGCGCCTCTGTCACCATGCGTTCAATATGTTTGCGTGCCTCGGCCCGGTTCGCTTCGCGGGTGCGATGTTCTTTCACCGTGATCACCAATTCACCGCCCGCAGTCATTTTACGGCCAGCCAGCATCTTCAATTTTCGAAAGGCAAAGGGGGGCAGGCGCAGGGCATAGACATTCACCCGCATTTGAACAGCGGTCTCGACCTTATTCACATTTTGCCCCCCGGGGCCGGATGCGGCCAGGAAAGTCTCTGTGATTGCGTTGTCGGGTATCTCAAAGCTCATTGCGCGCATCTATACCGAAATGGAACGGCCGACTAGATGGTGATATTTTTGTTAAACTCCATTAAGAAAAATGCAAAATCGGACGCAATTGATGTTTCAAAATGATCGATTTTGGATAAAACTGTCCATATTGATGTTGCTCAGAGGCAAAAAGTTAAATTTTTTTTCGCTTCGCTTTGAGTCCTGAAACGACTCAATTCTGCGGGTTACAGAGTCAAACGCACCTTCGCGACTCGTGCTGAATCCTGCCTTAGGGAAAAATTAACCTTTTCAGTTCATCTAATTCATGGTTAATAAATCATCCATCGGGCCATCCGTTATGTGGTTCGAGGGGAGTAATTTAAGAAAAAGGGGCTGCCTGATGCGCGTGCTGCTAATTGAAGATGAGCCAACAACCGCAAAAGCCATTGAGCTGATGCTGACAACCGAAGGCTTTAATGTGTACACCACGGATCTGGGCGAAGAAGGTCTCGATCTCGGTAAGCTCTATGATTATGACATCATATTGCTCGATCTTAACCTGCCAGATATGCATGGTTATGACGTTTTGAAGAAACTGCGTGTGGCCAAAGTGCAGACGCCTGTTCTCATTCTTTCCGGTATCAGCGAAATGGACAGCAAAGTGCGTTCATTTGGTTTTGGTGCCGACGATTATGTCACCAAGCCTTTCCACCGCGAAGAGCTTGTTGCCCGTATTCACGCCGTTGTGCGCCGTTCTAAAGGCCATTCACAAAGCGTTATCCGCACTGGCAAGCTTGCCGTGAACCTGGATGCCAAGACTGTTGAAGTTGACGGCAACCGTGTCCACCTGACCGGTAAGGAATATGCGATGCTGGAACTCTTGTCGTTGCGCAAGGGCACCACGCTGACCAAAGAAATGTTCCTCAACCATCTCTATGGCGGGATGGATGAACCGGAACTCAAGATTATCGACGTGTTCATTTGTAAGTTGCGTAAAAAACTGGCGCTTGCCTGTGGCGGTGAGAATTATATCGAAACCGTTTGGGGACGTGGTTATGTTCTTCGTGATATCGAGGAAGATAGCGGCCCTGAAGCTCAGGTAGCCTAAACTACCCTCTTCACTACCCTATGTGAGAAAATTGTCGGCGGAGCTCTAAACAGCTTCGCCGATTTTTTATGTTGCAGTGTCGAGATAACGGCGTTCACCGCCCTCTAGCACCAAGGCAGTCAATTTGTCGGTGTAATAGGCGCCGGTATCGATGCCGATCCGGTTTCCCTTTTCCACCACATCGTCACTGATCGTGTGGCCATAGACAATGACCTTTTCAAAAGGTTCGCGAACGGCAATGAACTCTTCCCTGATCCAGCGTAGATGCTTGGGTTTCTGTTCAGATAGAGGCACACCGGGTTTAATCCCGGCATGAACAAAGGCATAGTCGCCAATCACGATCTGATCCTCAAAACCACGCACGAAATCAATATGTTCAGCCGGGATGAGGGAGGGGAGCCGCGCCGCGAGTTCCGCCATATCCAGCTCGATGAACTCCTTCATCGTCATCGGGTAGCTGAGTATCGTCTCTTTGCCGCCAATCCGGTTGAAGAAGCGCACCGCCTTTTCATCGCCTGTTGCGGCGGCCAGAAAGACCTCTTCATGATTACCCATCAGGAACCGGACATCGCCGAGTTCGTTTTTCAGCGCCATGGCGGTTTCGATCACCCCGGCGCTGTCGGGACCGCGATCAATCAGATCACCCAGAAAAATTAATTCGCTATGTGCTTCGCCACTCTCACCGTCGTCCGCGATGATTTTCTCAATCAACTGCTGCAGCAAATCGTTGCGACCATGGATATCGCCAATGGCATAGACGCGCCGTCCGTCGGGAATGCTGGCATTATCGAGCGGTCGATCCGATGGTTTCTTGCTAAACAGGCGTTTGAGCATGGCGGGGTTGGCCTTTGTCGATCCTGGCCCGGTTTCGGGCGAAAAATTGAAATGCCGGAACACGATAATCCGTGTCCAGCATCTCATAGCATATTGCGAATCTGTCTGAACAGATGGTTTTTGCGTTAGCTTTCTAAGGTAAAGCTAAGTCCTGCTCGCGCTTCCAGACGTTTGACCAGCTTTTTGCCCATCAATGCGCCCGGTGTCCAAATACCGCCGCCATGCTTGATCTTGTCCTGCGCTAAACAGAGGGCGGATTCCGCGATCATTTTTGACGTGGAGCCATAACCAGGGTCCTTGTCACCCTTTACGCAGAGGCTGCCAGTGTCGCCGTCGGCTGTCTCGCCGATAAATACGACATCATAATGGCCATTTTCACGCTCTTCCTTTGTGGGGCCTTCACCGGGCTTGGGGCCATCTTCGCCGCCTAACGGGTTCGCTTTGGCGAGCATCTCTGCGGCTTGCTTGCCCATCTCTCCGGGACTGGTGACGACCATCTCATCATATTTGAAATCTTCACCATAGGGGAAGTCAGCCAAGAAATTCGTCCGATGGACATTCTTGGTATTGATTGGCGCCATCACGAACGGCGCGACCCAGCTATCAATGGTATCATCGTGACATGGGATCATCATATTCGGTTGATCCGGACCCTCGAAGCCGGGCGTCAGGCCAAAGCTGCTCGCTAGAATTTTTACCAGCGATGGTTTTTTTGCGATCGCTTTCATGGTTTCTTTCAAGCTGGCCGCCGTTCCGCCGGAGAATTTACCTTCCATGGCACGGACCCGGCCGCGTACCCGATTGGCGGGTTTGCCATAGCGTTTTGTCATGTCCTTTTGCAGCATCAGAACGCCCAGATCGAACGGGATGGAGTCAAATCCGCAAGAGAAGCAAATCTGTGCGCCCGATTTTTCCGCAGCTTCCTGATGCTCATCAATTTTCTCTCGCATCCAACCGGGCTCGCCGCACAGGTCGACATAGTGGGTTCCGTTTTTGATACAGGCTGTCACCACGTCATCGCCGTAAAGTTGATATGGTCCAACGGTCGTACAAATAACCTTGGCGCGGCTTGCCATCATATCCAGCGATGCCGGATCATCGGAATCGGCGACAACCAACGGAGTGTCCTTTGGCGCGTCAATAAGATCGCGAACTTCTTCCAGTTTTTCCGATGAGCGGCCTGCCATCGCCCATTTGGGTGCATCTCCGCCAACGCCATATTCCTGTGCCATATATTCGGCAACAAGGCGTCCGGTATAACCGGTTGCACCATAGATAATGACATCAAATTCGCGTTTGTCGGACATTGGGGTTGCTCCTTCAGAAAATTCGTCATGCTGAACTTCTTTCAGCATCTCATCCGAACATATGTACCGTTGGAGGTCCTGAAACAAGTTCAGGATGACGAAATCTTTGCGGGACGCGCTCTACTTTGGAAATGACTCCGCAAAGCTCACCATATCTTCGTGTGCTTCCAACATTCCCGTGGCGTCATCCATATATATGTGAACTGCAGGTTGCTGGTCCAATATTGTATCAAGCGATCCGACACGGATAATGACCTGATCCTTATCCGTCCATTCCGCCATTAACTGTGTACCGCATTTTGGACAGAACCAACGGTTCTTGCCCGGTGTGCTCTCAAAGGCAGCAACCGTGTTTTCGCCTTTCGCCCACCGAAAGCCGTCCCGCGGAGCGAGGGCAGTGGGGTTATATCCGCTGGCATGTGCCTTTTGACAGGTGCGGCAGTGGCAAAGGCCAATCGGGCTGGCCAAGTCGGCGCTTTCATAATGGACGGCACCGCACAGGCAACTTCCTTTGATCATATGCTCCTCCGGTTGGGCGCTGACACTATAGCTTGGGCAAAGTCACGCCTTTTTGGCCCATATATTTGCCGGCACGATCGGCATAGCTGGTTTCACAAGGCTCGTTGCCTTTCAGGAACAGAAACTGGCACGCGCCTTCATTGGCATAAATTTTTGCTGGCAGCGGCGTCGTGTTGGAAAATTCCAGTGTGACATGGCCTTCCCATCCCGGTTCGAGCGGCGTGACATTCACAATGATCCCGCAACGCGCATAGGTGGATTTGCCCAAACAGATGACGAGAACATCGTTGGGAATTCGAAAATATTCTACGGTTCGCGCCAAGGCAAAGCTGTTAGGCGGAATGACGCAGCAGTCGGTTTTGCGATCAATGAGATTATCCGAATCAAAACGCTTCGGATCGACCACGGTGCTGTTCAAATTGGTGAAAATCTTGAACTCATCGGACACCCGTGCATCATAGCCATAGGAAGAAAGGCCATAGCTGATACAGCCATCTCGCTTTTGGGCTTCAACAAACGGTTCAATCATACCGGTTGTTTGTGCCGTTTCACGAATCCATTTATCAGAAAGTATGCTCATCGTTTCTTTCTTAGGGCCTTGATCTTTTGTGGCAAGTCCCGGGTTAGGGCCGCACCACGTTCCATTTTACCGGGCCGTCAATGCCGCTGACCCGCCGTATGTCAGAGGCGCGCCACATGACCCATGGTTTGGTTGCATAGTCAGGTGGAAAGAAATTGCCCTCCAACCAGAATGTCCGGTTGATCCCGCTACTGATATTGTAAAGTTCCTCGAATTCCTGTGACACGGCGATGATTGCCGGTTTGCCGCTATGGCCCTCTATCTGGTTGAGAAAGGTATTCAACTCACTCAGTACCAGCGCGCGCCCGGGGCGGTCGCCGCAACCATTGTCAAAAGCCAGCCGGATTGCAGGTGGCAGCATATTGTCGCCGCGCGGGACGGTCGTGACAAAATTTGTTGCTTGGTCCGTGGCAAGGCGGCACAAAGTATATTCGTGCATCGCCCCGTACCGTATCCCGGCTTCTCTGGCTCCCTTTACGTTCTCCGCAAAATTGGCGTCGCGCGTTTCCGGTCCATTGGTCGCAGTGATGTAAGTAAAGTCCACGCCCGTCGCACCGGCGACGTGCCAGACGATTTTGCCGACATTTTCATCTACCGAAATACCCTGTACAGGATATTGATCGCGTGGCGGTGCCCATCCGACGGCAATATTGCGTAATATGAACGCTATGACGATCAGCACGGCGGCAATCATACCGACGCGGATCAATGTTTTTCTGATATCTCTTTGTGCCACCCGAAGTCCCCGATACGCATATCCCATATACTATGGGCATGGCGCATCCCCTATCACTCAATTTTTGATATGCAAGACACAGATCAGCGTGAAGAGGCGGCGGGCAGTTTTGAAATCTACCTCGATTTTCCCTTCCAGCCGTTCCGTCAGCAGTTCCGCACCATGATCATGGACGCCGCGGCGGGCCATATCGATGGTTTCAATTTCCTGTGTACTGGCCTTTCGTATCGCCTGATAATAGCTGTCACAAATAGCGAAATAATCTCGGACAGGCCGGCGAAAGCGGCCGAGCGCCAATATCAGTGTTTCCAATGGCTCTCCATTTTCGCGAGACATAGCAATCACTAGCCGTCCTTCCTGGACGCTGAGGTGAAGTTTATAGGGTCCGGCATAGCCATCTTCGTGTTGACGCAGCGGCTTGAAATAGTTTTCTTCGATCAGATCAAATATCGCAATGCGCCGCTCTTGCTCGATATCGGCGTTGCGCCAAATAATCGTCGCTTCGTCCAATTGGACATCGGTGATGCGCGGATCGCTCATACAGTCCTGTTGCCGGACCGAGTGGTTTTCGACAAGAGTTTTTGCAGTGCAGCAAATTTTATCAACAGCTTTCCACAATTATTTGCGGATGTGTTGATAATTTCATCGCAACCGCTTGCCAGAATCTCTCCGAAGGCGGATGGGGGGGTATGGCTAAATTGATGCAATTTGATAATGACGATGATAATGAACAGCGTCTGCCGCGCAATGTAGAGGCAGAGGCAACGTTTCTTGGCGCGTTGCTGATCGACAATCGCGTTGCTGAAGACGTACAGATCCGCCTGCGCCCGGAACATTTCTATGAGCCATTGCATGGGCGGATATACGAACAGGCACTGAAATTGCTCGATCGCAATATGGTGGTGACGCCGGTCACGCTGAAACCCTATTTCGAATCCGACGAGGCGATGAAGGTGCTCGGCGGCCCATCCTATCTCGCAAAGCTTACCGGGGATGGAGCCGGGCTGATTGGTGCGCGCGACTTTGCTAACCAGATATATGATCTAGCCTTGCTCCGTGAGTTGGTGAATGTCGGCCGCACGCTGGTCGAAAGTGCCCTAGACACTAGTGAGAGCGTGGACCCCAAAGAACAAATTGAAGAAGCGGAATCGTCGCTTTACCGCGTATCGGAAGGCGAAGCGCAGGAGGGCGGTGTTAAGTCGTTCTTGGCGGCATCGACCGAAGCGCTTACCAATGTCGAGCGGGCATTTAACAGCGGCGGCAAGGTCTCCGGGATCACCACTGGACTGACCGATCTCAACGCGAAAATGGGCGGTCTGCACAATTCCGATCTTCTCATTCTTGCGGGGCGTCCCGGCATGGGTAAGACATCGCTCGCGACCAATATCGCGTTCAACGCGGCCCGGCGTTATATGCAGGATGTGCAGGACGGGATTGAGCCGGAGGATAGTCTGGGCGCGCGGACGGCGTTTTTCAGTCTGGAGATGTCGGCGGATCAGCTCGCCACCAGAATTTTGTCGGAGCAAGCAGAGATTAGCTCGGAAAAACTGCGTATGGGCGCCATCAGCCGCGACGAGATGCACCGGTTGGCCCTGGCATCACGTGAGCTACAGGATCTACCTCTCTACATAGATGATACGCCGGCGCTCACCATTGCGGCGCTGCGCACCCGTGCACGGCGGTTGCAACGACGCAGCGATATTGGCTTGATCGTGGTTGATTATCTTCAACTTCTACAAGGTTCAGGCCGGGCCAATGACAACCGGGTGAACGAGATTTCCGAGATTAGCCGGGGTCTCAAAACGCTGGCCAAGGAACTAAACTGTCCGGTTATGGCATTGTCACAGCTTAGCCGTCAGGTGGAAAGCCGCGAGGATAAACGTCCGCAATTATCGGATCTGCGCGAATCCGGTTCGATTGAGCAAGACGCGGATATCGTGATGTTCATCTTCCGCGAGGAATATTATCACCTTGCGACCAAACCGGATGATCCGGATGAAAACAGCACCGAAGAACAGCGCGCCAAATATGCCGCATGGGAAACGGAGCATCAAAGCAAAGTCAATAAAGCGACCGTAATCGTGGCGAAAAACCGACAGGGCTCCACCGGCAATATCCCACTGAGCTTCCTGAGCGAGTTCACCAAATTTGGTGATCTGGCCTATGGGGATGCTCCGGAAGATTATTGACGCCCGGCGCGCAAGCATCGAAAATCTGTTCCGTCAAAACTTCGCAATCTGAGAAATGTTGGACTCCGCTTAAACGCTGGTCGCCCATTTGTCGGCAAGATCACGGCTAAGCAATGTCATGATTGCATTTTGAAAAGCCAGTGACTTTTGCATCAGGGTCTCAATAACGGTCGTGGACCATTCCAGCAAAAGCGCGCCCGGTTGAGTGACGACATTGGCGCTTGGCACGCCGTCGAGCACAGACGCAGCTTTGACAATGAACAGCGTCTGAGCCCGGCCAAGAGGCGATGGGTTACGATAATATTGTTAGAATTGTAGGATTTCGGGCAGTGACCTCTAGGTTGTGATCTTAGAAGATCGGGTAGGTTGTGATCATCAGAAGACCGGGTCATTTGCTCCATCATCATCGTCCGCGCCCGGTATCGGGGTCACTTCTTCATGAATGCCGCATTCCGATTTATCCCAGCCCCGCCAGCGACCGGCTCTGGGGTCTTCGCCGGGCTTCACTTTTGAAGTGCAGGGCGCACAACCCACAGAGAGATAGCCTTGTTCTTCCATCGGGTGACGGGACAGATCATGGTCTTCAAAATAGGCGTCGAGATCATCCTTTACCCAATCGCCAAGCGGATTAATCTTTAACCGTCCATCCTCAACCTCAAAACGGGGCAGGTTCTGGCGGGTGACGGATTGAAACGACTTGCGCCCGGAAATCCATGTGTCGAGGCCGGATTTGGCGCGGGCGAGGGGTTCGACCTTGCGAATTTCACAGCAACCGTCCGGATCAAATGACCACCGCAATCCATTCTCGTCTTTATCCGCCAGAACCTCTGCTTTTGGTTCAACTGTCTGTGTGTTTTTCAAACCCAGTTCGCGGATCAACTGTGCGCGATATGCCAATGTTTCGGGAAACATTTTTAATGTATCGACAAAAATCACAGGAATTTCGGAGTCTGCTTGCGCGACGAGATGCAGCAAAACCGCCGCCTCCGTACCGAAAGAAGAGACCAGTCCGATCTCGCCCAATTGATTTTCGGCGAATATGGTTTTGAGCAGGGTTGCAGTGTCCACACCCTCAAACCGCGCATTCAAAGCGTCGGCATCCGCCTGTGTGAAAGTTGGCCGTGCGTCAATAAAATCGATGTTACGTGCCGCTTCACCCATAACGATGTTTCCAGATTGGCTGACGCTTATCTGTCGTGCCTTGATAGACATTTTCGTAGCGATTCATTGCCTCGTCCATAACCTTTGGGTCGATCGGCGCGTCAGGCGCGAAGGCATCAAAGCCGCAGCGGCGCATATAGGCGATTTGATCCACCAGCACGTCGCCGCTGGCGCGTAGCTCGCCCGTATAACCATTTTCCCGCAGGATTTGCGCAGCAGAATAGCCGCGGCCATCGCCGAAGACCGGAAAATCAACTTCGATCAGCGCGAGCCGGTCGAGCAAAGGCAATAAAAGGCGCGCATCTTCGCCAGCCTCTATACGGACAGCGGTCGCGTTGGATTGATCGAGAAACGCGTCGAGCGAAACCGCCGGTTCTTCACGTATATCATCATCACGGAAACGGATTGGATCAACCATAAATAGCCTCCTTGAAACGCTCCATGCCGACACGGCGATAGGTGTCGATAAATCGCTCTCCATCTGCGCGTTCCTCGATGTAGACATCGGTCACGGTTTCAATCGCATCGATCACGCCATCTTCGGTAAAGCCGGGGCCGGTTATCTTGGCCAGACTGGTATCTTCCGCGGATGATCCGCCAAGCAGCAATTGATAATTTTCGGTACCTTTGCGGTCGACACCCAATATACCGATATGACCAGCATGATGATGGCCGCATGCATTGATACAGCCGGATATCTTCAGCTTTAACTCGCCCAGTTCGCGCTGACGGCCCAAATCCGCAAAACGTTCGCTGATTTTTTGGGAAAGTGGGATTGAACGGGCATTGGCTAAGCTACAATAATCCAGACCGGGACAAGCGATACTGTCGGTGATCAGGTCAAGATTGGCAGGCGCCAGGCCGGCTTCATCCAGTTTTTGCCACAGCGCGTACAGGTCGCTTTTCTTCACATGGGGGAGCACGATATTCTGGCTGTGTGTAACACGCAGTTCGTCAAAGCTATATTGTTCGGCAAGGTCGGCCATCAAATCAATTTGATCGGCAGATGCATCGCCGGGAATACCGCCTTTCGGCTTTAAGCTGATGGTCACAATTGCATGACCAGGCTGCTTGTGGGTGTCGGTATTTTGATCAACCCAAATTGCAAAGTCCGGATCGGACAGGTCCAGATCATCAATGGCATCGGGCGCAAAAGCCGGGTCGGCAAAATATTCGGTGATCCGCGCGAGTTCTTCCACCGGCGGATTGAGTCCCAGCTCCTTCATATGCGCGAATTCTTCTTCAACTTGGCGGGTATATTCGTCCTTGCCCAGTTCATGGACCAGGATTTTGATGCGTGCTTTATATTTATTATCCCGCCGTCCGTAGCGGTTATAGACCCGCAAACAGGCCTCGGCATAGCTGATCAGTTCATCGGCTGGCACGAAGTCCCGAATTTCCGGGGCAATCATTGGGGTACGTCCCATACCGCCGCCGACAAAGAATTTTGCGCCTAGCTCGCCGGCATCATTGTGGACGAGTTGGATACCGATATCATGCAATTTCATTGCCGCACGATCGGTATCACTCGCGATAACCGCGATTTTAAACTTGCGCGGCAGGTACGAAAACTCCGGATGGAAACTCGTCCATTGACGCAGGATTTCGGCCCAAGGGCGAGGATCAGCAATCTCATCAGCCGCTGCACCGGCATATTGATCAGAGGAGATGTTGCGGATGCAATTACCACTGGTCTGGATCGCGTGCATCTCGACCGAAGCAAGGTCGGCAAG
>CALKXX010000135.1 GCA_938003725.1 uncultured Sphingomonadaceae bacterium | reverse complement strand
GAGGGTGCTGTGCAGGCGGATAGGGGTATCAGCGCGATCAGCACGGCAATGGCCGCAGCCATGTGCCGTTGGTATCTATTGGTCGCTATACGCCGCAAACCTTCCCCCTGATATGGGCTGGGAATTTATCCCTACCCTATTCCTTCTACATAGGGCAGCAATATCCCATATCGAGTCAAGTTAGTAACGCAGCATAGCCGATATTATCAAACGGTGACCGTATAGATTTTGGGGCCATAGCGGATAGTCGCTTTTCCAACTTTAACTTCGCTAGTATAAAGTAAAATCGCCGTCGCGCGAACGACAATAATCTGCTAGCTGTATATTATGTCCATCCCCCCGATCTCTGCGCCGGTTACGGCACGTAATATTCTGACCGGGTTGCGCGAGACTATGGCATCCGCCGGTAATGCGCAGGCAAAGCTCAACCAGGTGGTGGAAACCATTGGGGAAGCCGTAAGTAGCGAGGTTTGCTCGATTTATCTTCGCCGCGAGGGCGTGCTAGAATTATTCGCCACGCGCGGCTTGAATCAAGAGGCGGTTCACGTCACCAAACTTGCATTTGGCGAAGGCCTGACCGGCTATATTGCGAAAAATGTGGAGACGCTGAACCTGGACGAAGCGGCCAGCCACCCCGACTTTCAATATCGCCCCGAAACCGGGGAAGAGAAATTTCATAGCTTCGCCGGTGTACCCATTATTCGCAACAAACAAGCTGTTGGTGTGCTGTGCGCTCAGCATATCGAACCGCGGCGCTATGATGAAGAAGAGATCGAGGCGTTTCAGACCGCTGCTATGGTGCTGTCCGAACTCATCTCCAACGCTGAGCTGATCGATGAGCATTCGGCCGATGCACCGGAAGTACAGGATGACGGCGCTGGCCGCCTAACCGGATTGCAACTGGTCAAAGGGAAAGCCAGCGGTCATGCCGTTTTCCATCAACCACGCGTAAAGATTGAACATACGGTCGCTGAAGATACCGAGGCAGAGCGTCACCGGGTCTATTCGGCCTTTGACAAGATGCGCGCACAGATCGACCAGATGACCACCCAGGCGGAATTTGGCGTTGGCGGAGAGCATGAAGAGGTACTCGAAACCTATAAAATGTTCGCCTATGATGAAGGCTGGAGCCGGCGCATTAACGAAGCGATCGATAGCGGCCTAACCGCCGAAGCTGCAATTGAACGTGTGCAACAGCATACCCGCATGCGCATGCGCCAAATTGATGATCCATTGCTAGCAGAACGGATGCACGATCTGGAGGATCTGGCAAACCGGTTGTTGCGCATCGTCTCTGGACAGATGGGCACGGCGGCAACCATGGGCCTGCGTCAGGACACCATTCTTGTCGCCCGTAACCTGGGACCAGCGGAGTTGCTTGAATATGACCGGCGGCGCTTAAAAGGCGTTGTCCTGGAAGAAGGATCACTGACCGCGCATGTCACAATCATCGCCCGCGCCATGGCCATACCCATTCTGGGTCAGGTCAAAAATATCCGTCAGACCGTGCGGGAAAATGACCATCTGTTGTTGAACGTGGATGACAATGCACTTTTTGTTCGGCCCAATTCGACAATGGAACAGGCGTTTGAGGCACAGGTCGAACTGAGCCAGAAAAAGCGCGCCGCCTATACCGATCTGCGGGACAAAGAGCCGATCACCAAAGATGGCACACGCATCGCGTTGAATATCAATGCCGGATTACGCGACGATGTGTCCATGCTGAAACTGACGGGTGCCGACGGCATTGGATTATTCCGAACCGAGTTCCAGTTTCTGGTCGCTGCTGCCATGCCCAGCCGGTCCGGGCAGCTTCGTTTATATCGCGATGTGCTGGACGCAGCCGGCGACAAGCCAGTTGTGTTCCGAACCGTCGACATAGGCGGCGACAAGCCCCTGCCCTATTTTCAGGCCAGCGACATGAAAGAGGAAAACCCGGCAATGGGCTGGCGCGCACTGCGCGTGGGGCTGGAACGCGATGCTCTGATGAAGGTGCAGGCGCGCGCCCTGATCGAAGCTGCCGGCGGTAAAAGGCTCAACATCATGTTTCCCATGATCGCAGAACCTTGGGAGTTTGATGAAGCAAAGGCAGTATTTGAAAAACAGCTCGATTTTCTTCGGCAACGAAAAAAGCAATTGCCACTTTCGATCCGCTATGGCGCCATGTTGGAGGTTCCAGCTTTAGCAGAATGCCTGGACCTTATGGCGCCGCGCATCGACTTTTTGTCTATCGGCACAAATGATCTGACCCAGTTTCTGTTTGCCGCCGATCGCAGCAACCCAAAGTTGGCGGAACGCTTCGATTGGCTCAGCCCAGCTATCCTGCGTTTCCTGAACCGGCTGGCAAAACAGGCCGATGAACTGGATATTGAACTGGGCGTTTGCGGAGAAATGGGTGGTCGGCCGCTGGAGGCTATGGCGCTGCTGGCGCTCGGCATAAAGCGGCTTTCGATCACACCGGCTTCGGTCGGACCAATCAAGGCGATGATCCGATCTCTTGATCTTCGCGATGCATCTAAAGCAATGGCCAAGATTTTGTCGGAACCTTCAAACCCCCGAGATGCATTGAACATTTGGGCGGACGAGAATGGTGTGGAAATAGGCTGATTTCCTCTCTGGCAAGGCAAGTTTTACCGATGACCGCAGTTTTACTTGTCTGCCACGCCAATAATCATTGACATTCTGTTGCCGCGATGGCTTTTCTGTTGGTAGTTGGGTGAGGGGAACGGGGTCGCACCGCGAACCGGCCGTAGGAGAGTAGCATGGCCGAAGAAGAGCTAGAACAGGAATCTACCGAATTGAACTTGCATAGCGTAGGTGAAACCCTTCGCCATGCGCGTGAACAAAAAGATCTGGACCTGGAAGCCATCGCGAAGACAACACGCATACCTCAACGCCATCTATCATCGATTGAAGCCGGGGATTTCGGGGCATTACCGGGCAGAACCTATGCAATTGGCTTTGCAAAATCCTATGCACGGGCGGTCGGGCTTAGCGATGCAGCAATCGGCAGCCAGCTGCGTGAGGAAATGGATGAACAAGGCCATGGCGCCTATCAACCAGAGACCAGCGGTTACTCCCCCGCAAACCCGACAAGCATTCCGCCAAAGGCGCTTGCATTAACAGCCTTAGGGATTGGCGCGGTTGTTTTGGTGGGATATCTCGTTTGGCGTACATTGTTTTTTTCCCCATCCGGGATTGATCCAACGGAACCGGAAACGCAAGTCGCGGGCGAAGTTAGGGATAATCAAGATGGCCAGAGCCTCGCCACAGAAAATTCAGCACCCACACCATCCTCATCCGGAACCGTCATGCTGACAGCGCGTGAGAATGTGTGGCTCAAAATATATGATCAAGCAGGAGACCGCCTGTTTGAAAAAGAAATGGCGCAGGGTGAACAATATACCGTTCCCGCAGATGCCGAAGGCCCCCAAATCCTGACCGGCCGGCCCGATGCATTGGCCGTGACCATTGATGGTCAGGCTGTACCCGACTTGGGAACAGCGGAACGGACAATTAGCGATGTCGGGATTAGCGCCGAAGCGCTGCTTGCGCGGACGGATGCGGAAGAACCAGCAAATGTTGACGAACCGGGACAGACGGTAAATAACTGATCCATCCGGGACCCTATGTGGTAGTGGTTTTTGATAACCGTAATTCTATTTACTTTTCAGTACCATATATGGTTAATGAAGGTCGGTTATGTGGAGACTTGATATGAAGCGCGTATTTTTTTCATTATTGTCAGTAAGTTTGCTCGTTGCAACACCGGTAAGCGCCCAAAATTCTGGCGTTGATAACAGAGTTGAACGACTTGAAAAAGAAATGAGAGCCGTCCAACGAAAGGTATTTCCAAATAGCTCACGCCTATTTGAGCCGGAAATTTCACCGGAAGCCAAAACTGCGACAGGCGCTTCAACAACCACCTCGGCGGTAAGTGATCTTATTTCTCGTGTTGATGCACTGGAGCGCAGCTTGGCCTCCCTGACCGGTCAGGTGGAAGAAAACGGCTTTCGATTGAAAAAACTCGAAGATCAGATGGCCGCAAATGCGACTTCAACACCCACCGCACCAATAGCAACATCTTCGGGCGGCACAGAAGCGCAAGAAAACACGTCGGGCAATAGCACAGAAGAACAGCCTGACCCCGCAAGAGTTGAAGGCGTCTCCGCCATCGTTATGCCAGATACCGGCGATGCCGGAGAGGATGCTTATGTTTACGGGTTCCGCCTTTGGGATGCGAAATATTTCCCCGAAGCGCAGGTACAACTTCAAAAAGTGGTCGACGACCATCCATCCCATCGGCGTGCGAGTTTTGCCAGAAACTTGTTGGGCCGTGCCTATCTGGATGACGGGAAGCCAGCAAAGGCCGCTGTGGCGCTGCACGAAAGCTATAAACAATTGCCGCGCGGAGAGCGTGCTCCCGATAGCCTGATCTACCTGGGCACTGCCCTGATCCGCTTGGACAAAAACCCGGATGCGTGCCGCGTGTATGATGAGTTTTCGGAAGTTTATCCAGCAGAAGCGGCTGGCCGTTTGTCGGATTATTTGTTCCGCGGTCGCCGCGACGCCAACTGCAACTGATGCATCCATGAGCAGCGCCGGTGAAACATCGCTTGTTGATCGTTTCACCGCTGCAGTCGGTAAACTGCAACCTGATTTCGCGGCCGGGAATGATATACTTGGCCTCGCGGTTTCAGGCGGGCCGGACAGCTTGGCACTTTTGCTGTTGTCCGCACACGCTTTCCCCGGACGGATAGCAGCGGCAACCGTCGATCATATGCTGCGACCAGAAGCGCGTACGGAGGCACAATTTGTTGCCAATCTATGTGCAGAAAGGCACATCCCCCACCGCATATTAACACCCACAATTCCTATTAGGGGAAGCGTGCAATTAGAAGCCCGCAAAGTCAGATATAACCTGCTTCATAGCTGGATGGCGCAACAGAATATCAAATGGCTGGCGACGGCCCATCATGCCGATGATCAATTGGAAACCCTGATCATGCGGGTCCTGCGCGGCAGCGGCATTGATGGAATGTCAGCCATTCGGGCGAAACGGGGCGAAATTATCCGCCCTCTTCTCGGTTTCTCGAAACAGCAACTCATCGCCTATATCGCTAGTCAGAATATTACTGCGATAGATGATCCCTCCAATCGCGATCAAAGTTTTGACCGGGTCCGCGTCCGCCATGCGCTTTCCCATCTAGAGGGATTTGATGTCGCATTGGCCAGCCAAAGTGCAGCGGCATTGGATGATGCGAGGGCCGCCATTGACTGGTTCGCAAATGATCTGGCCGATGCCCATATTAAGCCAACACACCGCGGAAGTAGGCTGGATAAGCATGATTTCCCCAACGAGATATTGCGGCGATTGGTGTTAAAGTCTTTGCATTTATGTGATCCGGCACTTTCTCCGCGCGGAGAGCAGCTGCAGCGGACAATAGCCGACCTTAAAAAGGGCAAAACTTGTACATTGGGTAATATCTTGTGCGTCGGCGGTGAAACATGGACCTTCGCGCCCGCGCCAAAACGGCACAATTGAAGGATATTTGCCTAATTTGACAAAAAAACATGCCCAAATGACTTAGGGCACAGCCAAAAACATCGCTGGCGATATTGTCATTGCGCCGAAAAGGCTTATCTTTGTTCAACAACCGTCAATCCCGGCACCCTTAAACCTATCCGGGATGATCAACACAGGACGCAGAATATTATGAGTGACGAACAGGATCCCAAGGAAAACCCCTGGATGAAGAGCATGCTGATCTGGGCAGGCGTCATCGTGGCACTTTTGCTGACCGTGTCGATGTTTGGTGCCGGCAGTGCCGCGGAAGCGGGCAAAGGGATTAGCTATAGTTCGTTCCGCGACAAAATAGAGGAAGGTAGCGTCAAATCCGTCGCTATTGCACCTGATACGATTACCGGCGAAATGACCAATGGCGACAAATTTTCCACCACGCCTGTTGGCAATGATCCCACATTGATCAAATTGCTCGACGAAAAGGGCGTCGAATATAGCGGCCAGGCACAAGAAACCGCGAGCATCTGGCAGATTATTTTGGTCCAGTCCCTTCCCTTCCTGCTCATTTTGGGCATCGCATTCTTTGTTCTACGCCAAATGCAAAAAGGTAGCGGTTCGGGCGCAATGGGCTTCGGTAAATCGAAAGCAAAGATGCTGACGGAAAAGCAGGGCAAAGTTACATTTAATGATGTCGCAGGTATCGACGAAGCCCGCGAAGAGCTTGAAGAGATAGTTGAATTTCTAAAGGATCCCAGCCGCTTTGCTCGGCTTGGCGGCCAAATTCCGAAAGGCGCCTTGCTTGTCGGTTCACCCGGCACCGGTAAAACGCTTCTCGCGCGCGCGATTGCGGGCGAAGCCGGCGTGCCTTTCTTTACGATTTCCGGTTCCGATTTTGTTGAAATGTTTGTCGGTGTCGGCGCCAGCCGTGTCCGCGATATGTTTGAACAGGCAAAAAAGAACGCACCATGTATTGTCTTCATCGATGAAATTGATGCCGTCGGCCGCCATCGCGGCGCTGGGCTGGGCAATGGCAATGACGAGCGGGAACAAACGCTTAACCAGTTGCTGGTTGAGATGGATGGCTTTGAGGCGAATGAAGGCATTATCATCATTGCCGCAACCAACCGCCCCGACGTTTTGGACCCTGCCCTGCTGCGTCCCGGACGTTTTGATCGTCAGGTTGTCGTGCCGCACCCCGATATTGAAGGCCGCGAAAAAATCCTTGAAGTGCATATGAAGAAAGTGCCGCTGGCACCGGACGTAAACGCACGCACTATTGCGCGCGGTACGCCGGGCTTCTCTGGCGCGGATCTGGCCAACCTGGTCAATGAAGCAGCATTGATGGCGGCACGGCGCGGCAAGCGTCTGGTCGCGATGGACGAATTTGAAACGGCCAAAGACAAAGTCATGATGGGCACGGAACGTAAGTCCATGGTGATGACCGACGATGAAAAGAAAATGACCGCTTATCACGAAGCCGGACATGCCATTGTTGCGGTTCATGAACCCGCGTCCGACCCGATCCATAAAGCGACGATTATACCGCGCGGCCGGGCATTGGGCATGGTCATGCGTCTGCCGGAACGCGATAGCTATAGTTATCATCGTGACAAAATGCATGCGAACCTTGCGGTCTCAATGGGTGGCCGGGTCGCCGAAGAAATTATCTTTGGTCATGAAAAAGTGTCATCCGGTGCATCGGGTGACATTCAATATGCCACCAAACTTGCGCGCGATATGGTGACGCAATGGGGCATGTCGGATGAAATGGGTCCGCTGCAATATGAAGAGCAGCAGGGCGAGACGTTCCTCGGCTATTCCCAGTCGCAACGGATGCAGATGTCCGATGAAACAGCGAAAAAGATCGACAGTGAAATTCGCGGTATTGTCGATGCAGGCTATGACCGCGCGAAAGATGTGCTGACCAAATATGAGAAGCAGCTTCACTTGCTCGCCAACGCGCTCCTCGAATATGAAACCTTGTCGGGTGACGAGATTGACGAGCTGATTGACAAAGGCAAGTTTGAACGGCCGGATGGAGGTGTCGTCAAACCTTCAAGCATACCAACGGCCGGTACATCCATACCTAAAGCAGGCCGCAATAAAAAAGGCCCGTTTGGCGATCCAAAACCGCAAGGTGCCTAACCATTAGAGCATGGGTGTATTACTGCGCTCATTCACTAACAGTTCAGCGAGACAATTCAAAAAGGCCTTTCCACAAATGGGGAAGGCCTTTTTTATGCACATCGTAACCCGGGTGATTTTGGCCGCTACAATCATCGGGCTATCCGCCCCCGTTTCGGCCATGCCGGTATCGGAATTCCTGCCCAAGGCGGAAAAGCTGATGAAGGCCGGAATGGGCGCAATGTTTTCCAAGCATCGCAAACCTGTGATGCACGAGATGGAAAAGGTCACCACCAACTATCGCGCCGAGATCAAAGCTGCCAAGGCGGCAGGGCGAACACCGCCAAGCTGTCCGCCTGCAAAAGGCAAAGCCAAGCTGAACGGCAAAGAGTTTGTCGCCCATTTACAAAAGATTCCGGTGTCCCGGCGGTCCATGGAAGTAAAAACCGCTTTTCACGGATTCATGAAAAAGAAATATCCCTGCTAAGCTTTGACTTGCAGCCTGCATTATAGGTTGTAACACAGGCTCATGATTTTCGATGGCCAAATTGATGCAATGATCCGCTTTGGCTTTTTTGCCGGTGTTTTTTTGTTGCTGGCGGGCATTGAGTTGCATAGCCCCCGTCGCCAGTTGCTTATGCCTAAATCACGGCGGTGGATCACTAATCTATCTTTGATCGTCGTCGACACGCTGGCCTTGCGCGTCGCGATGCCAATCATGGCGGTCGCCATGGCACATGTCGCTGCGCAAAATGGTTGGGGATTATTCGCGGTGATAAATTTGCCGGTCTGGGCCGAGTTCGTGATTGCGGTCATTCTGCTCGACCTCGCAATATATGGGCAGCATGTGGCAACGCACAAAATCCCGCTCCTCTGGCGCTTGCATAAGGTTCATCATGCAGATCGCGACATTGATGTGACGACTGCGGCCCGTTTTCACCCGTTCGAAATCATCGCTTCCATGGCCTACAAGCTGTTATGTGTCATCGTGATCGGCCCGGCAGCGGCGGCAGTGTTCGTCTTTGAAATTTTGCTTAACGCATCCACCATGTTCAACCATAGCAATCTCAAACTGCCGCTTGGTATCGACAGGGTTCTCAGGAAGTTGGTCGTCACACCCGATATGCACCGGGTGCATCACAGTATCGCGCGCGGCGAAACCGATAGCAATTATGGATTTTTCCTGTCGATATGGGACCGTATTTTTCGCACCTATGTCGCCCAACCGAAATATGGTCATGATGAAATGACAATTGGCCTGTCCCCCTATCAGGATGACAAGCCAATCAAATTGGGCTGGAGTTTGTTGCTGCCATTTCAACCAAATGACAGAAGCGGCGATCAATAGCCGATCATTGTCGGCCCCGGTTTATCGGCGACCATAATCTCCGGCAACACCGGCACTGCGTGGCGGTGCCGCTGCTGTCAAACGAAGCGCCTCTGCTGACTGGCTGATAGAACCGATATCATCGGGTGTATCATCGTCATCAATGAGGACTTTTTGCAGCGATTGAACCAGGCTTTCTTCCAGATCTTTCGGCTTTACCGTTTCATCCGCAATCTCGCGCAAAGAAACCACTGGGTTTTTATCTTTGTCCCGATCAATCGTCAGTTCAGCACCCCCGGAAATTTCGCGTGCGCGCTGAGCAGCAAACAGGACCAGATCAAACCGGTTCGTAACTTTATCGACGCAATCTTCAACTGTAACGCGAGCCATAGGGCGCTCCTGATTCTCTGAAACTCTTGGAAAGAGCGTTGCATTTAGGGTTAGTGCGCGATTTTGTCAAGAAAACTGGTTGGCGGCGGTCGCAAAATACAATCTAAGCGATTGTTGCTTCAGTCCCAATATTATATGTGGCTCCGCATGAGTGATGCCGCCGCCAATAGTGTTGATGCCAATAGTTTTGATGACAGCCGCTGGTTCGACGTCGGCGATAACAAAATTCGGCTGGTTCACGGCGCCGCCGAACGCCTGAAAATACTGATCGAACTGGTTGAAAGCGCCAAGGTTTCTCTGAAAATCTTTTTCTATATGTTTGAAGAGGATGGAACCGGCCAACTTCTGTTGGATAACCTGATTGATGCCTGCAACCGGGGCGTCGACGTTACGTTAATGGTGGACAGCTTTGGATCAAACGGGGCTTCAAGCAACTTTTTTGACCCATTGCAGCAGGCCGGAGGGTCGTTCGCGATTTTCAGTCCACGTTTTTCAACCAGCTATTTTGTGCGTAACCACCAAAAAATGGTGATCGCCGATGACAGGCGCGCCCTGATTGGCGGTTTCAACATAGCCGATCAATATTTTGACCGGCACCCGGTCGATACCAATAGTGAGGAAAACCAGACCAGTTGGGCAGATGCCGGCATGTTACTGCATGGCACAGAAGTGGAAAAATTGAGCGAATATTACGAATGCCTCGCCAATTGGGTGAACAAGGAAAATGGCAATATCCGTTCGTTGCGCAAGATGGTCAAAAACTGGAAAGCCGGTGATGGACAGTTTCGCTGGCTGCTTGGTGGCCCCGGAAACCGGTTGAGTCGATGGGCGTGGTCGATCAAGAATGATCTGGAAAACGGCCAAAGGCTTGACCTTATAAGTGCCTATTTTTCTCCCGGTCAGGGCCTGTTGCGGCGTATTGCCAAGCTGTCAAAAAAAGGCGGTGAGAGCCGGTTGATTTTGGCTGGCAAGACGGACAATGCCGCAACCATTGGAGCCAGCCGCCTATTGTACGGATTTTTGCTGAAGCGACAGGCGCGGATTTACGAATATCGACCCCAGCGCCTACATTGCAAATTGGTGATTGTGGACGACGCCGTCTATGTCGGATCAGCAAATTTCGATCTTCGCAGTCTGTTCATAAATGTCGAAATGATGCTCAGGATCGATGATCATGCTTTTGCCAATCATGCCCGTACGCTGGTCGATATGATATCGGATCAGTCCGAACCGATCACCATGGATGTACACCGGCAAAGACGCGGTTTGCTGAACCGCCTGCGATGGGCACTCTCTTACTTCATTGTGAACACACTAGATTACTCCGTAACCCGCCGATTTAATTTCGGAGTCAAGAAATAGCCGCGTTCTCGTCCGGAACATCGCTAAAATCGTTCACCGTCAACAATTTGTCGCAGCAGCAGAATCGTTCACCGCAAACCCTGGTTTTGGCTCTGTTCACGATGGTTCGCTTATCTACAAAGACTTGTACAACATTATCACTTGCCGCGAGAGCCAGTGGAACAGGGATTAGTATAAGAATGGCGTTTTTTCAAAAACTCACGATGCTTTTATCGCTTGGCCTATTGACGGCCTGCGTCTCCACCTCAGAGCCACCAATCGCCCAAAATGGAGACAGCCGTCCGCGATACAACAATCCGCCGCCGCCACCGCCACGGGCGGTGTCCGATCCATCTCGCGATCGTCCTAACCCGGCGTTGGAGCGCGAAATCGCCGATCTATGGCGCACCTTTCCCGGAAAAACCGGCATCGCGGTCAAGCGGATCGACGGTAATTGGGAAATTGGGCACCGCGCAGATCAAAACTTCCCGCAACAGAGCGTTTCAAAACTTTGGGTGGCCATGGCGATGCTCGACAAGGTTGATCAGGGCCGTGCTTCGCTTTCCGATGCAATCCGCATTGGCCCCGAAGATTTAACGCTTTTCCACCAACCGATGGCGGCCGAAGTCAATCGCAATGGTGCCGTGATCAAAAGCGTCTACACGCTGCTGGAAAGAGCATTAGCATATAGTGATAACACGGCCAACGACGCCCTGCTGCGCCACGCTGGCGGACCGGATGCTGTGAATCGATTTATCCAGCGTAGCC
>CALKXX010000134.1 GCA_938003725.1 uncultured Sphingomonadaceae bacterium | reverse complement strand
CCCTTGCGCGATATCCGCTGCCCAAGGCGGTCTGATGGACGGTGTCGATCGCGGTTTGCTGAACGAGATGTTGGCTTCCCGAGTTGATGGCGACCTCGGAACAAGTTTTGCTTTTGGCCAAGCGATCGCAAGCCAATCAGAAGCGGCGTTTGAACTGGGCGACCGTCTGGAAGAAAAGTTCGGGCGAACGGTACGGCTGGAACTGGCAATGGCTGCGGCTACGGTTCGCGCCTATCCCGGAATGAAACGCGGCCTTGGCCTTACAAAAGCCTGTTCCCTCACACCGCTGGAAGTGTAATAGCAATTGCATGAAGACTGGAATATCATTGGCGACCTTGTCGCTGCTCGCTTGTTCGCCCGCACAGGGCGTTGATTTCGGCGAAACGAAACCCCTTCTTCTCGTCACCGCGTCGGGATCCGTCCAATCGGACTGTAGTTTCAAGGTCGAAGAAACATCTGTTGATCTGCTAAAGCCCACTGAAGATGATTTGCACGCGCTGGAGGCGGCAGAGCAAATTCTGGTCGCGGGTACCGGTGATGCCGCCTATCAATGCGTTACCATGGCGGTGGACCGGCTGAATGACCTTGGTATCCACGCTGATTTCGAAGAAAAGGCGTGGCAGAATCTGGCATCGGTGAAAGCTGGCGTGGAAAAACTCAAAACGGATCTGGCAAGCGATGCCGGCCATCCCGAAGCCAAGCCGTTTGACCGAACAAATGATGCCAATGCAGATGTCGATGCAGCACTGGAACGCGCAGGCAAGAGCGGCAATGATCTAATCATCATAATGGGCGCCAATTGGTGCCATGACAGTCGGGGCTTATCGGGATGGTTCGCGTCGCCGCGTTTCTCCCGGATGTTATCCCAAAAATATGAAGTCGTTTATGTTGATGTCGGATATAAAGATCGCAATCTCGATGTTGCCAAGGGGTATGGCATTGGCGATATACAGGGTACGCCGACGGTGCTGGTCGTCTCTCCAGAAGCGCAATTGCTCAATCCGAAATCGGCACCCACATGGCGCAATGCGGCTAGCCGCGACGAAGACGCTATCTTCGATTATTTTGACCAATTTACGCCAGAGATGTGATGCGGCGTTCTGCAATTTACCTGTTGGTGATGGTCAGCGTGATCGCCGTCGCACTATTCTTCATGCCCTTGCGGCTTGCGGTCAGCATGGCCGGATTGCCGGAAAGTCAGTTTTCTGCGCGGGACGTGTCCGGCTCCATCTGGAATGGGCATATTGAAAAGGCGCAACTGGGTCCGTTTGCGCTGGGCGATCTGGGTGCCAGCCTGCAATTTTTGCCGCTTTTCGCGGGGAACGTCCGTCTTGATCTGGAAAGTTCAGCCGGTTCTGTCGATACCGGCCTGACCGCCACGATCGGTAAGGAAGGAAAAAACCTGCTGGTGGAAAATGCTAGCACAACGCTCAATGTCGGTGGTCAACTTGCACCGCTACCTGCGTCAAACATTGATTTGGACAATGTCAGCGTCTCTTTCGCAGACGGCCAGTGTCAAACGGCCAGTGGTCAGGTGCGCCTGTCCCTCGATTCCAATATCCCCGGCCTCGATCTGAAACAGGGTCTGCTTGGCAATGCGGAATGTCAGGACGGCGCGCTGGTGCTGCCGCTGACCAGCGGATCTGGTATGGAAATATTGACCTTAAAGCTAGAAGGCGACGGTTTATATTCGGCCCGTTTGCTTTTATCGGGTAACCAGCGTGGGTGGACATTGTTGCTGCCGGCATTGGGATTTCAAAAAGTGCCGAGCGGCTATGCTATCAAGACCGTCGGGCAATTGGGAAAAAAGAAATAAGATATGGGCAAAGCTGTAAAATTTTCGATCCTGGACTTGTCACCGGTGCCTCAGGGCGCGGATGTACGTCACGCGCTTGATCGCTCGCTGGCATTGGCGCAGCACGGCGAGGCGCTGGGCTATGAACGGTTCTGGATGGCGGAGCATCACGGCATGGCGGGGATTGCGAGCGCGGCGACCTCTGTGGCGCTTTCGCATATCGGACATGGAACAAAGACTATTCGTATCGGCGCGGGCGGTATCATGCTGCCCAATCATTCGCCGATTGTGATTGCAGAGCAGTTCGGCACGCTCGAAGCTTTGTTTCCGGGCCGTGTAGACCTTGGCCTTGGCCGGGCACCCGGTTCGGATCAGCGCATGGCGATGGCATTGCGGCGCAACCTGAACACCGATCCCAATCAGTTTCCGCGCGATGTGGTGGAACTACAGGCGCTGCTCGAAGGGGATGAGCAGCTGCCGATGCAGGCCACACCGGGGCAGGGATCAAAAGTGCCCTTATATATATTGGGTAGCAGCCTATTCGGTGCACAGCTAGCAGCTGTGCTGGGCCTGCCATATGCGTTTGCCTCGCACTTTGCGCCGCAAATGTTGGATGAAGCGCTGATGATCTATCGGCGTGATTTCAAACCTTCGGAACAACTGGCCGAGCCCTATGTGATGTGCGGGTTTAACATTTTTGCCGCTGATACGGATGAAGAAGCTGAATATCTGTCGACCTCTATGATCCAAAGCTTCGTTGCCCTGCGCACCGGCAATCCGGGCAAGATGCCGCCACCGGTTGAAGGTTATCGGGAAAGCCTGCCTCCCCAGCTGCAACAGATGATGGCCGGAATCATGCAGGGCAGTGCAATAGGTATGCCGGGCAATGTGAAAACGGCGGTGGAGGCGTTTGTAGAAAGAACCGGCGCAGACGAGCTAATCGTCTCTGGTTCCATATTCGATCAGAACGCCCGCGAAAAATCTTATGCGCTCGCTGCCGAGGTTCGCGATACTATTGCTGCCTAACCACCAATTTGCACCAGACAGTCCTTGATTTTACAAGCGTGGCTGCGCATGAGAATGGAAAGTTGAAATCCACTCATAAGGCGATCCATGGCTGAACAAAAATCACAGCGTACCGGCACAGATTCTGCTCTTCGCGAGTTTCTCGAAAGTGAAGCGGCGGGCGGCATATTGCTGATGGTGGCTGCGGCGTTGGCAATGATTGTCGCGAATAGTCCGCTCTACGACATGTACCACCATTTCCTGCATGAATTGGAAGGACCTACACTGTCCAAAAAGCTTGGTCCGATGACCCCGCATTTGTGGATCAATGACGGGCTGATGGCGATATTCTTCTTTCTCGTCGGGCTCGAAATCAAGCGTGAATTTGTCGATGGACGACTGAATACCTGGGAGCGGCGACGCCTACCGGTATTGGCGGCGGCGGCGGGCATGGTTGTGCCTGCTGTTATCTATCTGTTCATCGTCAAGGACGCGCCAGACCTTTACAATGGCTGGGCCATTCCGGCAGCGACGGACATTGCCTTTGCCATCGGTGTCTTAGCTTTACTCGGTTCGCGTGCACCTGCCTCGCTCAAGCTGTTTTTGGTTACCGTTGCGATTGTCGACGATATGGGTGCGGTTGCGATTATTGCGCTGGTATACACAGCGGAAATTAATGGCGCAGCCCTTCTTGCCAGCGCGGTGATCCTTGGAATCATGTATACAATGAACCGCAGCGGCATATTGAAACTCTGGCCCTATATCATCTTGTCGATCATCCTTTGGTACGCCGTGCTTATGTCTGGTGTTCACGCGACGATAGCGGGCGTGCTTGCGGCCTTGTGTATTCCGATTGTGGTCACACCAACATCACCGGATGCGGAGAATTCTCCGCTGCACATCATGGAGCATGCTATTGCCCCATGGAGCGCGTTTCTTATTATCCCTATTTTCGGCTTTGCCAACGCGGGTGTGTCGTTGGAGGGGATGGGCATGGATCAGATCATGGCGCCGCTGCCTTTGGGTATTGCTGCGGGCCTTTTCTTCGGCAAACAGATCGGGATTTTTGCTAGCGTCTGGCTGGCCGTTAAAACCGGGTTTGCCGGTCGCCTCGGTGGAGCAACATGGCTGCAGGTCTATGGCGTGGCGACACTCTGCGGCATTGGTTTTACGATGAGCCTGTTTATCGGTGCGCTCGCCTTCCCCGGAAATGAGCTATTGATTGAAGAAGCCAAGATTGGCGTATTGATGGGTTCTTTCCTGTCGGCGGTGGTTGGCTATAGTATTCTGCGATTTGCACCGCAGCCCAAAAAGCGCGACAAGGAAGCGGAAGCTTTGGTGGAAGGGGCTTGAGGGCACTTTTAGCATCAGTAACTATTACCGCTCTTGCGGGCTGTAACTCTGCGACTACATCATCCGTTGTCGCAGAGCCAACTGTTGTTCCCATTACCACTTCGGCAAAAACCGCCACGCGCCCACCGATCGACCAGATTGCCGAGGATTATATCGGCCTGACTCTGATCATGGATACGTTCGAAAAGGGTTATGTTGACGCCTATTACGGACCGGAAAAATACAAGGAATTCGCGGCGAAATCAGACATGTCGCTAGTGGAAGTTGGCAACCAGCTGGTCCGTCTGATGGAGCGGCTGGACGATAATCGGCCAGCGGCATTTGAGGCGGTCAAACTGTCCCGCCACCGTTTCCTGTCCGCACAGCTAGAAGCAGCTGTCACGCGCCATGCAATGATTTCCGGCGAAGTGCTACCCTTTGTGCGCGAAGCCAAGGGCTTGTTCGGCGTCAAACCGGAAATCAAGCCTCTGGAAAGCTTCGATCCTATCCTTGAAGAAATCCAGAAGTTGGTTCCCGGCCCGGGCCCGTTAAGTGCCCGCGTAGATAGGTTTGAGAACAAGTACGTCATTCCCAAGGACAAGCTGAAGGTCGTCTTTGACACCGCGATTGCCGAGTGCAAACGCCGCACCGAGGAATATTTCACCCTGCCCGACACAGAGAATTTCAAGATGGAGTTTGTCACCGGCAAAAGCTGGAGCGGGTATAATTATTACCAGGGCAATTATCAGAGCCTAATCCAGATCAACACCGACCTGCCGATCAAGATATCGCGCGCGGTCGATCTGGGCTGTCATGAGGGTTATCCGGGGCATCATGTCTATAATATGCTGCTCGAAAAGAACCTGACCCGCAGCAAAGGCTGGCAGGAATTTTTCATCTATCCGCTCTATTCGCCGCAATCTTTGATTGCCGAGGGCAGCGCCAATTACGGCATTGAATTGGCCTTTCCCGGCGTAAAGCGCCTCGAATATGAGCGCGAAGTGCTCTACCCGCTGGCGGGGCTTGATCCCGATACGGCGGGCGCCTTCTGGGCGCTGCAGATCGCGAAACGGGCGCTGGCCGGCGCACGGATCACCATCGCGCAGGGCTATCTCGACAAGGAAATCCCCCGCGAAGATGCGGTAGCCTATACAATGAAATACCAGCTAGTCAGCCGCGAGCGTGCCGAGCAGATGCTTGATTTCAACGACCAGTATCGCAGCTATGTCATCAACTACAGCCTCGGTCAGGACATGGTGCGGGAGTGGATCGAGGCGCAGGGCGAAGCGCCGGTATGGCGCTGGAAGGCGATGGAGCGGTTGTTGAGCGAGCCGTTGTTGCCGGGGGATTTGGTGGTTGAGTTGGAAGGCGATGACTGAACGGACTGCGCGTTGTTGCTGCGGGCA
>CALKXX010000133.1 GCA_938003725.1 uncultured Sphingomonadaceae bacterium | reverse complement strand
TGAAGCAGAGCATGCCCACCACTGGGGCTGTGCGCGTCAATAACAGCAATTTCATCATTCCCATTGGAATTGAATTTCGAAAGCGGGCGACGGCAGAAACAGAACCAAATGAAGAGGAAACGAATGATGAGTGAAAATCCGGCAACAGTAACCGTCCAAACGGCAAACGGTAAATTTCAGCAAAATATATCCGCTGGGCAGCATGAATTGCTAGCGGATGAACCGGTTTCATTTGGCGGGACCGATACTGGCCCTTCGCCCTATGATCTTTTGCTAGCTGGGCTGGGCGCTTGTACCTCGATGACCATCAAAATGTATGCGGATCGGAAGAAATGGCCGTTGGAATCAGTACATATCGAACTGGAACATAGCCGCGATCATGTTGAAGACTGCCAAACTTGCGCCAATGACGATAATCGGATCGACGTTATTGATCGCGCAATCACATTGACGGGCGACCTTAGTGACGAACAACGTGCCAGGTTAATGGAAATCGCCGACAGATGCCCGGTGCATAGAACATTGGAAAACCGGATTGATATTCACAGCACGGAGGTTCGGTGAGCGGTACAGTTTCGGGCGGTTGTCACTGCGGCGCTGTGCGCTTCGAAGCAACTGTCCAACCAAAACCTGAGTTGCTCGACTGCAACTGTTCTATCTGCGCGCGAATAGGCTATTTTCATCTGATTGTACCGCATGCGGACTTCACGCTTCTGTCCGGAGAAGAGGCGTTGACCAGTTATAGATTTGGTAGCGAGCAGGCGGATCATCTGTTTTGCCGGCACTGCGGTGTGAAGAGTTTCTATCAACCGCGCTCTCATCCTGATAGTTGGTCTGTGAATTACAATTGTCTGGAAACTGATCACGGTTTTGAACCGACGATCAGGAAGTTTGATGGGCAGAATTGGGAGCAGGCGAAGGCTGCCCTGAACTAGTGTGCACTCCGGCCACCGAGCCGGAACCCTGGAGACTTGGCGTGGGCCTTTACAGCTCCGGGGCTAAGCGCGGAGCACAGCACTCTTCAAAATAAAAACGGCCCGCTAGATTGCTCTAGCGGGCCGTATTGTGCGTTGCTGCTGTCAGCGATTAGGTCAGATCGAAACGATCCGCGTTCATCACTTTCGTCCATGCGGAGATGAAGTCATTGACGAATTTTCCGCCATTGTCATCCTGAGCATAGACTTCGGACACCGCCCGCAATTGGGAGTTTGAACCGAAAGCAAGATCAACGCGTGTTGCACGCCATTTCTCGGCTCCGCTTTCGCGGTCGCTGCCGATAAACTCTTCGTCATCGCTGCCGTCGACGGGCGTCCATTTGGTATCCATATCGAGCAGATTGACAAAGAAGTCATTGCTCAACTGGCCGACATTGTCGGTGAATACGCCATGTGCACTGTTGCCGCTATTGGCTCCGAGAACCCGCAGTCCGCCAACAAGTGCAGTCATTTCCGGAATGGAAAGGCCCAGCAAATGTGCGCGATCGACCAGCATGTCTTCGGTGCTGACGCTCATCTTGTTCGCCAGATAGTTACGGAACCCGTCGGCTTTTGGCTCCAATGGCTCAAAGCTCTGGGCATCTGTTTGTTCGTCGGATGCGTCTCCGCGTCCTCCGGCAAACGGCACAGTTGCATTTGAAGCTTTCTCAATTGCTGCATTACCGGCAAGCACTATAGCATCCGCCATCGAGATATCACCGCGAAGTTCGTCGATCTTTGCCAGAACTTTTGAAAGTTCCGCCGGATCATTCGCGGCCCAATCTTTTTGTGGTGCCAGACGCACGCGTGCGCCATTGCCACCGCCGCGATGGTCGGACCGGCGATAAGTTGAAGCCGAAGCCCAAGCTGCCTTCACCAACTCGCTAACCGTCAGGCCGCTGCCAAGAATTGCCGATTTGAAATCAGAGACTGCGCTGTCGCTCGGTGCGGTTCCTGCTGGAACAGGATCCTGCCAGATCAGATCTTCGGAAGGCACTTCTGGTCCGTGATAACGCGCCTTTGGTCCCATATCGCGGTGGCATAGTTTGAACCATGCCCGGGCAAAAGCATCATCCAGAGCCGCTTGATCATTACGGAATTTTTCCGAAATCTTGCGGTAATCCGGGTCTACTTTCAACGCCATATCGGCGGTCGTCATCATGGTTGGAACCTTTTTGGAAGGATCATGGGCATCTGGCGCCATGTCTTCTTCCTTCTGGTCAATCGGCTGCCACTGCTTGGCACCTGCTGGGCTTTCCACCAGCTCATATTCATAGTCCAGCAGAAGACGGAAATAGTTGCCATTCCACTCAGTCGGTGTGCTGCTCCAAGCGCCTTCGATGCCCGAGGTGGTGTATTTGCCTTTAGCAATTTCCTCTTCATTGGTCATCCAGCCGAAGCCCATTTTTTCAAGGCTTCCCCCTTCAGGCGCGTTGCTCAGGCTTTCTGGATCAACCGCACCATGGGCCTTACCAAAGGCGTGACCGCCGGCGGTTAGAGCGACGGTTTCTTCGTCGTTCATTGCCATGCGTGCGAAGGTTTCCTTCATGTCACGCGCAGAATCGAGAGGTTCGGTATTCCCGCCGGGACCTTCGGGATTCACATAGATAAGACCCATCTGGATAGCCGCGAGCGGATTTTCCAGATCCCATGCCTTGTCAGGTTGGATTCGCGTTTCAGCGCCGGTGTCGACCCATTCTTCTTCGGTTCCCCAATAGACATCGGTTTCCGGCTCGAACACATCCGCGCGGCCGCCGCCAAATCCAAAGACAGGTCCGCCCATCGATTCGATTGCGACATTGCCGGCCAAGATGAAAAGGTCAGCCCAACTGATCTTGTTGCCATATTTCTGTTTCATGGGCCAAAGCAGGCGACGCGCCTTATCGAGGTTGCCGTTGTCCGGCCATGAGTTTAGCGGCGCAAAACGTTGTTGGCCGCTATTGGCTCCACCGCGGCCATCGGCCGTCCGGTATGTGCCGGCAGCGTGCCACGCCATGCGGATGAAAAATGGGCCATAATGACCATAGTCAGCCGGCCACCATGATTTGCTGTCCGTCATCAACGCGGTAAGGTCTGCCTTCAGGGCATCATAATCAATTGTTTTAAACGCTGCGACATAGTCATAATCTTCGCCCATCGGATCCGGGGAGGTACCACTTTGGGTCAGGATATTTAGCTGCAACTGATCTGGCCACCAATCTTTGTTGGTACGACCGAGCAATGAACGGACGCTGCCGTCGCTCCCGCTGAAGGGGCAGCTACCCGTGCTAGACATTAGGCCGGTTTTGATATCCATCTGAAATTCTCCTTTAAATGGGGGTGTGTTCTATTCTTGATTCCCGGCGACGTATAACGCAAATCGGCTTGCCAATTAAACCAATTAAAACACTTTGATTGATTGAATTTATCGATCACTCTTGTCCGTCTAGCGATCACCTCATTCGAACTGTGGACGGCGATTGACCGTCTGCCGGATCGGCCATATAAGATAATCGTTTATATGAGGCGGCCAACCGGGTCGCCTTTTCTGTTTTGACGCGCCGTTTAACAAAAAAGGAATTCAAGATGACGATTACCCCGTTGATGCCCGTTTATCCCCGGTGCGGTTTTCGTCCTGTGCGCGGAGAAGGGGCTTGGTTGATTTCCGAGGATGGCAGCCGCGCACTTGATTTCGCAAGCGGTATCGCTGTCAATTTGCTGGGTCATGGTCACCCGCATCTGACGCAAGCAATTCAGGATCAGGCCGCGACGCTCATGCATGTCTCCAATCTATACGGCAGTCCGCAAGGTGAGAAATTTGCGCAGCGGATTGTAGATACCACCTTTGCCGACACCGTCTTCTTTACCAATTCAGGGGCCGAGGCTGTCGAATGTGCCATTAAAGCTGCGCGGGCCTATCATCAGTCCCATGAGAGTGATCGCTTTGAAATTATCACGTTCAAGAACGCATTTCATGGCCGGACCATGGCGACCATTTCGGCCTCCAATCAAGAAAAGATGCATCATGGTTTCTCTCCCTTGCTCGCAGGCTTCAAATATGTGGAATTTGATGATTTAGAGGGCGCGAAGGCGGCGATCACTGACAAGACCGCTGGTTTCCTAGTGGAGCCTATTCAGGGTGAAGGCGGTATCCGTCCTGCGTCACAAGAATTCATGACCGGTTTGCGCGCACTGGCGGATGAGCACGAGCTGATGCTGGTGCTGGACGAAGTGCAATGCGGTGTTGCGCGCACCGGTCAGCTTTATGCGCATGAACTATATGATGTGACACCCGACATTTTGGCCAGCGCGAAAGGTATTGGCGGCGGTTTCCCGTTCGGCGCATGCCTGGCGACGGAAAAAGCAGCGCGCGGGATGGTCGTTGGCACGCACGGATCAACCTATGGCGGCAATCCAATGGCTATGGCAGCTGGCAATGCAGTTTGGGATGTCGTCGCCAATGATGAGTTTCTAGAGCAGGTGCGGTCGACGGGCGACAAGCTGCGCGCGGCGATTGAACAGTTTATTGGAAACTATCCGGACCTTTTTACCGGTGTTCGCGGCGCAGGTTTAATGCTCGGCATTAACATGACAGAAGCACCGCGACCGTTTGTAGCGCATTTGCGGGATAATCACGGACTGCTGACGGTAGCAGCGGGCGACAATACACTTCGCGTTTTGCCGCCGCTAAACATCGGCGAAGAAGAAATCGCAACCTTTGTTGAGAAGCTTTCCGCTGGTGCAGCCGATTACGAGGCTCCGGCATCATGACCCGTCATTTTCTAAATCTGGCCGATGCCGGCGGTGACGCCATTGCTGCGATGATTGGCGATGCGATGGACCGGAAACAGGCACGCGAAGCTTGGCCGAAAGGAAAGCAAGACGCGGATGCCCCGCTGGCGGGGCATGTTTTAGCCATGATATTTGAAAAAAGTAGCACCCGGACGCGTGTCTCTTTTGATATCGCGATCCGCCAACTAGGCGGTACCAGCATTGTGATGGACAGCGGATCAATGCAACTTGGACGCGGGGAAACCGTTGCCGATACTGCAAAGGTCCTGTCACGGATGTGCGATGCGATCATGATTCGTACCGACGATCATGCAAAGATCGAAGAATTGGCGGCGAACGCAACGGTGCCTGTTATTAACGGCCTTACTGATCTGTCTCACCCTTGCCAGATCGTGGCCGACCTGCTGACCCTGGTGGAGCACGGCAAACCACTTCCCGGATTGGAAGTCGCCTATCTGGGGGATGGAAACAACGTCACCAATAGCATAATAGAGGCGGCGGGATTGATGAAATTCAATGTTCGGATCGGCTGTCCTGAGGGCTATGATGCCGATGCAGAATTTATCACGGCCGCGCACGCAACGGGTGCGAATATCTCTGTACACCGCGATGAAATGGAGGCGGCGGCAGGCGCGGATGTGATTGTGACCGACACGTGGGTCTCAATGGGCCAAGAGCATGTGCACAACAAAATGGCTGCGATGATGCCTTTTCAGGTGAACGACGTGATTATGGAGCAGGCGAAGCAAGATGCACTATTCCTTCACTGCCTGCCGGCACATCGCGGGGAAGAAGTCATGCCGTCCGTAATCGACGTCCCCCAATCGGTGGTTTGGGATGAAGCGGAAAATCGCATCCATGCCCAAAAATCGGTACTGCGATGGGTGTTTGAACAAATTTAATGACTGCGCCTGCTCACACCGATCACCATCTCACCTTTTCGATTCCGGTTAAGAATTGCCGAGGAAGGGCGGTTCGGCTGGGTCCGGTACTGGATGAGATATTGTCAGCCCATGACTATCCGCCTCAGATACGCGACCTGCTAGCCGAAGCTTTGTGCCTGACCGCTATGCTAGGATCCTTGTTGAAGGACGACGACGCACAATTGACATTGCAGGCGCAGACCGAAAACGGTGTGATCAACCTGCTCGCCTGTGATTATAAAGAAGGCGCGCTTCGGGGATATGTGCAATTTGATGCGGAGCGGCTAGTGCAACAGCCGCTTGAACCCAGCTTGATGGCATTGTTCGGCAAGGGGTATCTGGCGATTACTTTCGACCAGCCGCCCCCGCGCGGTCGCAATCAAGGGATTGTTCCATTGGAAGGTGCGACCCT
>CALKXX010000132.1 GCA_938003725.1 uncultured Sphingomonadaceae bacterium | reverse complement strand
CTGTTGACGGAAATTCGGGATAATTTGAAAAAATAACCTGAATTCAAATAGCTCAAGGAGTTAGACACGGGCACGGATAGTGATATCCGTGCCCGTTTTGGTTTCATTCTCTTTTCATTCAGAAATTATACGCTATATAGGCGCTGTCCGTTTCGGCGGACTATGGTGATAAATTGTGATGTGCAATAGGCACAGCGGACCCGGGGGCAGTACCCGGCGGCTCCACCACTTAAGGCGTGATACAGCAATGTGATGCGCTTGAATTGAAGGGGCCGAACCAGGATCGACGTGTGTTGAAAAGCATTATTTTTACCCGGCATGAGTAAGCCGTCAAATGGCTCAAAACTACAAGTGCAAATGATAATGAAGCACTCGCTATTGCTGCCTAACCCATTGACCTCACGGTTATAAGTTAGAAAGCTATGCGCGGTTGAACCCACCGGGCAACAGAAGGGAATTCCGCGGTTTGGTGAGCACCGGGCAACAGAAGCTCACCACTTTTCAAAATATAAGGCTGATGGACGACAAAATGCTCTATTCTATTGTTCGCCGTTTTCACTGGTGTGCTGTCAGACGTGCCTTGGTCAAATCTGGGTCGTCAAAGCCGCGTATCAATAATCATGGCCATAGGTTTTATGATATTCGATGGCTTCGATCATTTTTGCCCCAGCCATGAAGACCGCCCCCGTACAGGCCAGAAAAAGAAGCTTTCCGCCGAACCCCGGATATTGCACGAGATATTCCTGACCGCGAGCAACCGCGCCGGTTGCCAATGCATAGGTAATAAGAAACGCCTCGAATTTGGTTTTTATAATGAACAGGCGTTTGAACTTTTTCCACATAAGCCTTTTATAGCAAGCCCTGTGCCAACGCCGGAATACCGGGGTTTTTTACAAGATTTTATGGTTAACTGTAAGTTAAACCGACACCGTGGTCAGACGTTGACCCACGATGATCAGCTATCCAGCTCAGCCAAGTCACATGTTCTTAGCAATGCAGTACGTGCGGTCCGAATTTGCGATTCCAAATCGGGATCGTTCAATTGGTCAGGGGCAATATCCTCTGGCCAGAATTGCTCAATGGTTTCGGCTATTCGATCCAGCTTTTCCGATGTCGCCATAAATCGTTGATCTATCGTCGCGGGATCAGCCACAACACGCAGGCGCAGGCAAGCCGGCCCGCCGCCATTTGCCATGGATTGACGCACGTCTACGGGACATAATTTGCGGATCGACCCATTGCCGGCAATCAGGTCCTCCAAATAGCCCCAGACGGCTTTGTTCGCCCTCACTTCTGTAGGTAATATCAGCGCCATTCCTTCGCCATCCCGCAGCGTCACCAATTGCGCGTTAAACAGATATGACTTGATCGCATCAGACAGGCTGACCTGGTCCGCCGGAACGATGATAATCTCTGCTTGTGGGAATTTTGCGGCGACGTCATCATAGAGCTGCTGTGGGTGCTCAAAAGCCAATTCATGTGTGAACAACACATGCTCATTGGCGACGGCCACAACGTCATTATGAAAGGCGCCTGCGGCAATTGCGGTTTCAGACTGTTGCGCGAATATGACCTTGTCCGGCGCCAGGCCATGGGTGCGGGCAACGGTTTTGCTGGCTTCGAGATGCTGGCGAGCAGGGAAGGGGCCACCGGTCTTTCCGTAGACGAAAATTTCCAACCCCGGCTGGTCGTGAGATGAGCAAAGCCGCATATGGTTGGCGGCACCCTCATCACCAAAGGGCGAGGGGACTGCACCGTGGACTGCAAATATATCGCGATCCGAAAATACCAGATGTAGCTGTGCCAAAGTACCGGGCCATTCATGGCTTCGGTGCGGCATGGTTTGCAGATTGGCGACGGTAAGATGACATTTTCCATCTTGGGTGTCGGTTTGTGGTGAGATGGTGGCCGCATTTGCCGCCCACATGGACGAAGCGGAAAAAGCCGCCGCTCGGATATGGGCATCAGCCTCTTCAATATCGGTGCCAAGTTTTTCCAGCCAAGCCGTGTTTGGACGGTCTAGCGGCATAAAAAACCCCTGAGCCAACCCCAAATCCATGTTGTGCCGCATCTTGACGATGCCCTGCAACGCGGCTTCGCGGGGGTGCGATATCTCACCTGCATTGGTGGAGGAAGCGATATTGCCAAGGCTTAAACCGGCATAATTGTGGCTTGGACCGATGATGCCGTCGAAGTTGATTTCATGCATATTCATCGCGGGATATACCGGATTGTGTCACCAATATTCACATTGATATTGCTTGCGCCTTCGGGATCGATGATTACGCCGTCGTCTTCCTCGTGTACCGAGGCATAGGTTGCCTGAAAGTCATTGAGGCTACCAGAGGAAATAATCGATTTCGTACCCTTATCGCTTAGGCCGATAATCTCAGCCTCTTTCGAATTGCGAACGCTAGTGACATCGTCGGTCTTTGCGATCATTGTTGGCCCACCGTCAAAAATATCGACATATCCGTCATAGGAAAAATTCTCATTCTCTAGCATCCGCATAGCTGCACGGCCGTTGGGATGTGGTATGCCGATGGCCGACCGGGCCGGCTCGCTAAGCATAGCAGTGTAGATTGGGTGCTTGGGCATCAGATCGGCAATAAATTGGTTGCCGTGGATTGCGTTGAAATAATCAGCTTCTTGAAAAGTCATGCCAAAGAAACGCCCCGCCAGTCCGTCCCAGAACGGAGACCCACCGGCTTCATCAATCACACCGCGCAATTCCGCAAAGATTTTATCACCAAAGCGGGAACGATGCTCTTTTACGAACAGATAGCGACTGCGGGCAAGCAGCATACCCAAACCGCCCGCGCGTTCGTTGGGATGCAAGAAAAGACCGCCTACTTCGCTGGATCCTTCCAGATCCGTGACGAGCGACAGCATTTGGGCACTAAATGTACGGTCTAGTTCCTTGCTGGTTTGCGACAACGTGCTTAGCCGATACGAATAGAAGGGCCAGTTTTGCCCGACCTTCGTAAACAATTGTGAAGTGCCGCGTACGACGCCCGTTTCGACATTCTCCAGAACCATGACGAACAGATCATTCCCTTGCTCTTCGGTTTTCGATCCGTACGCTTGGGCCGACCGATCAAGCTTGGCGATGAGTGATGGTTTGTCGGGAGGCAGATTGGTGAACCCACCACCGGTTAGTTTTGCCATCTCATATAAGTGCTGCAGATCGTCCATCCGCGCGGCGCGTATTCGGAAACTCATAGCCCCCCCCTTTCAGCGATCCGCAAGATCGTCAGTGCCGATAGTTGCGTCCGTTCGACCAGACTATCGGTTATTAGAAATTCGTCGGCGCTGTGAATAGCGCCTCCACGCACGCCCATAGTGTCGACCACCGGGATGCCACAAGCAGCAATGTTATTGCCGTCACAAACTCCGCCGGTTGCGCGCCAAGTAATATCTAACCCTAATTCAGCACCGCATTGCTTGACTAGGCCAAAGAGTTTTTGCGCCTGTGGATCAATTGGTTTTGGCGGGCGGCCAAAGCCGCCATGACAATGCACATCCAGATCATGTTCCTTCGCAATTTTTGCGACCAACATATTGAGTGTGTTCTGAGCCTCATCCTGATCCACTTGTGATTTGGGCCGGAAATTCACGCGTAAGATACAGTGATCGGGCACGGCATTGTTAGGACCACCACCATCGATCTTCGCCGGGTTGACGCTTAGCCCCTCGCGGTGGATTGCTTTTAACTGCAACGCCATGTCTGCTGCGGCAATCAGAGCATTGCGCCCTTCATCCGGGTTGCGCCCGGCATGCGCACTTTTACCGGTGAAGATGATGGAAAAGTTTCCACTTCCACCCCGTTCACCCGCCAAAGTACCATCGGGCAAAGCTGGTTCATAAGTTAGAGCAGCGATCTTACCTTTGGCAGAGCGTTCTATGAGTTTTGCAGATGATGCGGAGCCGACTTCTTCATCGCTATTGATCATGATGTCATAGCCAATGCGGTTCGCCAGATCGCTTTGTTCCAACAATTGCAAAGCGCCCAGCATGACCGATAGTCCGCCCTTCATGTCCGCAAGGCCGGGGCCGTTTAATATTCCAGGTTCAAGTTCGTCAATATCCTGAAACGGATGGTCGGCGGCAAAGACGGTATCCATATGGCCGGTTAGTAATATGCGGACCGGGGCATCAAGGCGGACTGACCCTTGCAAATGCTTGCCCCTTTTGATCATTTCGATTTGACCGTCCGCCTGAACCACCTCTGTCGGATCAGGATCGATCAGCCGGATATTACCGGGTAGGACGGAGAAAGCGTCGGCCAATTGGCCCGCAACGATGTCAAGGCCAGCCAGATTGCTGGTGCCGCTATTCACCTCTGACCAACCAATCGTGCGGTCAAGAAGAGGTATTTGATGTGCGGTATCCAACAGCCCGGATTCAGGTGGTTTATGTGCTTGCATGTCAAACCGATAGCATTTGTAATCAGTTGCCGTAACCCATTTACAAAACTTGTTGAGATCGGCATATGCCGCCCCAATTCCTCCCCGGAATATAGCCTGATTTGATAGGGTTTTCGCGTTTCGCGGGCGTCTGATTTATTATTTTTCAAGAGAGAATTTCATGTCTGAATATGTAAAGCAAAATGATATCCAAATCGCGCGGGAGTTGTTTGATTTTGTCAATCAACGGGCCTTGCCCGAAACGGGTGTCGACAAAGACAAATTTTGGACCGGCTTTGGGGAACTTTTGGGCAAGTTCGCGCCGCGCAATGCAGATCTGTTGGCAGAACGCGAAGCCCTGCAGTCACAGATCGACAACTGGCATAATGCAAATCAGGGCAAACCTATCGATCAATCCAGCTATCAATCATTCCTGCACGACATCGGCTATCTGGTCGACGAACCTGCACCATTTTCTATCACTACCAAGAATGTCGATCCGGAAATCGCAACCATGGCCGGGCCGCAACTGGTGGTGCCGTCCCTGAATGATCGTTTTGTGTTGAATGCAGCCAATGCGCGCTGGGGAAGCCTCTATGATGCTTTTTATGGCACCGACGCACTTGACGCAGAGCCTGCGCAACCTGGCGGATATGATCCGGTTCGCGGTGCTGCGGTGATTAAGGCTGCGAAAGCGTTGTTGGATGAGATATTGCCGCTTGCCAAAGGAAGCTGGATTGATCTCACGGATGTTGAGGAGAACGGTATTCCGCTTGCAGATCCGGCGCAATATGTTGGACGCAGCGACAAAGGGGCTTTGTTTCGTCACAACGGTTTGCACATTGACGTAATTTTTGATGCCAATCACCCGATTGGTAAAGATGATCCCGCGCATATTGCGGATGTGATGATGGAGGCGGCATTGACCACCATTATCGATATGGAAGACTCTGTCGCTGCCGTTGATGCTGAAGACAAATTATTGGCCTATACCAATTGGCTGGGGCTGATGCGGGGCGATCTTGATGCTTCTTTTGAAAAGGGCGGTAAAACGATATCCCGTAAAGCCAATCCCGATCGTCATTATAAAGACGTCGACGGCAACGATTTTGCTTTGCCCGGCCGCAGTCTGATGTTCGTAAGAAATGTCGGGCATTTAATGACCAACCCTGCCGTATTATTGTCCGATGGTTCGGAAGCGCCAGAGGGTTTGCTGGACGCTGTGTTTACCAGCCTTATTGCCATCCACGATCTAAAAGGGCTGGGAGAATTGCGCAATAGCAAGGCCGGCTCCATTTACATCGTAAAGCCGAAAATGCACGGACCAAAGGAATGTGCATTCACCAATGATATTTTTGACGCCGTAGAGGATCTACTAGGGTTGGAGCGGAACACGATCAAGGTTGGGGTGATGGATGAGGAACGCCGTACTTCAGCCAATCTGGCAGCATGCATATATGCTGTTAAAGACCGGATCGTGTTTATCAACACCGGGTTCCTGGATCGTACCGGGGACGAGATTCATACATCGATGCAAGCTGGGGCGATGGTCGCCAAAGCGGATATGAAATCTAGTGATTGGATCAAATCCTATGAAGACCGCAATGTCGCCATCGGTCTGGCCTGCGGAATGTCAGGCAAGGCGCAAATCGGCAAGGGCATGTGGGCGGCGCCCGATATGATGGCCGATATGATGGAGCAAAAAATTGGTCACCCGATGACCGGCGCCAATACGGCATGGGTGCCCAGCCCAACGGCGGCAACACTGCACGCAATTCACTACCACCGGCTGGACGTTTTTGCGCGGCAGGAAGAAGTGGCGCGCGCGGGCATTCCATCGATAGATAAGTTGCTAACGATTCCGCTGGCCCAAGGGCACAACTGGTCTGATGAAGAAGTGGAGCGTGAACTCGACAATAATGCGCAAGGCATTTTGGGTTATGTTGTGCGCTGGGTCGACCAAGGCATTGGTTGCTCAAAGGTTCCGGACATACATGATGTTGGCCTGATGGAGGACCGCGCAACGCTGCGAATATCATCTCAGCATATGGCCAATTGGATGTTGCACGGTGTTTGCAGCGCAGAACAAGTAGATGCCGCACTGTTGCGTATGGCCGCAAAGGTGGACGGGCAAAACGCAGATGATCCGCTATATCAACCAATGGCCGGCGATCCGGATACTAGTCTGGCGTTTCAGGCGGCTCGCGATTTGGTGTTCAAGGGTGTCGATCAGCCGAGCGGATACACGGAACCTTTGCTGCATGCATATCGGCGCAAATTGAAATCTGCCTAAGACGAAAGTTGACGCGCCAGTCGGATAAATTCCCCTACACTGACGGTCTCAGGTCGCCTTTGGTTGTCGATCTTAGCAGCTTCCAGCGCCTCCAGTCCGCCGCGCATTGATTTCATGCTTTGGCGCAGCATTTTCCGGCGTTGGCTGAACACTCTTTGGGTAAGTTGTTCCAACAGCTTTGGCTGAACGCCTTCTGGCTGATCTTTTGGTGTCAGGTGCACGACTGCTGAGGTGACTTTTGGCGGGGGTGTGAAAGCAGATCGATGGACGTTCATGGCGATTTTTGCATTGCAACGCCACTGCGCCAGGATGGAGAGGCGTCCATAGGCGTTGGTGCCCGGTTCCGCTACAATCCGTTCCGCAACTTCACGTTGAAACATAAGGGTGAGCGATTTCCAGATTGGCGGCCAGCCATCTTCGGATAGCCACTGAACGAGCAACGCTGATCCTATATTGTAGGGCAAGTTGGATAGAATATGGAAAGGTTCTTGAAACAGAGCGGCCATATCAATTTTCAGGGCATCTCCAGCGGTCACGTTCAACTGACCGGGGAAATGCGCTGATAGCTCATCAAGTGCCGGTAGGCAGCGATCATCCCTTTCAACCGCTGTTACTATCGCCCCTGATTGCAGCAAAGCACGCGTTAGGCCCCCTGGACCGGGACCCACTTCGAACACGCGTTCTCCATCCAGAGAACCGGGCACAGCGGCTATGCGAGACAGCAAATGGCTATCGAAAAGAAAATTCTGCCCAAGCGATTTGTTCGCAGACAAACCATGCTTTTTTACGACCTCTCGCAGAGGAGGAAGTGTGACCTGTTCGCTCAATTGTCGTAAATTTGACGATTGGTGACGGCGGTTGCAGCCATTTGGATAGCTGCAATCATGGATCGAGGGTCTGCCACATCTTTACCAGCAATATTAAAAGCGGTTCCATGGTCGGGCGACGTTCGGACAATTGGCAGGCCGAGCGTCATATTCACACCATCAAAAAAATGGAGCGTTTTGAGCGGAACCAATGCCTGATCGTGATATGGGCACAGAGCCACATCATATCGTTTTCGCGCTTCTTCATGAAACATGGTGTCTGCCGGCAACGGGTCGGTAATATTCACGCCCTCTGCGCGCAGATCATCGATGGCAGGCTGCATGACAAGTTTTTCCTCATCACCCAAATTGCCATCCTCTCCCGCATGTGGGTTCAGCCCAGCTATGGCAATTCGGGGGCTTTCTATCCCGAAATTTCGGTGCATCGCTTTGCTGGCGGTGTTCGCACGCGCTTTGATCAGTTCTTGAGTAATCTGATTTGGAACGTCTTTGAGGCAGATATGCGTGGTCATGGGAATGACGCGGAGTGATGGGCCGGCCAGCATCATTACCGCATTCTCTCTGGCTATGCCGCAGCGTTCAGAAACAAATTCCGTTTGACCAGGGTAGCGAAAGCCAACTTGATAGAGCTGTGATTTAGACACGGGCGCCGTAATAATTGCTCCGGCATCACCAGATCGTGCGAGTCCGCAGGCGACTTCCAGAGCATGCAGGGCGCATTGCGCCCCATCCAGCGTTGGCACGCCAAGAGTAGATTTTTCGCCGTGATGGATATCAAACACGGGTAATCCGTGGTTAAATGCATCCCGCGCTTCGTTGGGTTCCGTGATCTTGATCGGCGGTATATCCGAGATTCCGTCAAAATCATCTACATTGCCAACAACAAAGAAGGGATGAAGCCCCAACGCTTTGCGTTGTAACCAGCTTTTGCAAATAATTTCCGGGCCAATTCCCGCGGGATCACCACAGGAAATAGCAAAGGGTTGTTCAGCCCCAATAGCCATTAATTATAGTCGATAATCGCGTCGCGACGGAGATCGCGTAGATATATCTGGGCGCGTTTGTTCACACGCTCATTCTCCAAATCCGACATAATCTTGTCAAAAGATGGTGCCGCCGCTGTCTGTGGGTCGTCGCGGCCACATAATATCAACACCCGGACACCGTCTTGAACAGAACCAAAGGGCTGACTGGCCTGGCCGATTGGCAATTGTGCGACAGTACTTTGCAGCGGACCGGGCAAGTCTTTCAATCGAACCTGATCATTATCGACAATGTCCGCTCCTATTTGTGCAGCCATTTCATTGGCGGCACCGCACCCCTTGATATTTTGGGTTGCCGTGGCAAATTGTCCTGCACGAGTGGATGCTTGCGCTTCAGTGGTTCCCGGGGGGAAGCTGATCGACAATTGTTTCAAACTCAAGACAGCGTTGCGCGGATCGGCCGTCAAAATCTGCTTCTGGTCTATGAGGTAGATGATGGAAAAACCGCCCGGCACCTCTACTGGTCCAACAACTTGACCCACTTGCATCTGTGCTACGGCATTGGCCATCGATTGCGGCAGTCTTGCCGGTCGAACAAAACCCAAATCACCACCGGTAACTGCGGTTGAAGCTTCAGAAAATTGGCGCGCATAAGCCACGAACGAACCACCGCCGCGAATCTGTTCCAATATCTTTGCCATATTCTCGGCAACTTGCTGACCGGTTTCCGGTGTTGCCGACATATAAATTTCGCCGATGCGATATTCGGTGCTGCCTTTGGACGCATTCAGGCGTTCAATGACGGAATTAACTTCTTCATCACCGACATTGATGAACGGCTGGATATTTCTGCGCAGCAGCCGGCTCCACGCCAACTCTCCTTTTATTTGCCGCTTAAGGGTATCGGTCGAAGATCCCTGAGACCGCAGATAATCGTCAAATGCATTGATATCCTGCTTGAAATTCTGTTGTGCAACCTGATTAAAAGTCGAATTAACCTCTTCTGGTGCGATGGTAATTTCATTGGCCTCTGCTTCTTGAATCTGAAGCGTTTCATCAATC
>CALKXX010000131.1 GCA_938003725.1 uncultured Sphingomonadaceae bacterium | reverse complement strand
TCAGCGCGCTGCTGCGGGTTGGCACTGACCCACTGCTCGATCAATTCAATATGCCCGTTTGCAGTCTTTGTTTTCCATTGGTTCAGCGCCGGGACCATATTTCTCAGCGCGCCCAGTTCAAAAGTTTCGTCGCTACATTTCTCTTGAAGCCATTCCTCCGCCGTTCCGTCGATCGGCAAATCCAGCAACCTACGTACAAATGGCAGAACACCACTGGGAAGGCGCTCCATTGCATCAGCCTTAGAGGCGCACCTCATCAAGTAGTTTTCTGCTTCTTCCTCTCCCATACGGACACTTAGCGCCTGGATCGCGGATATAACGTCGGTACGCCCGTCTGCCTCTTCGGCGATTAAAAGGTCGCCTAGAACTTCGCGCGCCAATATTTTCTGATCGCGCTCTTCTATGGGCTTAAAAAATGACGATACGCCAGACTCTTCCGGAAAACTCGCTAGCAAAGTTTGACAGAAGCTATGAATGGTCATGATCCGCAAACCGCCGCCGCGTGCGTCCAGAACGCTGGCAAACAAGGTGCGTGCGCGCTCTCTGACCTCTGGGCCAGTGGATGCACCAATTGCCTCCAGATCAACGGCCAATTTTGTATCCTCCATGCGTACCCAAGCAGCAAGTTGCCGGTGAATACGTTCGGCCATCTCTGCAGCACCAGCCTTGGTAAAGGTCAGGCAGAGAATATGCTCCGGATTGACATTTTCGCGGAGCAACAACCGAAATACGCGCGCTGTAAGAACCTGTGTTTTCCCGGTGCCTGCCGATGCGCTTAGCCAGATATTGTTCTCTGGCACCACGGCGTCAGCCTGTTTGTCGGCAAGGGTGAACAGACTGGCGCTATCGCTAGACATCTTCACTGCCTATCTGGTCATCGCGACCATACCACTCTTCGAGACGCATCAGTTGGTCATAATCTGCATAAATCGCATATTCCGGATGCAGTTTCGCTACCATCGGTTCGTCACCCAGAATATATTTGTCGATCGCCTCGTTCAAATGCCCGATCGCATGATCAACCATTGCGTCAGTAGCAACAATGTTGTCGCCACGGCCTTTGGTTGGACTTTGCACGAAGCCAAATTCATCATTTTTCTTTGCCAATGACCAATATTCAAACCCTGTCACTTCACCTGAAAGCCCCTTAAAGCCCCCATGTTCAGCTATGGCCCCGAGTAATCCCAATTGAAGGTTAAAGCCTTCCTTAACTGCCCGATTGCTAGGCGGTCCACCGGTTTTATAATCGACAATAGCCAACGTGCCATCGGACATTCGATCAATTCGGTCGGCAATCCCCGAAAGTTTGACCCCGGCAATTTCTGCGCTACCACTGATTTCTGATCTTTGTGGTTCTCTTAACTCTTGGCGGTTCGATGCCACGGAATCGGCGATCCATTCTAACCCTTGGGTTAATCGCGGTGCCCACAATGTGCGCATCAACGGATGTGAAGAACGATCGCCAAGAAAATTCACAGCACGGCGTTTGAGAGCGTCAGGGTCATATCCATCTTCTTTGCCCCACTTTTCCAATATGTCATGGACAACAATACCGCGCCACGATGCATTTGGCTCTGCGTCAATCATGTCCAATGCGAATAACCCTAATATTCGGTAGGCATAAAAAGCAAAAGGGTCGGCAACAAGCCGATCTATGTTCGTTACAGAAAGTGATACATTTCGCTGATCTGCGCTGGGGACCACCGCAGGTCGATCAATCCTTATGACTTTTGTCGGGCGATCAATCTGTGATGCCCAACCTCTAGCCAAGATATGCTCTTTCAGGTTGCTCCCGCACATTGCCCTTAGCCGAAGTAAAAAACGAGAAGCGATTGAAGGACCGGAGCCGTCACGCCTTGCTCTGGTGAGTATTACGTTTTTGGCACCCATAGCGCCAACCAGATCATGTGCAGACAAGCCAATTTGTCTTTCCTGTGCCGGTAAACCGAGTGATTTACGTACCATTGGCGCTAACCAAGGGTCAGGGGTAATAGGCTGCGGCCAGCTGCCCTCGTTTAGCCCGCAACAAATGACGAGTTCAGCTTGCTGTAACCTGGCTTCCAACAACCCATAGATCGCAATGCGCGGATGCCCTCCATAGGCAGGGCGAACGGAAATTTGGGTCAGAAATATCTCAAAATAACCTTCTAACTCATCTGCTGTGATATCGGCAGGTCCAATCTCCGCCCTCGCTTCTAGCTCGCCAAGAAAGTTTGCCAATTCACGCCCCGCCGGTCCCGACCAGATTGCGCCACCGGTAAGTTCCTCGGCTAAATTTCTAACGCTCGCAATGATGTCAGGCCAAGTTGCAGCGCTACTCAGCAATAACTCAATTGGTTCAAAGATTTCACGCGTCGACCTCCACCAGGGGCGAAGCCTTTCTCTTTGTGTTGCAGTCCTATGATTGTCGGCCGCCAACACCGAATCTATGCCGCGAAGGCCGGGTGTGGATCGTGGTCCGCGCATCAGTAAGTCCAGAGAACGGACGTTTTCCAGCCAATCCAATCGCTGTTCGCCGGACCGCACTAGCGGATGTTTCAACAACGCCAGAAAAGTGGCCGGCGGGAAACCGTTCGCGACGGCCGACAGCAAGTTCAGAAAGAAAACACCTTCTGGCATTTTTGACAGAGGTTTACCGGCGGTATCATTCGCCTGTATTTTCCAACGCGCAAGATGCGCTGCGATACGGTCTGCCAAAGACCTGTCTGGGGTTATGATTGACACCCGCTTTTGTGGTTCTTCGAGCGCTTCGCGCGCCAGCATCGCAACAATTTGTGCTTCTTCTGCACTATGCCGCGCTTCGATCGTTTGGACCCCTGAGAGGCTTCGTTCCTCAGGTTTCAACGATTGCCATCGCGAGGTTAGTTTTGGAATTGCAAAGGCGTTGCTCAACGCACGGCTGCGCTTGGCCGCAGCACCGCTCTCGCCTGTCCGCGGCCACCGTAACACTTCGCTCCGCGCGATCGACATTCGATCAAGAAGCAGCTTCATATGGTATTGCGGGTGAGTTTCCTGAGCACGCCTTGAACGACCAGTATCGGGATCTGGCTTAAATGGTCCTAACAGGTCCCACTCTTCATCAGGCATGATCAGATCAAGGTCCGGCATAACGACCGTCCCCGAGGGGATCATGGCGATCACCTTCAAAAGCCGGGCGACTGCCGGAGCCGAAGTTGTCACGCCAGCAGCAACCACAAATTGGCTGGGAGGCGTCTTTTTCCAATGCAATGCAATATTATCAAAAAGTGCATTGCGACGATTAGCTTCATCTATCCGGTTCAAATCGGATAGCCGGGCATTCCATTGTTCTGCAATCACCCGAAAAAACGCAAGAGAAGCCTGCCAATGCGATGATAGCTGCGGCTCGACCTCCATTTCGATCAGGTCATTCAGTCCGATCTCTTCAACGGTCAACTGGTCCATTGTTCTTGCAAATTCGCGTGCTAGTGCCACGGCATCTTTGGAAAGAATCGGATCTTTTCGTCTCTGTCGCTCTATCTCAATCAAGCGCGCAAGCATCAACAAGCGGTCAAACTGATCTATCGCAGGGGGGATATCTAGACCAAGTTCTCCATTATCGAGCGCCAGACCGACGGCTTCATCTAAGTCAAGATCCCCGATAACTGCCAATTGTGGGAGCAAAATGCCATTCTCGCTTAACCTGACGAAAGCGTCATGGACCGCACGGCGCGCACGGTTATTTGGGAGAATGATCAATCCGCGCGCCAATCCAAATGCGCCATCGTTATGACGGTCAATTAAACCCTGCGCCAGTGCATCAGCGAAACCCCCATGGGCCGCGATGTTATAGATTGAAGGGCTAGTAGATCTAACCACCAGCCAACGCTGTTTCAGTTGGCGTTATGGCACCTGGCGAACCCACTTCGAACCACTGACAATCGTGTACAAGACCAAACAGGCGACCTTCTTCAATCGCACGTGTCCATAACGCCATTGTGGAAAATGGCCCCGCCGGCGGGTCACGCAGCAGTCGTTTAGACAAAAGTTGAATGCCGGAATAAATATAAGGAGCTATACCGCCAGGTTCTTTTTTTGATATCCGGCCATTCTCATCCAATGAAAAATCACCTGAACCACTATAATTATGCGCAGATGAGATGGGTATCAGCAACAGCAATGCGTCCATGTTATCGCTATCCCAACGACCGGAAAGCCCTTCAAATGCGTTGGACGCATTGTCTTTCCAAAGATTATCGCTGTTAAGACAGAAAAACGGATCTTCTTTGATCATGGGCTGTGCCTTGACTAGGCCGCCACCGGTTTCCATCAACTGTTCCCGTTCATCCGAAATTTGGATGCGTACCGGATATGCCGAATTTCCAAGATGCTCTTCCAACAAATCTGGAAGATAGTGAACGTTTACGATTACATTCTCGACATCCGCTTCAACCAGCTTTTCAAGACAATGGTCGATCATCGCTTTGCCTGCGACGTTTATCAAAGGCTTTGGTCGGCAGTCTGTCAAAGGCCGCATACGCGTGCCTAACCCCGCCGCCATTACCATCGCTGTTTTGACCTTGTTCACGCCGAACGTTCTTCGGTCGGAATTGGACGGCTGCGGATTTCAGGAGAAATGTTGCGGTCAAACCAATCGGCAACCGGTTTGAGATCGGGGTGGCGCAGGTCCTTCTCCAAAAGTCTCCACATCCGCGGTAGGAAATCCAGATATCGCTCTTTACCGTCGCGGACAAATAGCCGCGTGAATATACCAATAATCTTGGTGTTCCGCTGTGCGCCTAGAATAGCATAATGACTGCGAAATTCAGATGCAGCTTCACTCGATTGGTCTGCGAGATAATATGTCAGCATCGCCTCTTCCAGTTGATCGGAAACATCGCGCCGTGCATCTTGCAGCATGGAGACCACATCATAAGCTTTGTGACCAGTCAAAGCGTCTTGGAAGTCGAGCAAGCCAAGGGTGCCGTCTGGTAACAGCATAATATTCTCTGCGTGATAGTCTCTCAAAACCGTTACTTCCGGTTGTTGGGATACCAGGATAGGATCAAGTACCTCTGTCCAAGCTTGCTCAAACGCGTTCGCGTCGATTGGAATGGATTGCGCAGGACAGTACCATTCCGTCAAAAGGTTCACTTCTCGAAGATATGCGTCTTGATCATATTTTGCGACCGGAGCCGCAGGTTGCTGATGCAGATCGCGAATGAGATCAATTGTTTGCCGGTAGATTCTATCTTCATCATTTGGACATGCATCCAAATGCTCTCGCATCCGATGATCGCCAAAATCCTCAAGAAGCACTAAACCTTGCACCAAGTCTTCTGCAAAAATTTCTGGGGCTGCGAATTTCTGTGCTTTTAGATGCTTCGCTATTGTGATGAACGGTTTTGGGTCCTCATATGGAGGAGGCGCGTCCATCAAAATTGCCTGACGGCTGTCGTGAAAAACGCGAAAATACCGGCGAAAAGAAGCATCACCTGCCACCGGTTCAATACGTGCGTTGCCCCAGCCCGCATCTTTCAGAAATGCGGAAGCTGCTTCGGGTGGTTTCATATCAATGGCCATCGCTCTCTCCAAGCCTGACCACGTTTCCAAGTCAACTTCCGTGTGCCTTCCTCTTCAACTTTTATTGTTATTTGCAGGGCGTCATCCCAATAAACGTCAGGCATCCTGTCTGGCCATTCGGCAATGATTGCTCCATCCAGCAATATATCATCCAAACCAAGTTCCCGTGCCTCGTTGGGTTCTTCAATTCGATAAAAATCAACATGTGCGACCGGCAGACGAACTTCTGGCGGCTCATATTGCTGCACAATAGAAAAACTCGGACTCGGGACTTCTTCCGTAAATCCAAGACCTTGCAAAATCCCGCGGGCAAGCGTTGTCTTGCCCGCTCCCAATGATCCAGTAAGTGAGATTTTGTCACCGACCGACAGGACGCTGGCTATTTTCTGACCGAGTTGCAGCGTCTCAATTTCTGATGAGATGATCATTGTCGCGGCAAATGAATGGATACCAATGTGCCCTGCCCTGGTTCTGAGGTTAACGTCAGGTCTCCGCCATGTGCCAATATCAATTGACGCGCAAGCGGCAACCCAAGACCTCCACCATCGTCTTTGGATTTCCGGTTTTGAGAGCGTGCGAACCCATCAAACGCCATGGATTGCTGACCGGCCGTCATTCCGGGACCATTGTCAGAGATGTGGATGGTAGCCTTCTTGGTGTTGCCTGACCCGTGAACAAGGACCCGGCCATTCTCTCCGGTATATTTGATAGCATTGTCCATGATTTGAGCCAAAGCTTGCCCCAAACGTTTTTTGTCAGCGAGAGCGGACCCGAGTTTTTCGTCCAGCTGCAATTCGACAGTCATGTTCTTTTCCTCAGCCTCATTTAAAAACTGGCCGGAAATTTCTTCTACCAAACTGTTGAGATTGACCTTGTCTTTTGCAATCGGAAGCGCGCCAGCCTCGCTCTGACTAAGATCAAGTACGTTATCAATCTGATTGCCGAGACGTTTCACTGACTGCAGAATAGCGCGGGTATATTCATGACCTTGTTCGGTCAATGGGCCTGCGATCTCCTGATCGAGTAACTCAGCAAAACCGCCAATTGATGTTAAAGGCGTTCTGAACTCATAGCTCATGTTGGATAGGAAGCTTGCCTTAATAGAATCTGCCTCAACCAAAGCCTCGTTCCGCTCCCGCAGCGCTTGTTCAATTCGGTGGCTATCCGATATATCTAACATGGTGAACAACGCATTGCCGTCGGGTAACGGAATTGCGGCAAATTCAAATCGTCGTCCGTCGGAGAAATTCAGCCGTCCGCTTTGCTGCAGCCGGTCCACCGTCGCCTTGCGCACAGTCTCCCGCACCTCTGAAATACGCGCAGGTTGTTGAAGCCTTCCCGCCATTTTTTGCAGTAAGGCGTCAACCCGGGGATGTTTACCCAGATCGTCCTCATCCAATCCCCAGTTATTTGCGAATTGATGATTCCAGATGTTTAACTTTCCATCTGCTGCAAATACCGCAAGCGATTCAAACAAGTTATCAAAAGTAGCCGTACGTACCCGCAGCAATGTATCTCGCGCACTGGCGAGTTGAACTTGCTCGGTGCGGTCTTCGAATATGACCAATAGGCCACCGTCGGGAGTTGGGTTAGCGATCACACGCAAATGCGTACCGTCTGCAAGCAGCCAGTTTTCCTCGATCGTTTCACTGGATAGAAACCACCCTGTGCGTTCTTCTCGCCACTGGGGAAAATCGCGGACTTCCGGGATACGGTTCATTTCACGCATTCGGTCCAATACACGCGGAAATTCAGGACGCTCAGCAATCCATTGCTGCCGCATAGAAAAGATACGCTGAAACGGCAGGTTACAGAATTTCAATGATTTATCCGCATCAAATTGAACCACGGCCGCCGATATTTTGTCCAGCATCTCACGTTGAGATTCTCTAAATCGCTGTTGATCTTTCCGGGCGTCTTCCAGGTCCTGAACATCGATCGCATATCCAGCTATGCCGGATTTTCCCAACGGAACGTCAACGACGTGTGTCGTGCGGCGTTCGCCGCCAATTGTCGTTGCGACTACGCGTTCGATCGGTTTTCCGTTTTCTTTGGCCTGTGCCGCAGCATTCATTGGACTGATCCCGTCAATGGTTTCAATCAATTCCAAGCCGCCGGCGATGACCTCTCCCCCATCCGTTGCGTCAACGGCCTTCACATATGCGCTGTTTACCAGCGTGAGACGTAGGTCCGAGGCGCGGTGCCACATCGGTACAGGGGCAGCCTCAATCAAGGCCGAAAGAGAATCAAAGGCTGCTCTGGTACGTTCATTCTCTTCCCGCAGCTTTCCGATTTGACCTTCACTATCGGTGGCATCGAATACCCAAAGAAGAGCGCTTCCATTTGGCGCGATCTTCTGATCAGCCAGACCGCCACGGATCAGCAACGCTTTATCCGAACCCTGGACTTCAATCGCCCGGGTAAAATCACTACCCGTTTTCTGGGCGAGATTTACATCTTGTGTCAGTCCTTCAAGATCCTCTCGGCTCATACCGCTGTCACTTTGGTGCAATTCGGAGATATGTGCCGGTAAATGGTCAAACCCAAGCCAATGCATCAAACGTTGAGATGCTTCGAGCTTTCCATCTGAACGGACCAACAGTGGGAGTGCCGGCGATGTTTCCAGCAAACGCCCGAGCCGGCCGGATTGGCGCAAAGTCGTTTCGGCCTTATTTTTCATCGCCAGACCGCTCCACACAGCCCAAGCACCTACGGCTAGCCAGCTCGCTAGAATCAGGCCCAAAATGATAGCGGTGAGGTCGGGAACATTCGACATTGAATGAAGCGATTAGACGGTTAATAGACTGGCGAAAAGCCCCTATTCTTTATCGCTTCGAAAAGTTTTCAAATATCAGCTATAATGAGCCACCCCCAAAGCAGGAGCAAAACATGCCGATCGATGCAACCCGTACCTTCAAACCCATCAATATCGCTTTGCTAACGGTATCCGACACCCGAACTGCAAAGGAAGATACATCGGGTGACATATTGGCGGACCGGATTATGCAAAAAGGCCACCAACTTATCTACCGCTCTCTCATAAGAGACGAGAAATCTAAGATCGTGGCGCAATTGCACAGCTGGATTGATGATGGTGAAGTCGATGTCATCATAACCACCGGCGGTACCGGATTGACCGGTCGCGACATAACGCCTGAAGCCCTGAATGCCGTAAAAGACAAAGACATAGACGGATTTGGGGAACTTTTCAGATGGTTGAGTTTTGAAAAAATTGGTACGTCCACAGTCCAATCCCGTGCTTGTGCTGTTGTCGCCAGGGGCACCTATATATTTGCGCTACCCGGCTCCAACGGCGCCGTCAAAGACGGTTGGGATGGAATTTTGGACACACAATTGGATAGCCGTCACCGGCCTTGCAATTTCGTAGAGCTAATCCCGAGGCTGATGGAAAAATAGTTCAAAACTAAGTTTGTTCTATATTTGTTCTCATGCTATGCGGAACATATGACTAGTCATTCACCAGCCCTTCCACTCGCGCAAAAGGGGCGAGGTGCTCCGTCCAACGATCAGTCAGTTCGTTTCAACTTAAACGACCGAATCGCAGACGGGGAATGGCTCGACCAGAAAGAGTTTTTGGACGGTAGCACCAATAAAATTCGAACGGATGTTGCAACGGAATACCCAAAGTCCATCATCAATTTCAATGCATCTCCCGATCTTCCTTTTGATCGCTCAATCAACGCATATCGCGGT
>CALKXX010000130.1 GCA_938003725.1 uncultured Sphingomonadaceae bacterium | reverse complement strand
AAATTTCGTTTCCCGCGAGTTTGGTGCGGGTCTCGCTCGCCTTGTTGAAACTCTGACCGGGTTCGAGCTTGATTTTCTTTGCGAGCGCCGAGAATGAACTCGACTTCTTGTCGCGCAGATGAAGGATGAGCGTATTTCGTTCGTCCATTGTTAGCTTGCGCGATGTCTCGCCAGGCGTCGTCACTCCGAGATGATTGATTTCTTCAAAAAGGCGGCGCTCCTGAAACAATGGATGTGCCTTCGGCAGGCGTTTTTCATCGGTCAGGAAAGTGCAGACACCAACCATCTGCGCTTTCAGAGGTCGCTGAAATTCGATAATACGCCAGAGAGCGGCATAAGCTGTTTCATTCAGCAGTTTCGGATGATGTTTCTTTTGCTCATTCCAGATGGCGTTGAATTCATCGAGAATATGATGCCGCTGCGGATAGAAATCATAGTCCTTGTTTTCGCCGCCCATCCGCACACGTTTGGTATTCTGGCCGTTCAGAAATTCGCCAAGGGTGCGTGCGCCGCTCTCATTCATCGCCGCATCGAGCGCCTTTGCGCCACTGGCGATCTTCCCGTCGGTTTCGCCTTCCTTGCGTTCCGCTTTGCGGTTCGATTTGAAGCCGCGCCGCTGGTTCAGATGAAATAGCGCACTGCCAATCTCAAAAGGTTCCAGCTTTTTATCAAGCGCTCGTGAACGGAGGGGATAGGGATCAAGTTCGGCGACCAGTTTCGCCTCATCGCTGTCGCGGGGCATCAGTCCATGTTCGACCAGTGCCTTCAGAAACGCAGAGCGCCGTCCGATATAGCGATCCCTCCGCCGCCGCATTCCCCGCGCTATCCGTCGACCTACTGCAAGTGACTCCCCTGATTTGGGTACGCGTCCATCCGAAAAAATCCTCGATCCGATATCGACGATCCGGGTGTCGTCTTCTATCAGGCACCAGCCGATACTGTTGGTGCCGATATCCAGGCCGAGTCTTTTCAAGCGTCTTCTCCTTTTTACTTTATTCGCAGGAGATAGTTTGGAAATCAATTGACTTTACTTGTGATTTGATTGAGATACTGTTCGTTCAGAAATCGCAGGCCAGCTGTTAACAAGCAGTTTGACTGCACCAAATAAGGGCGAGGCTACGGCCTCGCCTTTTTTGTATTTGCCACATCAAAAACAGGCGCGCCGCCTGATAGGGAAGATATCAAGCTTGATGCTATAGATCGAATATTTGGACCAAATCTACCGGATCAAATCCATGCCGCAATGCAATGCATTGGGCAGCAAAATAGATACACACCTTACGCACGGGTGAATAACGGTTTTCTGCGACGTTTCGAGAGTGCGATCCGCACGCTCTCGCAATAAGGATTTTCAGATTGGCGGAATTCAATCATTCTATGAGCGTGCGGATTGCACTCTCTCGCAATAAGCTTTCGCTATTCGCACTCGCAGCATTTTTGATATGCAAATGATTCGAAAAACCGACGTCATTTTTCAAAGATGCGTATTTGGGAATCGAACCCGTTTACCTTTTGTTCCTGATGGTATTGTTGATGGATCAGATATAATGCGTTCCAATAAAATATAGATAAATCATAGAGTTATATCATCGGTTCGATTCCGGCTCGGCTCCAATACCCCGTGAGCGAACTTGTTGAGATGCACATTATTTGTCTTTTTGATAAAGAGGTGAGCATGTTGTCACCTCCTCAACGGAAAATTGACATCTGCTTTGAAGACGCGACCGGATTTGTCGCTAAAGTTCATATATTCACCGGCCGTGTCAGATTGCTTGAGCCTCAAATAGCAGCAGCCAAATAGCTCGCTTGATTGATCGCGGCTTTCGCATCCAATTCCTTTGCTTCGAAGGCGCCGCCGATCAAGTCAACTGACGTGCCGCTTCCTTGCAAATCCTGATAGACATCTTGAAGGGGATCTTGACCAGCACAAACTATTATTGTGTCTACGTCTAGTGTTTGGGGTTGCCCTCCTTGCAGAATATGTAAGCCGCCATCGTCTATCTTCACATATTCAACACCGTTCATCATGCCAACACCGCGCCGGGTAAGGGCGATCCGGTGCGTCCAACCGGTTGTTTTGCCAAGGCCGGCGCCAACACGGCTATCCTTGCGTTGCAACAATGTGATTTCGCGATCGGATTTAAAGACTTGCGGTTCAACTCCGGTGACCCCGCCGCGCGGATGATTCTCAAAATCGACGCCCCATTCGGCCGCGAATACATCACGATCAACTGCACCAGAGGTGCCGGTGTGACTGATAAGTTCCGACACATCAAAACCGATTCCGCCGGCACCAATAATCGCAACCTTTTTCCCAATTTCTTTGTTGCCTTTTATGGCATCAATATATCCCACGACTTTAGAATGATTGATGCCATCGATGTCAGGTGTACGTGGTTTGATACCGGTCGAGACAATGATATGATCAAACCCGCCTTCTTTTAGGAGCGTTGCATCGGCTTTTGTGTTTAGGCGCAAGTCAATATCATGCACTTCAATCATCCGGCTATAATAGCGAAGGGTTTCGTAAAATTCCTCTTTGCCAGGAATTGTCTTGGCCAGATTGAATTGGCCGCCGATTTCCGATGACGCCTCGAACAGCGTGACTTTATGGCCTCTTTCTGCTGCCACGGTGGCATAGGCCAAGCCGGCGGGGCCGGCCCCAACAACCGCGATATGCTTCGGGCTACTAGTGGGATCATAGTTGAGCTTCGTCTCATGACAGGCACGGGGGTTGACCAAGCAAGTGGTCAGCTTTCCCATAAACGTGTGATCAAGACAGGCTTGGTTGCATGCGATACAGGTGTTGATTTCATCTTCCCGCCCTTCAACTGCTTTGCGCATAAATTCGCTATCGGCGAGCAAGGGGCGGGCCATGGAAACCAAGTCCGCATCTCCGCGGGCTAGAACGTCTTCGGCAACGTCCGGCATGTTGATCCGATTGGACGTGATAACGGGTATGCCGACTTCTTTACGCAATCGGCCCGTGACCGATGTGAATGCCGCTCGCGGAACCATGGTGGCAATTGTTGGAACTGCGCTTTCGTGCCAAGTAAAGTGGGTCGATATGATCGTAGCACCAGCTTGCTCAAGCGCCTTGCCGAGAGTCACGATTTCTTCCCAGCTCATCCCGCCTTCGAGCATATCCATGGCGGCGATCCGGAATATCAAAATGAAATCGTCGCCGACGGCAGCACGGGTTTGTTCCACAATCTCTAGAGCAAAGCGCATCTTGTTTTCAAAAGGTCCGCCATATTCGTCTTCGCGTAGATTGGTCTTGCTCACTAGAAAGGTCGAGATGAGATATCCGGCTGACCCGATTATCTCGACTCCGTCATATCCAGCCTTCTGGGCCATAACCGCGCAGCGGACATGGTCATCAATTTGTTTTTGAATACCTGCTTTGTCGAGCTCATTGGGAACGTGTCTTGCGATGCGGGAACGCACGGCTGAGGGTGCAACCATTTTGGGATTGTTCGCCAGCGGTCCGGGGTGAAGTATCTGCATGCAGATTTTGACATCGGGAGCGGCATCATGAACGGCCTTTGTAACAATCCTATGCTTGGCAGCTTCTTCATCGCTGGACATCGCAGCGCCACCCAAGGACGATTCTTCGTTGGGTGCAATTCCGCCGGTGATAATCATTCCGATATTATTAGCCGCACGTTCGGCGAAATAGGCCGCCATCCTTTCGAAACCGCCATCCATCTCCTCCAAACCGGTATGCATGGAGCCCATTATGGAGCGATTCTTGATCGTGGTGAAACCGAGATCTAGGGGTTCGAGCAATTTAGGATATTTCATGGTTTACCTTTGTAATAACATTTCGCCTGCATCCCATTATCGTAAGTGCTAGCGTTAAAACCGCAATCTCGTCTGTTGGCTATGCAGATGAACTTGACTAAAGCTGATATAGCTCCCGGCAAATCAAATCAAAAAGAAACCAGATAGTTGAACGTCATCCTTCCCATATTCCAGTTTCTGAAATCCAAGCAAGATGCAGGATTGCAGGCCGTACTTGTTACGTTGGTGGCTGTTACCGGAGCTTCTACCCGAAATCCCGGTGCTCATATGGCTGTGGCAGAGGATGGCAGTTTTGCAGGTTCATTTTCCGGTGGATGCGTCGAAACGGCGGTGGTCGCTGAAGCTATCGAAGTCATGAAACTGGGCCGACCGCGCGAAGTGCGATTTGGTGCCGGATCGGAATATCTGGACATTCGTTTGCCCTGCGGCGGTGGAATAGATTTGCTTTTCAATCCGTTGTTGGATGCAAGCTTTGCTGAGAATGTCTTGAAGCTCGCTCTTAACAGGCGGCCTTTGTCGCTGGCTTTGGATAGCGCCCACGCGGGAGTTTCCTGCATACCGGCGGATGGGGAAGGGGCTCTGTCGAAGGAAGGCTCTGTCGTTCATGTAACCCACGCGCCTGAGCCTAAACTGAAAATTCTTGGCCATGGCGCCTCCGTCCTTAGCCTCGCAAAACTGACGAAAGCATATGGCCTGCGATATGAGGTATTTTCACCCGATAAAGATATCGTCGAACAAATTCACGGCAATGGCGGTGCTGCAACATTGCTAAAGACCCCGGCAGCAATGGATCAGTTTGAAGCGGATCGATGGACAGCGTGTATTTTCTATTTCCATGACCATGATTGGGAAGCCGCATTGATGAAGCAAGCACTCCAGTCTGACGCCTATTATATTGGCGCGATGGGAAGTATGAAGACGCATCAAAACCGCCTTAAGTTTCTTTCGGAAATTGGCACTGATCCAAATGATGTAAATAAAATGGTGGCACCCATTGGATTGATCCCATCAAGCCGGGACCCGGAAACATTAGCGCTCTCCACCTTGGCACAGGTGGTGGACGGCTATCACAAACTATACGGCGTCTAGCTCTCTGGTCCGAAATTTTTCGGCCAATCGGTTGAGAGCGGTGAGCAATATCACAATGAAATTTGCATTAACCCCTATTCCATGTATTATTGGGGTGCGGAGTCGGATGAGGCCGGTCTTCGTATTATTGAAATGGTCGCGTTTGATAGTATGTTCCGGAGCGGGAGCATGCGGAATTCGGCTGTTCCCAAATTCTGCTAATCGCAATCCGGAAATTTGTAGTCGCATTACAAACTGAAGGATTTGCAATGAAAAAATATCTATTAGCGCTTGGAGCGGCAGCTCTTTTTTCCGCACCGGCATCTGCCGCTATTGTAAGTGGCGCGCTTACCGGTGGTTCCGCCTTTAACAATGGCGGGTCGTTTCAAGAATTCACGCCCACTACCGTTGGCAACAACAACCAACAATCCAACAATCTTTTCGCTTTTACGGAGAATGAAGCTGCACTCTCCAGTGGGCTCACACCGGATTTTGGTTCGGTTTTAATCGCCGGCCGCCGGTATCAATCCCATTTCGTGTTTTTTGATCCCGGCCCAACACGGACTGCGGAAGGCAGCGTGACGTTCAACCGCGATATTTTGGCTGTTTTGGCCTCCGATGCCAATATGAATGCCAGTGATGCTGATTTCGGTCTTGCCGGGGTCACCTATCTCACTCCAACGCTCCGCGGTCTTGAAGGCCCAGATAGCTTTAGTGTCACTGGAAACACGATTTCCATTGACTTCAGAGCATCCGATCCGGGTGATTATATTCGTGTATTAACCGGTGTGCCAGAGCCGACAACATGGGCCATGCTCATCTTTGGCTTTGGAGCGGTCGGCGGAGCAATGCGCCGAGGCAAGAAGCAGAATGTCCGTATAAGTTACGCATAGACAAGGCTCAACTTATCGCTTTGAACGGGCGGGAGGCTTCATACCTCTCGCCCGTTTTGCGTTGACATCACTATCTTCTCATATTCGCTATTCTTAATTCCGCAAAACTGCGATAGATCGACAATATAATAAAACCGCTTTTGGGGAGCTTCATGAAATATAGCCTTGTAACCGTAATCGCCGCGCTTTCCTTGGCCGCGCCAGCCAGTGCTCAAGACAAGGCCGATAAACCCAAATGGGATGTGAACGCTCCTCCCGGTGCGACGATAAAACAGGTGCCCATAAATGTTGACGAGGGCAGTTGGATTGATGTTGATGTCAGTCCGGACGGAGGCTCTATAACCTTTTCGCTGCTGGGCGATATTTATACAATGCCGATTTCCGGCGGTCAGCCTGTGCGCATTGCGCAGGGTCTGGCGTGGGAGGTGCAGCCGCGTTTTTCACCCGATGGACGGCGTATTGCATTTACCTCTGATCGTGGCGGCGGTGACAATATCTGGATCATGAACCGCGACGGCAGTGACAAGAAACAGGTAACCAAGGAAGAGTTTCGTCTGCTCAATCAACCGAGTTGGAGTCCAGACGGACGATATATCGTGGCGAAAAAGCACTTTACCACCGGGCGTTCGCTGGGAACCGGTGAAGTCTGGCTATATCATGTGTCCGGCGGCGGCGGTGTCGTGCTGGTAAAAAAGCCCAACGACAAACATCAAAAGGAATTGGGTGAACCCAGTTACGCGCCCGATGGAAAATCGATTTACTATACGCGCAATATCACACCTGGCGGAACGTTCATCTATGCACAGGATAGCAATAGCGATCTGTTCAATATTGAAAAATACGACCTGGAAACGGGAGAGGTTGAAACCTCGGTCTCCGGTTTTGGCGGATCGGTACGGCCGACACCGTCACCTGACGGAAAGAAAATAGCTTTTGTCCGGCGCGAACGCGCGAAATCAAAGCTCTATGTAAAGGACCTGAGCTCCGGCATCGAAAACAAGATCTACGACGATCTGGATCAGGATGTGCAAGAGACTTGGGCCGTAACCGGCGTATATCCGAATATGGACTGGACTCCGGATAGCCGTTCTTTGGTCTTCTGGGCGCGGGGTAAAATCCGCAAAGTAAATGCAGATGGCAGCGGGGCCAGCGTCATCCCCTTTCGGATTGATGACACGCGCGGCATCGCCGACGCACCCCACCCCCAGATTGAAGTGGCGCCCGATAGTTTCACCACAAAAATGCCGCGTTTTGCGAAAGTATCGCCAAATGGCCGGACCATTGTTTTCGAAAGCCTTGGTAAACTCTATACGAAGCCAGTGTCAGGTGGTTCTGTCAAAAGCCTCACCAACGGCGGTGATGAGAGAGAGTTATACCCATCATGGTCACGCGATGGACGTTCGATTGTTTATGTCGGCTGGACCGACAAAGGGCTTGGACAGGTTAAAACGGTTGGGGCATCTGGAGGTTCGGCCCGAACGATAACCAATCGTCAAGGCCATTATGCGCGTCCGCAGTTTTCCCCCGACGGTCGGTCCATCGTGTTCGAAATGCGCAAGGGTGGTTATTTGACTTCTCCGGATTGGTCTGCTGATGGTGGCGTCTATAAGGTATCCGCATCTGGCGGGACGCCCGTGCAGATCGCCAAGGATGTGGTGCGACCACAATTTGGTGCCAGCAGTGACCGTTTGTTCATGATCGGGCGTGAGGATGACAAGCGTATCCTGATGAGCAGTGATTTGAATGGCGAGGCAAAGCGCACCCATGCGACCGGAGAATTGGCCAACGACTATGTTGTGTCTCCTGACGGGCTATATCTTGCGTTTCGACAGAATTATGAAGCTTTTGTAGCGCCTCTCTTGCCGGGCACGCAGGCGGTTGCACTGTCGCCAAAAAGTAAATCGCTTCCAGTGACGAGAATTAGTAAAAATGGCGCGGACTATATTCATTGGTCACAAGGTGGGAGCCAGGTGCATTGGAGCCTCGGTGCCACACTTTATTCAGCGCGCACCGATGCTTTGTTTCCGGGCGCCCCTGTTGCAAAGGACGCTGCGAAATTCGTGCCGCCGGCCAATGGTGTCTCTCTGAAACGCACGATTGCTGCTGCCAAACCCGATGCAACGGTTGCGCTAACCGGCGCGCGCGTGGTCACAATGGCCGATGGCGATACCACTGGCGGAATAATAGACAACGGTACGATACTTATTCGGGGCAACCGGATTGTCGCGGTCGGGAGTGATGGCGAGATATCGATCCCGCTCGGCGCGAAAACCGTTAACATGACCGGAAAAGTGATCATTCCCGGCCTGATCGACGCGCATGCGCATGGGGCACAGGGAATCGATGAACTGGTTCCGCAACAAAATTGGTCTTTGATTCAAAACCTGGCCTTGGGAACGACCACAATTCACGATCCTTCCAGCCGGGCAAGTGAGATTTTTGTGGCGTCGGAAATGCAGCGCGCCGGGATGCTTTTGGGGCCGCGTATCTTCTCAACCGGAGAGATAGTATATGGGGCAAAAGCGGCGAATATCTATGCAGAGATCAACAGTCTGGATGACGCATTAGCGCATGTTCGCCGGCTGAAGGCACAAGGTGGAAACAGCGTTAAAAACTACAATCAACCGCGCCGGGAGCAGCGCCAACAGGTTGTAGAAGCGTCGCGACAGGAAAACATGCTTGTCGTAGCCGAAGGTGGATCACTGTTCGGGATGGACATGGCGCTCATTGCGGATGGAAACTCGACGCTTGAACATAACGTTCCGCTGGAGATATTCTATGATGATGTCGTCCAGTTTTTCTCGCAATCGCAAACCAATTATACTCCCACGTTGGTGGTGAGCTATGGCGGGATGGCTGGAGACCCCTATTGGCGACAGGCAACCGACGTATTCAAGCATCCATTATTGGTGCACACGCCGCCTAAGCGGCTTGCCGCCGATACAGTCCGGCGGACCAAAGCACCGGAAGAGGATTTTGTTGATGATGACAATGCCCGTGAAGCGAAAAAGCTGGCCGACAAAGGCGTTCTTGTTTCCATCGGAGCACATGGACAGCAGGCCGGGATAGCAACTCATTGGGAGCTATGGTCATTCGTGCGAGGCGGCATGTCGCCGTTACAGGCGTTGGCCGCTGGCACGATTGATTCCGCAAAATCTCTGGGTATGGCAAAGGACATTGGGTCACTGGAAACCGGAAAATTGGCGGACTTGGTGGTTCTGGATAAAGACCCAACGGAAGATATTCGAAACAGTGATAAGGTCCACCGAGTTATGTTGAATGGCCGATTATATGACCCGGTTACAATGGATGAGGTGGAAACGGGCACGCGAAAACGTGCGCCATACTGGTGGGAATGAAATTGAGTCAGGCAAAGGCTGTGGATAACTCGGCTGGACCATTGCATTCAAGATCCATTCATGACCTTAATAGACCATGGATCGATTCTCACCCGATAAAGCGGAGCAGGCGATAACCGGCGTTATTGACGGAATGCCATCTTGGTTGCGCCATGATCTGGCGTCGGACAAGCTGGAATTGCGCCAACGTGCGCAAGATACCCTGGCGGCGCAGATTGTCGATCGTTTGGCCACAAGTCATCCGGTCATAGACAGGTCGCAAATTGGACTGCCAATCCGATAAGCTCCGCCATTATTTGCGATAATCCAATGGTGGTTCTCTATCACCGAGCAATGATTGATATTTATAGTCCGGGCCGCGCGCCACATCGAACGCTGTTTTGGCTTCTTCCCGCAATGCCGGGTTAGTATATAGTTCAATTGCCGCGAGTGTTAGGGTTTTGGCAGCAACTTGTGTTCCCTTGAACCCGATCGACATGCCGCTGGCAGCTGACGATTGCCAGCTATGTGCCGAAGTGCCGGGGACCCATGTTGCTGTTCGCAATCCCACTGTGGGAGTTGCATATGAAACATCGCCTACATCTGTCGATCCATAGCCTAGAGATACATTATAGGGTTGGACCATCGCTTGGCTTCCCAGTTGTTTTGACGGTTTGTCAAAGCTGGCATGGATACCTTCTGCGAATTTTTGTTCCTCTGCTGTATATTCAATGCCGCCGACTTGGCGTAATTTATTATCCATCATTTTAGCCAATGGCTCGTTTACTAACAGCGGGTTGTTACCGTGAATCACCTCCCAATCGACCTTTGTTCCCGTACCAAGCGCTGCTCCTCGCGCCGCGTCTTCCAATCGTGACCAAATGGCATCCACGCCAGCTGGGTCAGGGTGGCGCACATAGTAGAATACTTCGGCAAAATCAGGGACCACATTGGGCGCGGTCCCCCCTTCTGTAATTACATAATGAATGCGGGACTGCTGGGGAACATGTTCGCGCATCATGTTGACCATTAGGTTGAAGGATTCCACACCGTCCAGCGCCGACCGCGCCTTTTCGGGGGCACCAGCGGCATGGGCCGATACGCCGCGGAAACGAAATTTTGCGGACCGGTTTGCGAGGGTTGTGCGGGCCGCGGCTGAATTTTCGTCAGCAGCGTGCCAGTGCAATGCGAAATCCACATCATCAAATAACCCCGCGCGCACCATATAAACTTTGCCGCTGCCCCCCTCTTCCGCAGGCGTGCCGTAAAGGCGCACGCGGCCGGGCGTACCCGACTTCTCCAGCCATTTGCGGACCGCTATAGCGGCTTCCACTGATCCTGCGCCAAACAGATTGTGACCACAGGCATGGGACGCATTTTTGCCCTCTATAAGTGCCCGTGTCGATAGGGAATCCTGGTTGATACCCGGCAATGCGTCATATTCCGCCAATATCGCAATAACCGGACCTTCGGTTCCATATTCGGCCATGAACGCGGTGGGGATGTTTGCAACCCCGGATGTGATCTTAAACCCGTTTGCACGCAGGCTTTGTTTTAACAGGCCGCTGGATTGTTCCTCCTGATAACCAACTTCTGCCCATTCCCAAAGCTTGCGAGCGGTTTCGGCGGTGTTCTCATAGCGTGCATCAATACCGGCCAGCACGTCTTCATTTTCTGCATGTGCTGTACCGGATGTCAAAGCTGTGGCGGTGATGAGAAGCGCAAGGCGTTTCATGGGCAATTTCCTATCATTTTTCCAGCATATAGAGTGCCATAGAATGGGGTGGCGACGCAACTGCCGGATGACCAGAACCTGTGTTCACTGGAACTACTGGAATCAAGTCAATTGCAAAAAAGCAACGCGCAGGTGCAACATTTCAAATTGCAACTTAGTTTGATTGCGTCATTATTGGCACTCATCTCCCTCTCCAAGGAATCAAATATGACTAAATTTTCGACGTTTCTTTTGGCAACTGCTGCTCTGTCTTTGACGGCTCCTGCTGCTATTGCTGCCGACGTTTCAAAGAATGACCGGGTCTATTCGGCTGACGGAACGCGTATCGCCAAGGTTTCCCGGGTCGCAAAAGACGGCGACATCCTTGTTATTTATAAAGGTAAGGTGCGCCGTATCCAATCCGACACGCTTTCCAATGATGATGGCAAGTTGGTTACAAGTTTGACAAAAGCTGAAATTCGCCGGCTGAACTGATTGAACATAATATTCCGCTCAAAAGCGTTGAAAGGCCGGCGTCAATTGGCGTCGGCCTTTTTTGTTTGTTTTTCGGCTCGGATCAAATCATCCGGCGTGTTGATATTGGAAAAAGCGCCAGTATCCGGCCATTGCACGACCATCGAATTGCATTGCCGGGCGAGCCAATGGAGGGAAGGGGCGGTGCCGCCCAAATCATGCGCCTTTCTAACCGCATTTACAATATCGCAGCGCCAATAGGCGAAAACCGGATGCAGGCGATCTGAATCCGATGCGACCGTGCATTGTGATGAGTTCTGTAGGCGCGTTATCAGATCGTCTGGTGCGAACGGTGCGTCTACGGGAACTGTCACGAAGCCGGCCGCACGCGGCCGAATATTCGGCAAAACCGCCGCAATAGAATATATCGCGCCAACCGGCCCGGCGGGAAATTCTGGATTATCTGGGATGAAATCAAGGCGGGTGCCCAAATCGGTTGATGAAGAGAGATAAACTTTGTCTGTCTGCGGTTCGAAACGTTTAATGGCGATGTCGACCAGCCTGCTGTCGCCAAGTTTGAGAATTGCCTTTTCCTGACCCATGCGGCTGGATTGTCCGCCCGCCAGAATAACCAGGCACTGCGTCTCCCCATCGTTATTATTACCCAATTTGCTCTCCGCACAATATATTCACAATATATAGTGCGCACGTGATGACGCTAACTGCCTACTCTGTCTAGCAGTTCTCCGATCAAGTCGGCCTGCCGTTCGTCTTCGGCGATTTCACTGCTGTTCTCGCGCGCCGCTGCACGTTGTAATTCGACCGTGAAATTGCGGGTGAACAGATTGCGGTTCGGTGGCCGGGATTTATTGACCGGTTTTGCCGAAGTCCAGTGGCGCTTTGCCTGACCGCGTCGCTGGATATTTTCAGGATAGATGAATCCGTTCACGGGATACGCAGTTTTGCCCAGCGCCCGGATCGGCGCATACCAGATTTTTACCCGGCTCCAATCATTGTGCCGGGACACATCCACCGCTGCAACGTCTCGTTCAATCTGCCCGCGACGTCCGTTGATCGGGGACCAATTTGCATGACTGAGCAAGATGTTACGATCGTCGATAATCTCGCTGACGACCGCGACATGGCCCAACCGCATGTTCCCGTGACTTTTTAGCGATAATACGGCTCCAATGGCCGGACTGTCTCCACGCGCATATCGTCCTTTTGCTTGTTTCCACCAGGTATGGGCGTTGCCATATATTTGAACCCCGCTGAGTTCCCGGGCATAGGGAACGCATTGCAGATAAGCCTCTGCCTTTGCGGAAGCGGGGAAAAATACCGCTTGTGCGACAAGCAGCAGCGGAACGAACGCATTTAACGCCGTCGCTAGCAATTTGTTCAAGGCAATTGGCATGCATGAGGGGATAAATGCCGATGGGAAATTTGACGCTAAAAAACAGGGTAAACAGACGGTTATGATTGAACGCCCAGCCTATCGTCTGGAAACCGTTCCATCTTGAACCGTAAAATGTACCGATGCTTGCGGCACATCGGTAAATAATTCCGGCTCCGTACCGGTTAGCCAAACCTGCCCGCCGGAACTATTAAGTTTTGAAAACAGCCCCGCGCGGCGTGCGGGATCGAGATGCGCAGCCACTTCATCCAGCAGCAAAATCGGTCTGCTGCCGCGCTGTTCTTCGACCAAGTCGGCTTGGCCTAAAATAATAGAAAAAAGCAGAGCTTTCTGTTCACCCGTTGAGCATTTCTCCGCGGCTTGAACTTTTGCGCGATGATATACGTGCAAATCTGTTCGGTGCGGACCGTGCAATGTTCTGCCGGCCGCTCGGTCCGCCGTCCGTCCGCTTGACAGCGCACTTAGAAGATCGTCTCTGCTCCGAAGCTGTTGATCCCGCAAATCCAGTCTAGCAGCCGCAAATAGGCCGTCATCGGCTCCTGTTAGTTTGTCATTCAGGCTGCCGGTTATACGCGCGCGGGTTTCCGCGACGGCGCTGCCAAAATCTGCCAATTGGATGTCGAGCGCGTCCAGCCATTCGCCGTCCGGCATATATTCTTCGCTAAGCAGGCGATTGCGCTCGCGCCGTGCGGCGTCATATCGGGCACAATTTCGTGCGTGCGACGGTTCTAGTGCAGTAATCAACCTATCGAGGAAGTTTCTTCTGCCAGTTGCGCCTTCAAGAAATAGCCTGTCCATGGCGGGCGTTAACCAGAGAATGGAAAGCCACTGTGCCAGATCATTGGTCGGCACGGCCGCGCCATTGACTTTTGTTTGGCGGCGTTGCGGGTTTTCGGCATTTGTTCCGGTGCCCAGTTGAACGTCACCAATTTCAGCGGCAACCGCAAAATCACCTGAACCCCCATCACTTGCCATGTCGCCGAGTACCGCCCGGCGCAGGCCGCGACCGGGTGCGAGCAGGGAGACCGCTTCCAGAATATTGGTTTTCCCCGCGCCATTGTCTCCACTAAAAATATTGAAGCCGGAACCTGGCTTAATGCGCAAGTCTGGATGATTTCGAAAGTTATGAAGGGTGAGTTGAGTTATCGCCATAGGGTTCCCTGATCCTAATCGGTGGCCTCTGCGATTAGAAGTAAATTCGCCTTGCAGGACATATTTGTTCATCTGTCATTCATAAAATACTAAAAGTTAGTGTAATTTCCTATTTATCAGCATTGTGTAGAAGCTGGAATATTGCCCAATGACCTTAAGCTATTGTAATATATAGAAAGTATGGAACTGGCACGGGCTGTGCAAAGTAATGGATAACTTCGCAAAGCAATCGCGAGGAACAGTTTAAGTCAGAAAGGAAATACCAATGCTCTCTAATTTCTCCAACCACATCGCCGCAGGATTTGCCGCAATATTCTCAGCAGCCGTATTTGTCGGTGCAAGCATCGTTCCTGCGACCAACAGCGCAGCATCGCTGGTTATCTAATCACTCTCTAACCCCCCCCGAAAGGAAATCAGACATGACCTACAATTTGAAAAACACCTTCGCCGCAGCCTTTGCTGCTCTTTGCTCCGCAGCAATCGTCGTTGGCGCAACTGTTGTACCAGCTACCAATACTGCCGCTTCTTTGGTGATATAATGGCCAAACGAGATAACGGTCCTGGATCAACACCTAAAAGTTGGCCCACAAGCACAAACTCACGAAAGACCAATCCGATGAACAGCAATACGAAGAACAAACTCAAACTCGACAAAGCCAATGGCAAATTGATGGGCGTTTGTTCCGGCCTTGCAAACTGGAGCGGTATGGATGCGAATCTTTTGCGGATCATCTTTGTACTCGCGACGATTTTTGGCTTTGGTTCAGCTGTTATTATCTATCTTGCGATTGGATTAATTGTCGACTGAGGCGGCATTTCCAACACCAAATATGATATAACATACTAATAAATATGAATAAAATTATAGACCCGCTCTGATAAATCTGTGTAACATGGCTGTTATGCTTAGTTAGTTTATCGGAGCGCGCATGTCCGGCTATCATCCTCACGGCTCTCATGGCCATAGTCATGGTCATAGCCACCACGACCGTCACGGCCCGCACGGCCATATGCCCAAGAATTTTACCCGCGCCTTCGCGCTTGGTATAGCGCTCAACGCCATCTACATCGTTATCGAAGTGGTCTACGGCCTTATGGCCGGGTCCATGGCATTGCTGGCTGACGCAGGCCACAATCTTTCCGATGTACTCGGGCTTGCTGTTGCATGGGCCGGTGCAGAGCTTTCAAAACGCCCTCCCAACAAACAATTTACCTATGGTTTTGGCGGATCTTCGATTCTCGCAGCTTTGCTCAACGGGTTGTTCCTATTGGTCGCGTGTGGTGCCATCGCGTGGGAAGCTATTGAAAGGTTTAGCAAGCCCGCAGAAGTCGCCTCGATCACTGTCATTATTGTCGCGAGCATTGGTATCGTGATTAATTTCGGTACGGCGATGCTTTTCATGAAAGGTCAGAAGGATGATATCAACATCCGCGGCGCATTCCTCCATATGATGGCGGATGCCGGGGTTTCCGCCGGTGTTGTTTTAGGCGGAATTCTGATCTTGCTTACCGGGCAGAACTGGATTGATCCGCTGATTGGTCTGCTAATCGTTGCGTTGATCCTCTGGAGCACATGGGGTTTGTTGAAGGAAGCCGTTCGGATGTCGCTTGCCGGCGTTCCTCGCGATATTGACGTTGAAGATGTTATGCAGACTTTGTCGAAACTTCCCGGTGTAGAAGCTGTTCATGATCTGCATATCTGGCCGATGAGTACCAGTGAAACTGCGATGACAGCGCATTTGGTCATTCCCGGCGGTCATCCGGGCAAAAATTTTCTTTCGGACGTGGAAGCCGATATGAAAGCGCGTTTTTCCATCCATCATATTACCATTCAGATCGAGTTAGAAAATGAAGAAGCCGAGTGTGACACCGATTGCGGGCCCTGAGCAGGCCAATCACACAAAGCTACGCCTCGAAATTCGGTCAACTTTTAATATGTAACGTCCTGTATATTAACTATAGAAAAGCGTGATCCTGTTAACGATTACATAAACTTCTGGGCGTATTTATATCGAGTGAAACAATTTCCGGAACGAATGCCGGAGAAAATATCCTTGAATTGGATCGCCAAGGGTAGCGGAATAGGAACTCGTTTAAGATGAACGGCAAACCGTATCAACGTATGTTGGACAAAGCATATAAGCGTGGAGACCACCGTATTTCCACGCGCGCTGGCGTTGAAATTTGGGCCGAAGTCCGAGAGCCTGGCCTTGGCCGTGTCGAAGCAATGATCATGGACTTGTCGCTTACTGGCTTCCGTATGCGATGTATGACAAGATTGACCGGAGAAAAATCGATCTTCATGACCTTGCCATCCTTTAGTGGGCTTGAAAGTCATATTTGCTGGGCCAATGGTGATTTCTATGGCTGTGAGTTTGTCCAGGCACTTTATCCGGCCGTGTTTGATCATATCGTTTCCAAATATCCCTCACTTAATCAGGACAACTGATTTTTTTGATCCATGACTGAGCAACAGCGCAGTTGCGCCATCCATTCATTTGGGTACATCTTGTCGATCAATGGCGCGTTCCAAATTTAAAAAGACAAAACTGTTCCTTGCCTTCGCACTGGCAATAGCTGTGTCGTGGGGCCTACAACGCTGGGCCGTTGACAGCGAGATCATCGAAATTGATGGACAAAAAGTAAGTGTGATTGATGGCGATAGCTTCAAGGTCGGCGAATCCGAATATCGCATATATGGCGTGGATGCGCCGGAATATCGACAGGAGTGCAAAGAAAGCAGCGGCGCAAACTGGCAATGCGGAAAGGTTGCGCGAAGCGGTCTAGATTCGATTTTGGATGCAGCCGAATTTTCGTGCGAGGTGCGGGCAAAAGACCGTTTCGGCCGTTTCATCGTTTCTTGTCAGAATGAAAAACAGCAGGATCTAGGTGCTGCGCTGGTTTCGCAGGGCTATGCCGTGTCCGGCTATAGTTTTGATGACCAAATCTACGCGGCAGACGAGTCCAATGCGCAAAAGAAAAAGCGCGGTATCTGGCGAGGTACATTTATAAGACCAGATGTGTGGCGGGAGCGCCATCCTCGGAAATAGTGGATATATCTAAAGCGTGTTGCTGACCCACCGGATACGCGGGTCGGTCATTTGGATGATTTCGCTAAGTTCGTAGATATTTTTATATCCATAGCCATAAAGGTTTATGAAAGTCGGAATATTCAACGCCAGCGGTGCAGCTTTGCGGGCAACCGGAACGATATCTTCCCGAAAATTATTATTGCAGTAGATAAGGATCGGGCGGTTTTGATCTCCCAGATAGTGGGCAAGTTTCTTAGCTGTGAAGTCTGAGAAGGGCAGGTTGATGGCGCCTTCAATATGCCCCTGCCGAAAGGCGGCCGCTGACCGGGTGTCAAGGATGATGGCATTGCCAGTTGACGATATTCGATTGAATGTTTGCAGGTTTATCAATCTAGCTTGGCGATGCCGCGCCACTTCGCCGGTCAGCTGTAAAAAGCCTGCATAATCAACTTGAGGAT
>CALKXX010000129.1 GCA_938003725.1 uncultured Sphingomonadaceae bacterium | reverse complement strand
GCTCCTTTTTGCGGCGGAATTGGGTTGGATTTTTCGCGCCGGTCAGATCGGAATGAACCTTGGCTCGATCTATGACAGGCCAGCTCCGATCCTGAGCTTCGGCATTGCATTGCAGCTCGCTATGGTCGCGGTTGGCGTTTATGGAACTGAAGCCCTCCAATCGCTACGTTTTGCAGCGGCACGGATATTGGTCGCCATTTCACTTGGTGTCATATTTCTATCGCTCATGGCCTTTGCATTGCCGGGAATAACCCTCTGGCGATCCAATTCTCTTTACGCGATGCTGTTGGCAATATTGCTGTTGATGACCATTCGTATCTTGCTTGGAACCATGCTGGACAGTGATGTTTTTAAACGACGTTTGCTTATATTGGGTGCTGGCGCGCGCGCCGACAGGATAGCAAAGCTTGCCGAAAAACAGGAAAGCGGTTTCATTATCGCGGGCTTTGTAAACATGAATGAAGGCCCCGCCAGCGTTAAAGCCGCTATCAAACGTTCGGATATTGACGACTTGCCCGAGCATGTCATCGATCTGGAGGTCAGTGAAGTTGTGCTGGCGCTAGAAGAGCGCCGAAACAGTTTGCCCGTCGCCGATCTGCTCACGATAAAAACGACCGGCGTACATGTGAATGATATGTCGAGTTTTCTGGAGCGGGAGACAGGCCGTGTAGATCTCGACAGTGTGAACCCTAGCTGGTTCATCTTTTCTGACGGCTTTTCATCGGGGCGACGGATATCGACGGTCTTTAAGCGTAGCTTTGACATATTCCTAAGTTTGCTGCTGTTATTGCTGACCGGTCCAATCATTTTGCTCTTCGCAATTTTGGTAAAACTGGAAAGCAACGGCGACGCGTTTTTCAAGCAGGAACGTGTTGGGCTCTATGGGCAGAAGTTCAACATATTGAAATTGCGTTCGATGCGCCAGGATGCAGAAATTTCTGGCGAAGCTGTGTGGGCCAGCGAAAATGATCCGCGCATTACCCGCGTAGGGAATTTTATCCGCAAGGTTAGAATTGATGAGCTGCCCCAGGCCTGGAGTGTCTTAAAAGGCGAAATGAGTTTCGTCGGTCCGCGTCCGGAACGGCCACAATTTGTAGATGATTTACAAACCAAGATGCCGTTTTACGCCGAACGTCATATGGTCAAGCCCGGCATTACCGGTTGGGCACAGATTAATTATCCTTATGGCGCATCCATTGAGGATAGCCGGCACAAGCTGGAATATGATCTCTATTATGCCAAAAACTACACACCCTTCCTTGATCTGTTGATCTTGCTCCAAACAATTCGTGTCGTGCTTTGGCCAGAAGGCGCGCGCTGATATGGACGCTCTACTATCCTACATCAGCATTTGGGGGCACGGCGTTGCCGCAGCTTTATTTGCTGCGTTGGCCATTTGGCAGTTCCAGCGCAAAGCCGAGAGAAACAATACCCAGACATCCTTGATCGTTGCGATCAGCCTGACCAGCTTCTGGGCTTTGGCCGTTACTGTGGAAGGTGCGTTCTCGCCTATAGGCAGCTTTAGCGAAAGCCTGCGAAATTTTGGCTGGCTGACATTCATGTTTGTCTTGTTGCGCGCGGGGGAAGGGCGGGACGAACCAAAAACGGTCAACGTTATCTATGGCGTGTTGGCGCTGGTCTTGGTTGGGCAGATCATTGTTGACTCCCTGATCCCCATTTTTGAGGGCAGTCCGCGATTGGAAGGTATGGCGGTCTATACGTCATTGGTGCTCAGAATGATTTTCGCGGTCGGCGCGTTGGTCATGGTGCACAATCTCTATTCAATTTCCGCTCCGGAAACCCGTTGGGGTATCCGTCTGCCAATGGCGTCCTTGGCGGCGATCTGGACCTATGACCTGAACCTGTTCACAATCACATATTTAACCCAGCAATTCCCGGCGGAACTTAGCGCCATGCGAGGTCCGGCGGTTGCCTGTATTGCGCCGATATTGGCGCTCGCATCCGTTCGCAATACCGAATGGAATTTGAAATTATCGCGCAGCGTCGCTTTCAGGTCACTCTCATTGGTGGCGATTGGCGGGTATCTGATGATGATGATTATCATCGCGACCGCGCTGCAAATTATCGGCGGCGATTATGCCAGATTGGCGCAGATTAGTTTTCTGTTCGGTACGTCCATCGCAGCTCTCTTGTTGCTGCCGTCCGGTAAATTCCGCGCCTGGTTCAAGGTTAAATTGGCGAAGAACTTCTTTCAGCACCGCTATGATTATCGTGCAGAGTGGATCCGATTTACCGACACGATCGGCAGGCCGGGTGATGAATCAGCCCCCTTTCATGAGCGTGTCGTCAAAGCGGTTGCGGACATCACCGACTCTCCCGCAGGCATATTGCTGATGCCTGATGAATCTGGGCGGCTGTCCCTGCAATCTCGTTGGAATTGGCCGACTATGCAGGTGCCTGCAAGAGCTTGCACTTCACGGACTATCAGTTTTTTTCAAGACACGGGCCATATCGTAGAATTCGATGCTCTGCGTGAAGACAAGGACGAGAAATGTGACCCGGCGGCTATCCCTGAGTGGATGAGCAATGATCCACAGGCTTGGGCAGCGGTTCCGCTCGTCCATTTTGATCGGTTGGCGGGGATCATATTGCTCGCGCGGCCACGAGTTGATCGGACACTCGACTGGGAGGACTTGGATATGTTGCGGGTCGTGGGCCGTCAGGTTGCCAGCTATCTATCCGAAGCGCGTAGTCAAGAATCTCTCTCGGAAGCGCAGCGATTTGATGAATTTAACCGGCGTATGGCATTTGTGATGCACGACATCAAAAATCTGGTGAGCCAGTTGAGCCTGTTGGCGCGCAATGCAAAACGCCATGCAGATAATCCCGAATTCCGGGAAGACATGATTGAAACGCTTCAGGATTCGGCCGACAAAATGAATGGCCTGCTCGCGCGCTTGTCACAGCATAACAAAGCGAAACCGGAAGAGCCCAAACCGGTCAAGGTTGCCGCCTTGTTGCAGTCGATCATCGAAAAGAAACGCTTGCTCCATGCAATTGAGAGCAGTCAGATTGACGACCTGACGGCAATGGCTGACCCGGCCCGCGTCGATCAGATACTGGGGCATCTTATCCAAAATGCGATTGATGCCAGTCCAGAGGGGCAGCCAATTGCGCTAAACGCACGGCGCCGCGATCTAAGTGTCGCGATTGAGGTGCTTGATCAAGGTGTTGGTATGTCCAGCGAGTTTATTCGCAGTCAATTGTTCAAGCCATTTGCATCAAGCAAAGACGGCGGTTTCGGGATCGGTGCCTATGAAGCGCGTTCGCTGGCCGTGGCTATGAATGGACGGCTTGAAGTTGAGAGCAAAGAAGGCGGGGGAAGTCGTTTCACACTAATTTTACCGCTTGCAAAGCAATTATCACCAAAAGACCAGATAGATGAGAGGGCCGCCTGACATGGCAGAGACGAAAGAAAAACTGTTGATCGTCGAGGATGATCCGGGCCTGCAGAAACAGTTGAAATGGGCCTATGAGGATTTTGAGGTCTTCGTTGCCGGGGACCGGGAAGAAGCAATCAATATTTTGCGTTCCGAAGAACCGGATGTGGTCACGCTCGATCTTGGTTTGCCGCCGGATCCGGATGGCACGACCGAGGGGTTTGCGACGATGGATGCCATCCTAAGTTTGAAGCCTGATACAAAGGTCATTATTGCCTCTGGCCACGGTGAGAAAGACAGCGCGCTGCGGGCCATTGCAAGCGGAGCATGGGATTTTTATCAGAAACCGGTGGACATCGACGAACTGGGTTTGATCGTTCGCAGGGCGTTTCATGTTCGCAAACTGGAACTTGAAAACGTGCACCTTTCTTCGAAACGCGACAACGGGGATCGGGTACTGGGTCAGATTATTACGGGTGCGCCGGAAATGCTGAAAGTCGCACAAATGATCGAACGGGTTTCAAACACCAATGCTTCGGTAATGCTGCTGGGTGCGAGCGGGACAGGTAAAGAACTGCTGGCGAAAGGGCTGCACGATGCCAGTGAAAGGCGTGATCAGGCATTTGTTGCGATTAACTGTGCCGCCATTCCGGAAAACCTGCTGGAGTCGGAATTATTTGGTCACGAGAAGGGCGCATTTACCGGTGCCATAAAAACCACCGAAGGCAAGATTGAACAGGCCAATGGCGGCACATTGTTTCTGGACGAAGTTGGCGACATACCATTGCCGCTTCAGGTTAAGTTGCTGCGGTTCATTCAAGAGCGCGTCATCGAACGCATTGGCGGCCGCAAGCCGATTGCCGTCGACACGCGGATCGTTTGTGCGACCCACCAAAATCTGGAAGCGATGATTGCCCAAAACGCATTTCGGGAAGACCTATACTACCGGCTTGCAGAGATAGTGATCAAGATTCCTGCGCTTGCGGAACGGCCCGGCGATGCGAGCTTGCTGGCGCGACATTTTCAGAAAAAATTTGCTGATGAAATAAACCCGGCGGTAAAAGGTCTGGCGCCCGATGCACTCGCTGCGCTGGAAGCTTGGAAATGGCCGGGCAATGTCCGCGAGCTGGAAAACCGTATCAAACGAGCGGTCATTATGGCTGATGGAAAGCTTATTGCGGCAAATGATCTGGATCTTGATGTTGCAGCAGATGAGCCGGCGGATCTCCTAAACCTGAAAGCGGCACGCGAAGCTGCCGACCGGATGGCAATCCGCCGTGCGATTTCTCAAACCGATGGGAATATCTCCAATGCCGCAAAATTGCTGGGGATTAGCCGTCCGACACTTTATGATTTGCTAAAACAATATCAATTGCAACAGGCAAGCTGATGGGCATCATGCGCCATTCTTTAAAGGTCAAAGCGCGTGCTGTCGGATTATCGATAGCGAGCATATTGGCCTTTGGAGGATTGTCGCAATCTATCTATGCAGCAAGCGAGGGTAATGAGGACGCGAGGGAGGCTTTTGCCAAGGCTCAGGAATATCGTTCTCAAGGGGACGTTCGCTCTGCACGGATCGAATTGATGAATGCGATTAAGGCCGATCCCGAATGGATTGATGCGCGCGTGCTACAGGCAGAAGTCTTGTTGAAACTATTTGACGGCATCGGCGCGCAGGCAGAATTGGATCGGGGGCTTGCCTTGGGTTTGAACCCTGCTGATGTCCGGCATCTATATGGTCATGCCTTGCAATTACAGGGCAATTTTCAAAAGGCCAAAGACCAATTGTTCGCCAATGACATCGCCACGGATTATCAAGGTTATGCCGCGCGCATACTTGGCCGCGTTGGTGTTCAAACCGGCGACAATGCCTTGGCGACACAGGCATTTGATCGTGCAGTAAAACTGGACCCATCCAATCCGGACTTGTGGGTAGATATTGCTCGTTTTCGCGCTGGACTCGGCGATCAGGCGGGTGCGATCAATGCGGTTGATGAGGCGGTCAAGCTGGAGCCGGGTAATATTCGGGCTCTGCAATATCGCGGCGAGCTATTGCGATTTCAATTTGGCTTGGGCGCCGCGCTGCCATGGTTTGAGCGTGCGCTTCAGATCGATCCGAATGATGTCATGCTGCTTTCGGAATATGCCGCCACCCTGGGGGATATGGGGCGGATGAAAGACATGCTGGTCGTCGCGCGCAAGATAATCTCGCTGGACGGCCGCAATCCGCGTGCTTTTTTCATGCAATCGGTGTTGGCTGCAAGAGCCGGGAAATATGATCTGGCACGTAGCCTGATGCAAAAAACCGAAGGCCGGATTGATGGATTGCCCGCGGTGCTATTGGTTCAGGGGATCATAGAGCATGGCGAAGGCAATTATAATGCGGCCGTGGACAAGTTTCGTCGGCTGATTTCTGTGCAACCCAATAATCGGCAAGCTCAGAATCTGCTCGCTCGCTCGCTCTACCTGGCGGGAGACGCCAGCGATGCAATAGAGGTGTTGAAACCTCAGGTGAACAGCAGCGGTGCTGATCCCTATGCACTTTGGCTTGCGGTGAGGGCGCTGGAAGCATTGGAATCGACAAAAGAGGCGGTGAGCGCATTTAACCGGGCAGCGCGTCATGATGTTGGAAAAGGGCAAGCATTTCAACCGGACACTCCGATGAACGTGCTGGCCGCAGAAGCCAGCCGTGCGCCGGGTAACGCCAGGGTGGTCATTCCCTATATCCGTGCGCTTTATAACGCCGGAAACTACGGCGCGGCATTTGCGCAGGCTAAACGCTTGCAAAACGGGAACCCCGGCGCGAGCGATGCACATATATTGGTTGCCGATACAGCGATGGCGAACCGGAACTATAATGAAGCGCTGGACGCACTCGATAAAGCGCGGCGTATTCGTTTTTCAGAACCGGTTATGCTGCGCACCGTAGAGGTGCTTAGAGCCAAAGGCGAATTGCAAAAATCTGGCGAGGTTTTGGCGCAATATCTCGACTATAATCCCAGCAACGTCGCGGCGCTAAGGTGGATGGCTTATGCGCATCTGGAGACCAAGAATTGGAACGTGGCCAAATATATCCTTGAAAATTTGCGCAAGCGGATTGGAGAGAATGACGCTCTTGTGATGGCCGGATTGGCGCAGGCTTATACCGGACTGGGCGAGACCAAGAAAGCCGTGGCGGCGGGGCGAATTGCCTATCATGTGCAACCTTCCAGCCCGGTTGTGTCACATTTTTACGGGCTAGCGGTGCTTGCTGATGGCGCGCGCAACAAGGATGCTGTTGACCTGTTAGAAAAAGCGGTCGCGATCGCCCCTAATAATACCGTCTATCGAAACAGCTTGTCGCAGGCCTATGCCGTGTTGGAAAAGGAAAAAGCGTCAGCAGAGAGTTAGAAAACCTGTTTATCCATCTTTTTCAAGCAACTCATCCAGATGAATATTGAGCCGCCGCATCTGGCGCTCTACGGGCGGCCAGACGTTATTGATGAAATCATCGCGCTGTGCATCGCGCAGCTTTGACTTGGCGCCATTGGCCACAAACATGCCAACGCCGCGTTTGACATCGACCAGACCATCTTCCTGAAAACCCTGATACGCTTTCGCAACGGTGAGGGGGTTTGCGCCCTGTTCGGCGGCAAAGGCGCGTACCGAAGGCAGCATATCACCCTCACGATACTCTCCATCAAGGATCGAGTCGGAGATAATATCCCGCAATTTCAAATATACTGGCTTACTGGCATTGTTCATACTGCCTCACTGCCATAATACAGCGATGCAGGCAAGGGATAAGTCTTAATTTTCGGCGCTTTAGTTGTAATTGAAACCGGTTTGGTTTCGGCGATTGTACCGCCTCGGTCAAAACTGGCGGTCGGACGTGGCGCTGCCGGCTCTCGGTAAAGGCAACGCGATTTGCGGCTAGCCATTGTAAACTGACCTTTCCCAAATCCTGCATATTTAGTGTCCCGTGTAACAATATGCTTCACTTGCGCAATTTTTTGGTTAGGGTGCCGTTCAACTGGGCCGCATTAAACGGTCCGCATCAATTTTAGTGGGGAGCCAATTGTTATGGCAGGCGCGTACCAAGAATCCGGAGATGCTAGAGGGACATTCCTCGGCCATCCAAAAGGCCTTTTTGTTCTATTTTTCGCAGAAATGTGGGAACGTTTTTCCTACTATGGCATGCGGG
>CALKXX010000128.1 GCA_938003725.1 uncultured Sphingomonadaceae bacterium | reverse complement strand
ACGTTCGAACAACAGCGGCATAACGATCTCGCCATATTGCGTTTCAGCGTCCTTGGCCTTTTGTCCTTTGTTGCGCGTTTCCAGATTGACGGCGTAAAATTCCTTGCCGTCGTCCTTGGGTAGCATGGCTAACAGATTGCGGCTCATACTGCCTTCTGGCGTATCCTCCAGCTTAATCCCGTGGACCTGCTCTATCTCCGCCAGCATTTTTTCGCCCTCGGCCTGCGTGATCGGATCACCATTGCCGCCATACCATATCCAGAAACCTGCGTAGAGCAACGCCAGAACGCCGGGCCAAATCCATTTCGCTTTCCGCATGTCGTGATCCCCTCAATTATGCGTCTCAATTTGGCGAGTAGACATATTCATCACCTGACTCGAATTGCTCTGCCAGCGTCTTGTCGATCATGACCGGTATATCCGTGACCGATGGGTATAAAGGCGGCGTGCGGTTCTTGTGATGGGCGTCCAGGAGCGCCCGCAATTCGGTCAGTTTTTTCGGGTTTTTCTTTGCCAGATTGACCTGCTCGGTCGGATCATTGGCGAGATCGAATAACCAATTCTTCTTCAAACGGCCATTGACCTGCAATTTCCAATTACCCGCACGGACGACCTTCGCATGCCCGCTTTGCCAGAACAGCGCATCGTTCAGGCGATTGATCGAACCGTCGCCGCGCGCAAGTGGCAGTATGTTCAGACCATCGATCACCACATCTTCGGGCAGACTCGCTCCCGCCGCGGCGGCCAATGTCGGCATAAGGTCGATATGCGCGACAGGTGTATCAACCTTTGTACCCGGCGCGATCTTGCTCGGCCATTTGATCAGCATTGGCACGCGAATACCGCCTTCAAACTGGGTAAGTTTCCAACCGCGATACGGCGCATTGACTTCGGGCAAACCGATATAGCCTGCTCCGCCATTATCGCTCGACAGCACGATCATGGTATTGTCTGCCAGTCCCTCTTCTTCCAGCTTCTGCATGATGCGCCCAACGCTGCGATCCAGCGCACGGATCATCGCTGCATAAACACGCAGCCTGTGTTCCTTGATATGCGACAATGCGTCATAGTCTGCCTTGGTTGCTTGCAACGGTGTGTGCGGTGCCCAATGCGCCAGATAGAGGAAGAAGGGATTGTTCCTGTTGGCTTCGATGACTTTGAGCGATTCATCGGTCCAATAATCGGTTAGATAACCGCCCGGCTGAAACAGGTCGCCGCCGTTGAACGACGCAGCAAAAGTCATTGATGCCCAAAGGAAATGGTCAATCGGATCGAATTTGACCTTTGCGTTCACAACCTCAGGATCGTCTTCGGGCAGGAACAAACCGCTATTCATCAACAGGCTTTCATCAAACCCCTGATCGTTCGCCATAAACCCGGCAGATGTGCCGAGATGCCATTTGCCGATATGGACGGTGTGATAGCCTTTTTCCTTCAGCGTTTCGGCGATAGTGACCTCGCTCGACGGCAAGCCCTGTTCTTCATAAGGCGGCTTGGTATCATCCAATGCCCCGTCATAAAATGAGGGCGGCAGATCACTGCGAATGGATTTGCTGACCATCGATACTATCGGCGCCATTCCCGATGGTGTCGGCGTAAACTCAAAACCTGTGCGCGTGGGATAGCGCCCCGTCAGCAGCATGGCGCGCGATGGTGCGCAGGTGGCATGCCCGGCGTAAGCCTGATTAAAAATCGCGCCATCAGCGGCGAGCTTGTCGATATTGGGCGTCGGGACAACCCCTCCTGCTACTCCGCCGCCAAAGGTCGATAGATCGTTTATCCCCAGATCATCCAACAATATGAACACGATATTGGGCGGGCGTTCGGCTGGCGGGACAGCGGCTTCTGTTGGTCCCTGCTTCCATTCCACAAGCCGATTGTCAGCAACCTCCGGATGGCTGAAATTCTTGATATAGGTCAGAATGAGATTGGAGCGGTTGAGATAACCAATCACACCAAGGCCAATCAGGACCGCCAACACGACAAGCGTAATTTTTTGCCAGCGCTTCATAACCGCCTCCCCTCAATCCGATATATTGACACAGTTAGTGCAATATAATGTTATGCGTCAAGCAATCCTTGGATCGAACTTGCCGGTACAGATCAGCGCTTTATCATTGAATTCTTCACCAAAAGTGCGCGGAATCGGCAACAGATGATGGCACCGACAATAAAAACTCCGAAACGACAACCTCTATCGCCGAGACACCCGCTCAACTTACCCAAAGTTGGGAGCGTCTAAATCGAATAGACAACATTCAACGCCAATAGATGGGTTTTACATTCTACAAAAATATCTTGGAAAATGGTGCCCCTGGCCCGACTCGAACGGGCACTCCTTGCGGAACTGCATTTTGAGTGGGACGGGACTAATGCATATTATTGATAATAAAGAATAATAAGTTGCGCAAGTGAAAACTGTGTAAGGTTTTGTGGAAGTTTTTTTGCTAACTGATGAAGTTTAGCACCTTCCCCTCACAATTAGAAACTAACATAGGAAGAAAAATCGCAAAACGCTTCTCACCTAGCTTCAAACACCCATCTCAAGCGGCCTGCATTGGGCACGAGGCAGCTCATGAACAGATGTTGATCTAAAAACGCGATACAATGCTGAAAATAGTCGAACAGCACCCTTCGAGCTTAACTTTTATCGCATCGATTCAACCAAATAAGCCGGCGTTCTGTGCATCAATGCCTCCACCTAACCGTTTAAGTTGCAATTTTCTCGAAAATTCACAATGACGCGGCATGAGAGACGAAAAGACATATATAACAGCCAATGATCTGCTTGAAGACAGCTTTCGGTTAGCAAACCAAATATTGGATCAAGGATTTGAACCTACACATATTGTTGGGATTTGGCGCGGCGGAGCCCCGATCGGCATTGCGGTTCAAGAGCTATTAGAATTCCGGGGAGTGGAAACCGATCATATCGCCATTCGCACATCTTCCTATAGCGGGATCGATGAAACCAAACCGCGCGTTCGAGTGTATGCATTGAGCTATTTGATTGACACACTCACACCAAATGACAGGTTACTCGTTGTAGATGATGTTTTTGATAGCGGTCGGAGCATTGATGCCTTCTTGAAGGAGCTATCTCTTCGATGCCGATTCAATATGCCTGAGACAGTTAAAATCGCAACAGTGTATTTTAAGCCTTCACGAAACAAGACCTCGATCAAGCCAGACTATTAT
>CALKXX010000127.1 GCA_938003725.1 uncultured Sphingomonadaceae bacterium | reverse complement strand
TCCGGACAGAGTAACAATCCCATGCAGCAGGTCAGATACACTTACCGTATCGCCCAGGCCAAGAAACATGGTCGAGCCCTGGTTGTTCCATTTCTTCCAGGTGTCTTCTTTTACCTTAAACTTGTCGTCCAGTTTCAGTTTGCCCTTTTCGATCAAATCGAACGCGACATAGACCGTCATCATTTTGGCCATGGAGGCCGGCGGGATTTTTCGGTCTGCGTCTTTTTGGAACAGCACCGCTCCCGACGACAGATCGATCATATATGCGATCGGGGCTTCCGTCTCATATGTCGCTTTGGCCAGCGCGACGGTCGTGATGGGAGCAACGGAAATGGCGAGAAGGGGCAATGCTGCCCAAATAATTTTGTTCATCAATATCCCGACTTTAGATCAAAAAAGCAATGACCGACTATTTGCCGGCACGAAGTATGCGCGCATTTCCATAGCCACGCTGACGTGCCTGCGCCAGCCCGGATTGCGCATCTTTTTCGCTGCTATACGGACCGTAGCGCACCCGCCATATGCGACCCGAGCCATCCGACATCACTTTGGCACCTATTTTCTTTGCCATTGTATCCGCACGCCCCTTACTTCCGAAGGCTGCGACCTGAACAACATAGCCGCCCCCTGAAACCGCCGATGCTCTATTAGCCGGCTGATAAGATGTACCGGGCCCATTTGTACTAGCGACCGGAGCGGCAGCGCCTGCCCCCTCAACAATGAACCGTCCATCGCGGGATCCGCTTTGCGCGCCACCATAGGACGTTCCCGATGGCGGGCGCGGTGTGATGGGAACGCGGGCTTGCCGAACTGGCGCTACAGCTCGCGGCATTTTTGATAGATTTTTCCGCAATATGGAAAGTAGAGAATCCGGCGTAGCGATACGCTCCGCTGCCACTCCGCCTGCCCGAAGCACGGCGCGCTCCTGTTCATTCGGATTGACTTTGCGAACCCGCACGCCCGCAACACCCTGCTCTTCCAAGCCCAATTGACGAGCGGCACCTTGAGAAAGGTCAATAACGCGATCATTTGCAAATGGGCCGCGGTCATTTATCCGGACCAAGATCGTGCGCCCGGTGTCGAGAGCGGTCACTTCGACATAGCTTGGTAGCGGGAGTGTTTTATGGGCGGCACTAATACCATCGGGATTGAAGCGCTCTCCATTCGCCGTAGGGTTGCCAGCCAATTCCTGCCCATACCAGCTGGCATAGCCGACTTCATCATAACTTTGCACATCTTCGGGCGTATAGGTCTTCCCCTTCACCTGATAAGGCTCTCCTATCTTCTGAGGATAGTCGGAGACGCCAGCGCTTGAACCGGTAGGCAGTTTTGCACCAGACGGCGCAGGAGGCGCGCCATCATCCGGAAACTGTCCAAATTGCCGACTACCACCGCAAGCCGAGAGGGCCAGTAATGCGGTGGATGCAACTGCAACCTTAACTGCGTATTTCATCGGCCAATAACCCCACTGTTAATCCATAAAAATTCGAACAATTATAATCCAGAATGACCCGATAATTGCTCGTCAGCAAATAGGCCCGGTTGCCCGGCCCATCGGGTTCAAGAAGCGTCGCTAGCGTATCATCACCTAGCTTGCGCCACGTTGCCGGTTGCACACCCAAGGCACGCCATTCCGACATAGTCTTCCACTGACTGTGCCGTTCATGGACGCGGGGACACCGTGTTGCCTTTGTCTTGTTTTTAATCGCCGCTCGGTTAAGCCCATTTGGTACATTGACCGCAACGCCCCACGTTTCACCGCGCCGCCATCCGGCATTGACAAAATAATTTGCAATAGACGCCATCGCATCATGCTCACTATTCCAGATATCCGCATATCCATCGCCATTTCCGTCTTTCGCAAGGCGCAGATATACGGACGGCAAAAACTGTGGCTTGCCCATCGCACCTGCCCAGCTGCCGGTCATAGCAGCTTGCGATACGCCGTTGTCGATCATTTTCAATGCAGCAATAAGCTCCCCTTCGAACAGGGAACGTCGGCGCCCTTCATAAGCCAAGCTGGCCAAGGCACGCGGAACGTCAAAATTGCCAGTAAAGGAACCATAGTTCGATTCTTTGCCATATATCGACATGATGATTCCAGGAGGAACACCGGTATCCCTCTCAATCTGCATCAATTTGGATGCCAGCCGGTTATATGCTTTTTTGCCCTGACTGATCCGAATTTGCGTGACATGCTTTCGGCGATACGGTGCATATGGTGGAATCGCCGTATTTGGTGCGCCGCCCGGCTGTGATCTATCAAACCGAACCACCCGTTCATTGTAGGTCAAACCCGGTAAAACGCGATCAAGTGTTCTCGCACTGACACCTTCGCTCAATGCCTTTTTACGGACTTCCATCATGTAATTCTGGAAACCAGAAGCGGATTGTGCTTGCGCAACTCCCTCACTGGTGGCGGACGGTATCGCAAAAAGTGCAAAAGCTCCGATAGCAATTGCGGAAACAAAACGCATAGAAACATATCCCTTCAAAGTATCGTTGTCGCACAAACCGACTCACAGGGGAATCTCCAAATGTCGCATCTGTGCAACCATTCGCCTGATAACGTTACAAG
>CALKXX010000126.1 GCA_938003725.1 uncultured Sphingomonadaceae bacterium | reverse complement strand
CGCCGGCATCATAGTCCGGATCATCATATATCGCGCAGAGATTATCGCCGTCTCTCTTTACCGGAAGGTCGATCACCTCAGCATGTTTCTGTCCCTCGCGGTCAACCCAACCCTTAATCAGCTGCAATCGCTCCAATGGATTGGAAAACGGATCTCGTTTCGCCTGCATCAGCAGTTGAAAGGGTTGCACTTGGGCGGCGAGTTTGGAACCCATCGGCGTCCCCTGTTCATAAGCCAAAGCCAACCAATTGGCGTTTGAACATATATTCTTTGGATAACGTCCAGCGAAAAATCGAGGTTCGATACGCGGTCCGCTGGTTGCAAATGCCTCCCGCCGCTTCATCGATTGGAAAATAGCATCGCGCGAATTTTCAACGGCGTACACGCCTGCCAGTCCGCCAGGATTGCTCATCAGGCGATTGAAGCGTCCAATGCCTGCTTCTGCCGTCAACCGGCCTGTCAGATCAGTTTCATAGGCAATATGGCCCGTCCAATTTTTTTCGTCGACCGCGCCGGCAGCGCTAATATGCGTATCGGTACTACCGATAAAACCAAATTCGAACGGATTGACACCACCGCCTTGCTCTTTTCCCATACCGTAGAGCAGCGCCCCGCGCGCAAAGTCACGAGAGGACAGGCAGAAACCCTTGTAGAGATTGTCCTTGTTGTCGAAATTAGCGTCGGAACATTCGGGGCTTTGCGTATCCAATAGTGCCGGCAAATAGGCGTTAATTTCGACAGCTTTTTCCGTCTTTCCAAACTGCCGAATTGCTTCCACATTGCACAATTCATCCACATCACCCAAAACATCGCTGGCAGCATTAATACATTCGGAGGCTCCTTTGTGCTGAACAATTTCCATTAACCGATCATAGGCATTGCGAAGTTGCCAATAGGCTTTCTTTGATTGTACCGAGAAGCCATCCATATATTTCAGGTTGAAGGCATTGCCGCCGGAGATATTTGAATTATGCGGTATCGAAATTACATCGCATCCCTCAATTCCAAGGCGACATTCCTGCTCGAAGCTCGATAGCAGCGTGTGGTTGTTGGGATGGGTAACAAAACTCGCCGCGCGTTCAGGTACGTTGGCATTTCGAAAAATCGTATTGCGATGCATATGTTGAGCATTGGGCGCGCGCGTATATTCATATCCGACAAAGCTGGTAAAACTGCAGGAAGGTGATTTGTCATAGGCGGCCTCAGCCGACTGGATCATATTCTTCCAAACAATCTTATCCGCCGCTTCGCAATCTTTATTGCCCACGCCGCAAACGTCTTCATTGCGCTCCGGCCGGGTCGTACCGTTAATGCCCATGATCTCGCGAACACCGGCCTCTCCGCCAGCGCGAAATGACTGACAGGAATCGCTATCATAGCCGGGAAAAGCGCCAGCGGTTCGGCAGATATGCCCTTCCCCAAAGGTCCCTGCGTGATCCGTCACCGCCGCGAAGTCGAGCGGGCGATTTAGCTGCATGGTGCGCGTAGTTCCCCGCTTCGCCCCCGTTGGCCAAGGAACCTCAACGGCGAGGCCTTTCGCGAATTTATATACGTCGTCCGGGAATGTACGTGTCCCGTCGGGAAAGGCATCGGCAGAGATTGCAGTGTGAATATGCAGGTCGCCGAACATCGCCTTTTTCGTCGCCATTCGCTCTTGGCAGGCTGTTCTTTTTTCCGTGTAGATTAGCTCCGGTTGATACCCGAAGGCATAATATTCGGGGACAGACTTTGGCGAACTCGGCGGTTCAACTTCTACGGTCTTGTCGATTGAATACCGCGTGATCGACGATAATATTTTATATCCGCCGAAAAGCAGCGCGGCCAAAACAACCAACATGAGGAACGAGATTTTAAGGACGCGGACCATGGCTTAGTCCGCTCTGACTTTCACCTTTGGCGCGGCCTGACCACGGCGCATTGCGTCCAAGAAACCCTCCAACGGGGCAGGTTCCGGCACAGGGCCCTCATGATCGCCATTGCGTTCCCAATATGCTTGGAAAGTCGGGAATAGCTTGTGAAAATTACCTTCCGTCTGCTCCTGATCAGGCCAACGCATTTTCTTATTGCCTATCGGCGGCTTGTTCAAATCGGTCGCATACCAATATAGCGGCAGGCGACGCGCAAAATACCAACGCCCATCCTGGCGAATATAATTATCAGAATACATCATCTGCATGATGACCCATTCATCGCCCGTTTCATGTTCATTCTTGGAATAGACTATTCCCTGCGCATGATCGGGATCTTCAAATTCAATAATATGCCCGCCGATATGATGGGATGTGCCCGTGAACGGTGACCGTAAAGTCCGATCCATGTAGCTCCGCAAAGCCTTTCGCCCCGAAGCATCTTTCCCCACACGCACATCTTCCGGAAACAATGTCACCATCATGTCAATGTCCCGCATATCCAGAGTGAGTGCATATTTGGCCGGCAGTTGACGGATCGCGTCCAACGATTCCAATCGATCAATGCGTGCTTCCATGTCGGTCATGCCTTTGGATTATACCAAATGGGAGACGTATAAGCTCTTTCCTGAGCGATCAATGTCGTTTCTTCCGGCAGGGTCAGTTTATAGCGAATGGCATCAAATAAGACCCAGCGCGGCGTCGGGATTTCAAGCACACGAACATAATAGAACGCCTTCACTGCCGGATCAAATTCGGGATCAGTCCAGATCGTTTGCAATTCACCTGCACCGATGCTGTTTTCATATTCAGCGGTTTTGAGATCGACTGTGTTGCCCACGGCCGGAAGCTTGCCGTTCACCGGTTGGCGATTTTCCATATCGCTCCAGCTAACATCAAAAATCTTTTCCTGTGCATTGCCGGCGCTATCGATCCAGCCTTTTACCACTTGCACACGGTCGAGATTGGCGCCCTCCGGGTCCTTTAATGCCGACACAATAAAACTAGGTGCTTTGTCATCGCTGGCGTTTAGATCACCGCCCATCGGGACCCCGCGCGCATAGCCCGCCTTGACCCAATCCTTGGCCAGATCCTCATCTACAAAATCAAATCCGCCAAAGAAGCGCACGGTCATGCGCGGTCCGGTGGTGGCATAAGTTTCGCGGCGGTTCATCGCATCGAAAATTGCCTCTCGCGTATTGGCAGTGGCCCAAACCGCGGCGTACCCGCCCGCCAGATAATGCCAGTTAAACCGGTTCCCGCGTGACCCAAGATTCATTTTCTTGTTTACTCGGTCCCGCCCTTCAGGAGTTGGTTCGTTAAACGTGTGCTTCCCAAAGAAATTATCTTCGTCTCCGGTCGCCAGCGCGGTGTGGGAATCGGTAGATCCGATCTGCCCCATTTTATAGGGATTAACCCCGGTTTTCGCCTCCACCTCCAGACCACGTTTTAGGGCAGATCGCACATAGCTGCCGGCAAACATGGACTCCGTCATCTTTATCTTGGCGCTAATATTGGCTTTATCCCAACCAGCGACACCAAAGCCCGCAAACTCGTCGTTTGGAGAGAGATAGGGATGGGTTTCGCTGTCCCCCTTGATTTGGGTAGTTTCAACCAGCGGCTCCATGCGCGCACGCAACGTAGCTTCTTCGGCTGACATAGGCCCACCGGGTGTTCCCGTCATTTCAAACATCAAGCCATTTGAAACATTGCTGTTATGCGGAATGGCCAGCACGCGCCCGCCCGTATTCTCTTCATAAGCCGCCATATACTGCCATAGTTGATACGGCGTTTCCCCGCTTGCAGAAGGGAATGGTGTAATTTTACTGACCTTGTCCGCACCATCACGGAACATCACAACGCGGTGAAGGTTATTGCCGTCCGGCATTGAGGTATATTCAAAACCGTTAAACGCAGTAAATTTACCCGGTGAATTATAATCATCAATGACTTCGATATGATCGTCCCAAATTTCCTTGCCTTGTTTATTGGCTTCTTCCGGATCGGCAACTTTTGATGAGGCTTCTGGATCACCGGCCATATCGATCATTTCGTTCATCGCCTTGGTCGATTCTTCCGGGCTTTCATTGAACATATCATGCCAACGTTTCAGCTGGTCATTGGGCAAAAGGAAACGCGGCGCTTCCGCAATCATCTTTGTGAAACCAAGACCGTCAGAGTGATCTGAAATAACCAAAAAGTCGAGTGGCCGTGCAAGCTGCGCATCCACCCCCATGGTCGAAGTCACTTTTTCGCCGCTCGCAAAACGCAACGCAGCCTCGGCATCCAATCGGACACCCCAACCGAAAGCATCAGGGGAGTTTGCAGTATGGAGATGCGTGTCGCCCCAAAGCACATTTTCCGGGTATTCCGTTTCGACAACTTCGACTTTTTCGCCGCCAAACATTCCGCCCGGACCATTGTCACACGCGGACAATGCCAACAGCGACAGGCCCGCAGCCAGAGTTGTTACCTTCAAAGATTTAACCACAAATAATCCTCTCTAATGATCCGCAATATTCCGCATAATGCGGCTTTGATCAAGTTTTTCTTTGCGAATGCGTAATTATCTGCTCAAATCATTGCGAAGGAGCTACAGGGCTTGAAATTCGACTATATCATCATCGGTGCGGGATCCGCAGGCTGTGTCCTCGCCAATCGCCTATCAGCCGATCCCGGCATATCGGTCGCTCTGGTCGAAGCCGGTCAGCGCGACACCAATCCGATGATTCACATGCCGATCGGCTATGGCAAGACAACCAGCGAGCCGGGAGAGAGCTGGCATTATTTTTCTGAGCCCGAACCACATATTGATGATCGCAAAATGTTGCTCCCACGCGGAAAGGGGCTTGGCGGTTCGTCAAATATCAACGGCATGATCTATATCAGGGGACAGCGTGAGGATTATGACCATTGGAGCCAACTGGGCGCAATCGGTTGGGGTTGGGATGATGTCCTTCCCTATTTCAAGCGTTCCACAACCCATGCATCGGGCGACAAGACATATTTTGGTGACGGACCATTGTGGGTTGAAAAAGCAAATTTCCGCGACCCGACTAGCGATGCGATGATTGCCGCTTTCAACACGCTTGGCATCCCCGGTAACAGCGATTTCAACGGCGAGGATCAGGAAGGTGTTGGATATTTTGATGCCAATATCAAAGGCGGCAAAAGGTGGTCAGCCGCCATGGCCTATTTGCGGGAAGCCGAAAAGAGACCTAATTTGACCGTCATTCCCGCGGCCCATGCCACAGCGATTAGGTTCGAACAGAAGCGCGCAGTCGGAATCACATATTCCGACAAATCCGGTGAGCATCATGTAACGGCAAATCACGAAATAATATTATCGGCTGGCGCCTATCATAGCCCCCAGCTGTTGCACCTGTCAGGCATTGGCCCCGCATCACATTTGCGGTCATTGGGAATAGATGTTGTTGCTGACCGCGCAGAAGTGGGAGCAAATCTGCAAGACCATATTATTCCGCCGCTCGCCTGGCGCGTAAAACCCGGCGTTTATAGTCAAAACGATGAGCTACGGGCACCAAAAGTGGTCTGGAATTTCATGCGCTATCTGTTGCAAAAACAAGGTCCGATGACGAACCCCGCCGCGCCTGTAGGAGCCTTTGTCAAAAGTGATCCAGCGTTGGAACGCCCGGACATCCAGTTCCATTGCCTGCCGATCACGGGCGACCTTGACATCGCGGCACGGGGGCAAAAATCCCGTCTCGCTGCGCATCCCGGGCTGACACTTGGCCCTTATTTCCTGCGTCCGGAGTCGCGAGGAACGTCGATGGCAGCCTCCTGCGACCCCTATCACCCGCCTGCGATCGTGCACAATTACCTCAAACATAGCTATGATCGAGAGGTCACGTTAAAAGCCATGAAGATTGCCCGCTCGGTAGCGGCGACTCCGGAATTAACCGCCCTGATCCAAGAGGAAACGGATCCTGGAGCGCAGACCCAAAGTGATGACGAACTGCTCGCTTTTGCGCGCCAATATGGCATGACGGGCTTTCACCCAGTGGGGACGTGCCGAATGGGCATGGATGAAGATGCCGTTGTTGATCCGCAATTATGTGTAAAAGGGGTTGAAGGGCTGCGGGTGGTTGATGCATCGATCATGCCTCGACTTATCTCTGGCAACACCCACGCCGCGACAATAATGATCGCTGAAAAAGCGGCCGATATGATATTGGAATGATTACATAATGTCCGATCAGAATCCGTCAAAACCACCTTCATCTTCTCAGCCAATCCGGATTTTCCGTGGATGGTATGTGGTGGCCGGTGGCTTCCTGAACTCAATGCTCATGATCGGAGCAACCATCTACTCTTTTGGCCTGTTCGTGCAACCGATCGAACAGGAGTTCGGGCTAAACCGCGAACAAATCAATCTGGGTTATATGTTTCTTTTGGTCGGCTTTGCAATCTGGGCACCGATTGCGGGAAAGCTGCTTGCGAAATTTGACGCACGTATAATATCCTGCGTCGGCGGAGCTACCTTCACGGCCGGTATGGTGGGTATCTCCGTATCAAATAATCCATTGATAATGGCGATCTTGATTTTGGTTCCAATCGCTTACGGCGTCGTGTCCGCTGGTGCTTTTGCAGCAAATACGATTGTGACCAGATGGTTTTTGAATAAGCGCGGCCGCGCACTTGGAATTGTTGCGGTTGCCACATCCGCCGGCGGTTTTGCCATCTCCCCGATATTTGCCGCTTTACTGTCGGAATTTGGATGGCGGCAATCAGTCGCAATCATGGGCATTTCCGTTGGCATCCTAACGAGCGTGATAGCTATCCTGCTCATCCGGGACCGGCCATCTGATGTCGGGTCCATTCCCGACGGACAGGTCAACGAAAATGAAGCGCGTTTTACCGAAACGGGAACGGTAATGACAGCGCGTCAGATAACAGGTTCACGTAATTTCTGGCTTATCGCGGTCGGCATAGGTCTTCTATTGGGAAGCGATCAGGCGATATTAACATCCTTGGTTCCCTATGGATTGGATCGTGGCTTTTCCGTTTCCGAAGCAGCTCTTTTAATCTCCGCGCTAACAATTTCTGCCATTGGCGGGAAATTCGTTATGGGCTGGCTTGCAGATCGGGTGGACAAGCGCGCTCTATTTTTGATCGTCGTGCTATGCAATCTTGCGTTTCTCGGTATCTTGTTAATCGAGCCAAGCTACACACAGATTTTCACCGCGGCATTGATTGTCGGGTTGGCGGTGGGCGGCGTATATCCGGTTTGGACTTCCCTGACGGCAGATTCCTTCGGCAGCGCCTCATTCGGCATTGCTTATGGCCTGATGAATATTATCAGCATGCCGTTCGCCCTTATTTCACTTGCGTTGGTCGGTCGCAGCTATGATCAAACTGGTAGCTATGACTTTGCCTTTGCCGCATTCATCGTCCTGGACATAATATCGGTCATTTTGGTCTATGGGGTCAGGATCAAACAAACATCCCGTAAGGCCACTTCTTAATCGACTTGTGCGTTACATCCGGACATTTGGAAGATCGGGTGCAGACATCTCTGGCCTAGCGGGGGGTTGCAGACGGGCCGTACTTCCGGACTATGCTCTATCCAAAGTTTTCGGGTGGTTCGCCCATCACATTAACGGTCGCCTGCCCATCTGCATCAACTGTGTGTATCAGACAGCTTTTGCGCCTTGAGCGCGTCTCTGCGATCCACCACCGATTGTCCTGTTTGATATAAACATCATCATATTCTACGCCCATTTGCGTCAAAGTTCGCTGCTCCAGATTGATATTGTGGAAATAGAGCGGCCACCAACCGCTTGCGCGCGCGTCGCTTTCAAATTCGATAATCCCGGTGCCGCCTTGGTGAATATCGAATATGCCGGGCGCGCAGCCCATTTGCTGGTATATCTCGATAAAGGCATCCCGCTGATCGAACGGGGGGAAACCGTCAAACAAGATTTTCGCATCCGGCAACAGGCAATCACGCATCGCCTTTGGATCTTTTGCATCACAGCCGCGCAGATACCGCATTTTCAAATCACGAATAGCACGATCATCTTCGATCCGCTGAACGCGTGCTTCCAAATCCATTGCATTTCTCCTTTGCGTAATCTGTGCGCCACGATATTACGCAAATCAAGGTTCAAAGGAGAATGAAATGCGTTTTGTCGACAAAACAATGGTTATTACTGGAGCAGCGTCAGGAATAGGTCGTGCAACCGCAATTTTAATGGCCGAAGAGGGAGCGCAAGTCACCATTGGGGATATCAACCAAGAGGGCCTTCGGGAGACTGCGGACATGATGGATCGCGATCCTCTCGTCGTCCAATATGATGCAACCGATCACGATAGCTGTAAGGCGCTGCTGGCGAAGGCCACCGAAGACCGACATCTTGACGTGCTATGTAATATCGCAGGGCTGCTCGATTGGGGGCCCGTCGAGGATTTTGATGAGGACCGGTTTGCACGGGTGGTGGCGATTAATTTGACCAGTTTTTATACACTTTGCCGCGCAGCCTTGCCGCATCTGGTAAAAACCAAAGGATCAATAATCAATACCAGCTCCACAGCAGGACTTTGGGGCATTGCCTATTCCAGCGCCTATTCCGCTTCGAAACACGGTGTTGTCGGGCTAACCAAATCACTTGCTATTGAATATGCGGCAAGAGGTGTGCGCGTAAATGCAATATGCCCCGGCCATGTAGAGACAGCGATGAGCCAACAAACCCCGCCTGAAGGTGATCTCGATTGGGCTTTGGTGATGCGCAATGCAAATAAGCTGGAAGGCGGGGCCTGTGCACCGGAAGACATCGCAAATGCCTTT
>CALKXX010000125.1 GCA_938003725.1 uncultured Sphingomonadaceae bacterium | reverse complement strand
TGTCATAAAGATGCAAATGAACGCTGTTTTGCGGCCTCTTCAACTAACCAAGCCCGACAGGGTTCAAAATCCGGGCGATCATTAAGTGATCTTGGATAAACGAGATAATATTCAAAGCTGAGCGGGAATATTTCCGGAAATGGCCGCACCAATCTCCCCTTCTCTAGATCATTGTAAACCAGTGCACCACGGCCCAGGGCAATCCCTCGACCCTCTATAGCAGCATTCAGCACCATGCTGGAAATGTTGAAACGGGGCCCGCGGCTCGTATCTACCTGATTGACCTTGAAGCGGGCGCACCAGCGCCTCCAATTGGGAAAAGACCGCATCGGTTCCATATTGTCATCATGCAAAAGCTTCATCTTACCAAGATCATCAAGCCCGTTAAGCGGCCCGCAGCTCGCCAGATATTCAGGCGCACATACCGGGAAAATATGCTCCGCAAAAAGCAGTTCCACACTATGATCCGCCGGGACACCATCACTGGGATTAATCCCATAAGAAACTGATAGTCCGGGCCGATCCATCTTCATATTCAAGCCGCCAACTGTGCTCCAAATGCGTAAGTCAATGTCGGGATGGCGTTCCTCAAATGTCGCGAGGCGCGGGTTGAGCCATTTTTCAGCGAAAGAAGGAGAAACCTGCAAGGTCAATGCGCGACTCTGTATCAATGATTGCAGCGATCCAATAGACTCGCGATACTGTGCCAATGTCTGCCGCAACACCGGGAGAGATATTTCGCCTTCTTCTGTCAATATCAGCTTGGGCCCGTGGCGCCGGAATAATTTAAACCCAAGTTCCTGTTCGAGCGCAAGGATACGCTGGCTAATAGCAGAGGACGTCAGGTTAAGGGTTTCACCAGCCTTGGTGAAATTCATATGGTTTGCCGCAACGACAAAGGCTTCAATATCATTGGTCGTCGGAAATCGCATGCATGTCTTATATTAAATTTTTCTTATGATAACAATAATGATAAATCGTTTAAATTTTGGCTACTTCCTCTTGTATCAAAATGTCGAGACCAAAATTATCCCTGTCATTCATACAAAAGGAATCTGTATATGTCCGAAAAAGTTGAAAGAGCCCCATACGCCCTGATCGACGGCGACTCCCATGTGGGTATGCCGCTTGATCTTTGGGATAAATATCTCGATGAAGAGTTTAAATCACACCCTGATCGCCCACGCCATGAGGTCCGCGAAGAAGATGGACTGGCATTTTTTAAATGCGGGCGCTTTTCCTTTCCACCAAAAGGTTTTCGCGGGCATCTGCCTCCGTCAGGCCGTCCACCAGGACCATTAGGCGGCGTTGATGCCGGTGTCCGGGTGCGGGAATTTATGAACCCGGAAGGTATTGACCGAACGGTATTGATGCCATCACGCAATATTGCACCAGCATATCTGGGTGTTCCAGAACTCGGCAATGCAATGGCAGAAGCCTATAACAATTGGCTTTCGGATATGTGCAATGAATATCCGGACAGAATGTTTGGTTACGGCATTTTAAACGCCGCCGATACTGATCATGCGCTTAAGGAAATGAAACGCTGTGTCTTTGAGCTGGGGATGCCGGGCGTTTACGTAAATCCAAATGTCATCGGCAATACGCCGGACGAATATCATACGCTGAATTCTGAGCATTATCACCCGATATACGAAGCAGCTCAGGCACTGGGAGTGCCGGTTGCGATTCATGGTTTTTCGGATCCATATATCGAAGGATTCGACCGCAACTGGCCTAGCAAAATTCCATTGTGGAGCGACATTAACGGCTTTCCAATGCAAGGTATGAACAGCCTTCTTGCCCTGATAAGTGGCGGTGTTTGCGAAACATTTCCTGACCTTAAACTCGGTATCTTTGAAACCGGTGTTGGCTGGGTGCCAATGATGCTTGATCGTCTGCATGAACGCATGGAAAAATTTACTCCAATGGTCGCAGATAGCGCACCCAAAATGAAATTGGATCCAAAAGAATATATTCAGCGTCAAATATGGTTTGGTTTTGAACCCGAGGATGCTTTCGTTGAATCATTTATCGATTGGACCGGTGCCCCAAATCGCTTGATCTTTGCGGCAGATTATCCGCATCTTGATTACGAACCGGGCCAGACCAAGGAATATCTGGAAGATCGCAAGACAATTTCTGATGAGCATAAAAAAATGGCCTTGCATGATAACTCCATCGAGTTTTTCCGCTGGGAAGATACAGGAGCACCTAAAATCTAATCAGTCCTATGTGTTAATGTTTCCGGTGCGTGCTGCAATTAGGCCGCACGCACCGTTTTATTGGAAAGAGAATCCCGATGGTCACTGTTGTTGCTGTTCAACCTCGCATCAATCTGGTCTATCCGGCTGCAGATCGATTTGACGACACAGCAATTGATCGAAACATCGACATAAGTATCGAACATATTCAAACGGCGAAGGATGAATATGACGCTGATCTGGTTCTGTTTCCGGAATTTTTCTTAACTAGCTATACGTTGGACGTGGATGTGCCGGGCTGGATCAAAGCCAGCGTAAGAATGCCAGGCCCGGAGATGGATCGACTTTGCGAAGCAGCTATCGCGAACAAAACTTATGTTGCCGGTGCTGCTTATGAAGTCATGGACGAATTTCCCGGGCGCTTTTTCAACACCGCTTTTTTGATCGCGCCGAGCGGCGATATCATCCTGCGTTATCGCAAATTATATGCGATGACGACCAAAACCAGACCATCTGATGTTCTCGATGAATGGATCGACAAATTCGGCATCGAATCGTTGTTCCCCGTTGCACATACACCAATAGGGCGGATCGCGATGATGATCGCGCGCGACGCCCATTGGCCGGAAATGGCGCGTTGCTATGCTATGAAGGGTGCAGAAATATTGCTCAACCCGAACGCAGCCAGCGCGGAACCAAAAGATGGCGGGCGCTTTGCGCGGCAAAGCAGAGCCTATGAAAACCATTGCTATGTCGTGACCAGTAATATCGGACCCTTTGTGGCCGATGGTAGACAATATTGCAAAGACGGGCGCGCACCATGCGAGGTGATCGATTTTCACGGTGAGATTATCGCCCACGAGGAAAGCGAGGCAGAGATGCTGGTGGCGGCGGAACTTGATATGCCAAAGCTTCGCCGGTTTCGTGTCAACGCAGCGGGAAAAGGCAATATGCTGGCACAATTGCAACCTGCCCTGCACGCCCCGTTTTATGATCGGGTCGATCTTTTTCCGGCAAATGGATGGCGGGACACGCCGATTATCTCCAATGACGAAAATAAGGCTATGGAGCTTGCGACCGTACAGCGCATGATTGAAAACGGCATATTATTGGAGCCACAATAATATGCTATAAAACGCGCGTCATAAAGCAAATGGGTGGTTTGCAGCAAATTTGAAGGAGGGTATCATTGGGACAATAGTTTCACCAAAATTGCTGGTGATCGGATTTCTTATCCTGGCGTTAGCAAGCACATTGTTCTTTACCGAACCGGAGCGTTTTGAAGGTGATCTGTTGCGCCGAAGCAATAGCGGAGAGCCTGGTACATTGGACCCTCACCTTGCGAATAAATCTCCCGAAGTCATAATCGTAAACGATCTTTTTCAGGGCCTGATGACCTATGATAAATTTGGCAAAGTCGTTCCCGGTTCCGCCTCGGAATATAGTGTATCAGACGATGGCTTGATCTGGACGTTCATTTTGCGCCCCGATCTGAAATGGTCCGACGGTACGCCGATCACCTCGGCAGATTTTCTCTATTCATTCCGGCGCTCACTTAACCCCGAAACAGCGTCCCCCAGCGCCTCCTATCTTTATCCCATTAAAAATGCCCGCAAGGTCAATGCGGGAGAGCTACCTGTCAATAACATTGGCGTGACGGCTCCTGACGAACGTACGGTCGTGATCACGTTGGAAACACAAACACCCTATTTTGATCAATTGCTGGTTGTACCTTCCGCGCTGCCGGTCCCAAGACATATTGTTGAAAGATTTCCGCAAGGGTGGTCGCGTCCGCCCAATACCGTAAGCAATGGCGCGTTCAAAATGAGCAGCTGGGTCCCTCAAATTGGTATCCGCGTGCTAAAGAATGAGCATTTCATCGATGCGAAATCTGTCAGCCTTGATGGCGTAGAATATGTTCCAACATCGGATCTGGGCACACAACTCAAGCGGTTCCGCGCCGGTGAAATTGACGTTGGATTAAACTATCCGCCGGCTCAAACAGATTGGGTAAAAAAGAAGCTGGGAAAATCTCTCCGCACATTCCCCATTTTGGGCACATATTATTATGCTCTCAATATCTCAACGCCCAGCTTGAAAGACAAGCGGGTAAGACGCGCTTTGAGCATCGCCATCGACAGAAAAATAATAACATCCAACTTGCTGCATTCCGGCGAAAAACCGGCCTACACCTTGGTTGCGCCGGGCTTTGAAACCTATCCCATAAACCCGGTTCCGGCCTACGCCAAATCGGCGATGGCAGAACGGCGTAAAGAGGCTTTACAGTTGCTCAAAGAAGCAGGTTTCGGTCCGACAAATCCACTGAAAGTGGAAATCCGC